>NZ_CP089746.1:7293340-7605007 GCF_029541745.1 Streptomyces sp. LX-29 | reverse complement strand
CGTCGGGGGCCGGTACCGAGGCCAGACGGGCCATCAGCGCGGCCAGGATCCGCATGGCGGCGGCGTCGTCGGTGACCGAGGACAGGGAGCGGGACCCGTCCAGCCGTTCCAGCAGTTGGGTGCCGCTGGCCTCGTCGTGGTCGAGCAGGCGCACCACGCCCTCGCCCCGCCACGCCCGCAGCCCGGCGGCGGCACCGGCGGTCTCCTCCCGGAGCTCCTGGAGCTTGAGCACGGCGGGAGTGCCGTCGGCCCGGAGCACCGGGAGGACGAGCGAGGCCATGCCGTACGCGGCCCTGCCGTCGAGTCGCAGCTCCCAGCGGTCGAGCAGGTCGGCTGCGAGTCGCGGCAGCGCGGTGACCCAGGCCCGCGCCTGGGGGTCGTGTGCGCCGTAGGACGCCGCGAAGGCGTCGGGTACGTCGATGGTGGTCGACGTGTTCATGGAAAGGTCTCCTTCGTGGGACGCGGATCGGTATGCGACGGACGAAGGAGTCACGGGGGTGCCCGGATGCCGGGCAGGCGTCAAAGCATGGCCTCAGCCTAATCGAACGCGATCACGTCAAGGGGGTGAATTCCACGGCGTCCGCGCAGCGGCTCACCTCCCACCTGGCCGGCACCCCACCGCGCGGCCGACCGCCCACCCCCGGCCGCCACACGCCTCGCGGTCTCCCTGGTCGGCCCACCTCTCTCACGTACCCGGAAGCTACTTCAGCAGGCGTGACAGTCGTCGGTCGGCCAGGGGCTTGCCGCCGGTCTGGCATGTGGGGCAGTACTGGAGCGCGGAGTCGCTGAAGGACACCTCGCGGATGGTGTCACCGCAGACCGGGCAGGGTTGGCCGGTCCGGCCGTGCACCCGGAGGCCGGTCTTCTTCTCCGCCTTCAGCTCCCCCGCCGCCAGACCGCGTGACCGTTCGACGGCGTCCCGCAGGGTGGTTCCCATCGCCTCGTAGAGGGTGGCCGTCTCCTCCGCGGTGAGGTCGTCGGCCAGGCGGTAGGGCGAGAGGCGAGCGGCGTGCAGGATCTCGTCGGAGTAGGCGTTGCCGATGCCCGCGATGACGGACTGGTCGCGCAACAGGCCCTTGATCCGGTGCCGTTGGCCGCGCAGCAGGGCGGCGAAGGCGGCGTAGTCGAAGGCGGCGTCGAGCGGGTCGGGGCCCAGGCGGGCGACGCCGGGGACGTCCCGCGGGTCGCGGACGCAGTAGACGGCGAGCCCCTTCTTCGTGCCGGCCTCGGTGAGGTCGAAGCCGGCTCCGGCCGCGCCCTCCCGCTCGACCAGCCGCACCCGCAGCGCCAGCGGCCCCTTGCCGGGGCGCGGCGGCTCCGGCGGGAGCTCGTCCCGCCAGCGCAGCCAGCCGGCGCGGGCGAGGTGCATCACCAGGTGGGGGCCGTCGCCGGTGGCGAGGTGCAGGAACTTTCCGTATCGCCCGGCGGCCGTGAGGGAGCGGCCCTCCAGCTCCGTCAGCGGCGGGTCGTACGTCTTGAGCACGCTGATCGCGACCGGGTACACCCGGGCGATCTCCCGGCCGACCGCGTGTTCGGCCACGTACCCGGCGAGTGCCTCGACCTCGGGCAGCTCCGGCATGTGACCAGTGTGCCGCAGCGCCCCCGCGTCCGCCCGATCACCCGCATACCACGCCCCGGCTGCGCCGATGGCCGAGGCTGACTACGGTGCGTGCATGGCCGACACCGCGCGGAGCGCGCAGGACGAGGCTGGTGAGCGGGGCGGACCGCAGTCCCGCCGTCGGCACCGCGCGGCCGGTCGCCGCACCCGGCGCACGGGCCGCGGCGGCGCACACGCCCCCGGTGCCGCGGGGGCCGCGGGTGGCACGGCCGGCGACCCGCGCCACGCCAGGCCCCGACCGCCAGGCGCCAGGCGTCGGCCGCCAGGCGCCGGGCCTCGGCCGCCGGGCGTGAGGCGTCGGCCGCCGGGCGTGAGGCGTCGGCCGCCGGGCGTGAGGCGTCGGCCGCCGGCCGGTCACGCCCGCCGCCGACCCCCGCCGGCGCCGGGGCCCGGAACCGGCCATGGTCCAGCGCGGTGCCTTCCCACGGCCTCCGGGCTGCTTCATCATCATCGGCCGTCAGCAGTCGGCGTCGGCGGAGAGGACAGACCATGGCCAGACTCCGAATGGGATCGGGCGTACTGCGCCAGAAACCGATCGACCACATCGAGGAGCCCGAGGGGGCCACGAGCGAGCGGCTGACCCGCACCCTGGGGCTGTGGCAGCTCACCGCCATCGGTGTCGGCGGCATCATCGGCGCCGGTATCTTCACGCTGGCGGGCGCGGTCGCCAACGGCACCGCAGGACCGGCGGTGCTCATCTCGTTCCTCATCGCCGGCGTGGCGAGCGCGGCGGCCGCCTTCAGCTACGCGGAGTTCGCCGGGCTCATCCCGAAGGCGGGCTCGGCCTACACCTACGGCTACGCGGTCCTCGGCGAGTTCGCGGGCTGGTTCATCGGCTGGGACCTGCTGCTGGAGTACACGGCGATCGTCGCGGTCGTCGCGATCGGCATCTCCGGCTACTTCTCGTTCCTGGTGGGCGAGATGGGCGCGGACCTGCCGGCCTGGATGCTGGGCGCGCCGGGCACCGGGCCGGGCCATCGGGTCGACCTCTTCGCCGTGATCCTGTGCCTGTTCGTGGCGTACCTGCTCAACCTGGGCATCAAGAGCGCGGCCCGGTTCGAGATGGTCGTGGTGGTGTTGAAGGTCGCGGTGGTGCTGCTGGTCATCGTGATCGGCTTCTTCCACATCAACACCGACAACTACACGCCGTTCTTCCCCTATGGCCTCGGCGGCGCGTTCACCGGCGCCGCGACCGTCTTCTTCGCGGTCTTCGGCTATGACGCGATGAGTACGGCGGCCGAGGAGTCCAAGGACGCGCAGCGGCACATGCCGAAGGCGATCCTGTACTCGCTGGGCATCTCGATGGTGCTGTACGTGCTGGCCTGCCTGGTGCTGACCGGCATGCAGAACTACACGGACATCGACCCGGAGAGCGGCTTCTCCAGCGCCTTCAAGGCGGTGGGGCTCAGCGGCGTCGCCGATGTGATCGCGGTGGGCGCGATCATCGGCATCCTCACCGTCATGTTCACCTTCATGCTGGGCGTCACCCGGGTCTGGTTCTCCATGAGCCGCGACGGCCTGCTGCCGCACTGGTTCGCCAAGACCCACCCGACCCGGCACGTACCCACCCGGGTCACCTGGATCGTCGGCTTCGCCTCGGCGGGCATCGCCGGCTTCGTCAAGATCGGCGAGGCGGCGGAGCTCACCAACATCGGCATCCTGCTGGCCTTCGTGGTGGTCTGCGTCTCCGTCATCATGCTGCGCTACCGACGGCCCGAGCTGCCACGCCAGTTCTACTGTCCGTGGATGCCGCTGGTGCCCCTGGTCGGGGTCGCCTCCTCCATCTGGCTGACCACCTACCTGGACTGGCGGACCTGGGTGCGGTTCGCCATCTGGTTCGCCATCGGCGCGGTCATCTACTTCGCCTACGGCTACCGGAAGTCGGAGCTGGCCAAGGAGGAGGCGGAGGCGCGCCGCCGCGCGATCCCCGGCGGCGAACTGTAGCGCCGCGCCGGCCCGTCGACACGGCCGGCGGGCCACACCTCCGGGGGACCTCGGCGGCTCCTCAGCGCTGCGGTCCGCGCACCGCCCCGGCCAGGTACGGGGCGGTGCGGCTCGCCGCGGCGCGGGCCACCGTGGCGGGCGGGCCGCTCACGACGACGCGGCCGCCCTCGTCCCCGCCGCCGGGGCCGAGGTCGATGACCCAGTCGGCGCCGGCGACCACCGCCATGTCGTGCTCGACCACCACCACGGAGTGGCCCGCGTCGACCAGACCGTGCAGCTGACGCAGCAGCAGCTCGGTGTCGGCCGGGTGCAGCCCGGTGGTGGGCTCGTCCAGCAGGTAGACGGTGTGGCCGCGTCGGGTGCGCTGGAGTTCGGTGGCGAGCTTGATGCGCTGTGCCTCGCCGCCGGACAGCTCGGTGGCGGGCTGCCCCAGCCGCAGATAGCCCAGCCCCACCTCGCGCAGGGCGCGCAGGCCGCGGGCGGCGGCCGGGACGTCGGCGAGGAAGTCGGCCGCGGCGTCGACCGTCATGCCCAGCACGTCGGCGATGGAGGCGCCTCGGTAGCCGACCTCGAGTGTCGCGGCGTTGTAGCGGGCGCCCCGGCAGTCCGCGCAGGGGGCGTATGTGCCGGGCAGGAAGAGCAGCTCCACGGCGACGAAGCCCTCGCCCTGACAGGTGTCGCAGCGGCCGCCGGCGACGTTGAAGGAGAACCGCCCGGCGTTGAAGCCCCGGGCGCGGGCCTCCTCGGTGCCGGCGAACAGCTTGCGCACGGCGTCGAAGAGGCCGGTGTAGGTGGCGAGGTTGGAGCGCGGGGTGCGGCCGATGGGCTTCTGGTCGACCCGTACCAGCCGGTCGACGGCGTCCAGGCCGCTGACGGCCCGCAGGTCGGCGAGGCCGGGGCGGGCGGCGGCGCCCGGCTGCTCCGGTTCCTCGGCCTCCGCTCCGGCCAGGCCCAGGTGTTCGGCGAGCGCGTCGGCGAGCACCTGGGAGATGAGGGTGGACTTGCCCGAGCCGGAGACCCCGGTGACGGCGGTGAACACGCCCAGCGGCACCTCGGCGTCGACGTCGCGCAGATTGTGCCGGGTCACGCCGTGCAGCCGCAGCCAGCCGGCCGGGGTGCGGGGCTCGCGTACGGCCCCTTCTTCCCCGTCCGGGAAGACGTAGCGGCGGGTGGCCGAGGCCGCGACGTCCGCCAGGCCGGGCACGGGCCCGCTGTAGAGGATCTCGCCGCCGAGCTCACCGGCGCGCGGGCCGACGTCGACGATCCAGTCGGCGCGCCGCACCACGTCCATGTGGTGCTCGACGACGAACAGCGAGTTCCCGGCGGCCTTGAGCCGGTCCAGGACGGTCAACAGGGCCGCGCTGTCGGCCGGGTGCAGCCCCGCCGAGGGCTCGTCCAGCACATAGACCACCCCGAACAGGCCGGAGCGCAACTGGGTGGCCAGCCGCAGGCGCTGGAGCTCGCCCGCGGAGAGGGTGGGCGTGGCGCGGTCCATGCTGAGATAGCCGAGCCCCAGCTCGGTCAGCACCTCGATGCGCGCGACGAGGTCGTGGGCGAGCGTCGCCGCGGTCTCGTCGGCGCCGTCGACGGCGGGGGCGAGCACACGCGCGAGCGCGGTCAGCGGCAGCGCGGCCAGCGCCGCGATGTCGTGTCCGGCGAAGGTGACGGCCAGCGCCTCGGCGCGCAGCCGCCGCCCCCGGCACACCGGGCAGGGCGCGCTCACCATGAACCGCCCCACCCGGGTGCGCAGCGTCTGGCTCTTGGAGTCCGCGAAGGTGTGCAGCACGTAGCGCCGGGCGCTCATGTAGGTGCCCTTGTAGGGGCGCTGGATGCGGTGGGCCTCGCGCTCGGGGTGGACGGTGACGACGGGCTGTTCGTCGGTGAAGAGGATCCACCGGCGGTCCTCCGGCGGCAGCTCGCGCCAGGGGACGTCGAGGTCGTACCCGAGCGCACCGAGGATGTCGCGGAGGTTCTTGCCCTGCCAGGCGCCGGGCCAGGCAGCGATGGCGCCCTGGCGGATGCTCAGCGACGGGTCGGGGACCAGGGACTCCTCGGTGACCTGGTGGATCGTGCCCAGCCCGTGGCACTCGGGGCAGGCGCCGGCCGCGGTGTTCGGCGAGAAGGCGTCGGAGTCCAGCCGGCCGGTACTGCCCGGCGGGTAGGTGCCGGCCCGCGAGAACAGCATCCGCAGCGAGTTCGACAGGGTGGTGACGGTGCCGACGGAGGAACGCGAGGTGGGCGCGGAGCGCCGCTGCTCCAGCGCCACCGCCGGCGGCAGCCCGGTGACCTCCGCCACCTTGGGCGCCTCGGTCTGGTGGATCAGCCGGCGGGCGTACGGCGAGACGGACTCCAGATAGCGCCGCTGCGCCTCCGCGTAGAGGGTGCCGAAGGCCAGCGAGGACTTCCCGGAGCCCGACACGCCGGTGAAGACGACGAGCGCGTCGCGCGGAACGTCCACGTCGACGGAGCGCAGATTGTGCACACGGGCACCGCGGACGCGGACGAACGGGTCATGAGGTGCGTGAGGTGCCATTCTGGCGATCCTAAGTGATCGGAAGGGTGCCTCGGCGAGCGCGGTGGAGCGCCTCGGCGAGCGTGGGCGCTCGTCTCGCGAGCGTGGGCGCTCGTCTCGGCGAGCGTGGGCGATCGCGTCCACGAGCGGCGTCGATCGCCTCAGCGGGGGTGAGGGATCGCCCCGGTGACCGCGGTCGCTCGTCTCGGCGACGTGGTCGATCACCTCGGCGACGTGGTCGATCACCTCCGCGAGCGTGGTCGATCGCCTCGGCGAACGTGATGGACCGCCTTCGTGGGTGCGTTGGAGCGCCTGGTCTGGCGTGGTGGAGCGACTCGGCGATCGGACCGGCCGCCCCGCCGATCGCATCCGGCCGCCGGCCGGTCGCGTCCGGTCGCACCAGCGGCATCTTCCTGGCGACATCGCCGCGGCGGCGTCGCCTCGGCGGTCGGAGCCGCCTGTCCCGATGCGGGGCGGCGGGCACCCCACGCGGGTAGCCTGCGCTGTGGCGGTGGCCCCGCACCGTCCGGCCGCGCTGTCCCGCTCGCATCGTCCCGAGGAGACCGATGACCGATCAGCACGTCCTGACCTGGGCGGTCACCGAGAGCGGCGGATACGAGACGGCGTGGGTCACCCTCTCCGGCACCGGGCTGCGGGCCCGCGGCCGGGTGCTGGGATTGCGGCCGAGACCGTACTGGATGACGTACGAGCTGGAGACCGGGCAGGGCTATGTGACGCGCCGGCTCCAGGTGACCGCCGAGACCCCCTCCGCCACCCACCGGCTGGACCTGCGCCGCGACGGCGGGACCTGGACGGCCGACGGCAAGCCGCTGCCCGAGGTGGCCGGTGCCCTCGACTGCGACCTGGGGCTGTCCCCGCTGACCAATGCCATGCCGACGCTCCGCCACCAGCTGCACACCGGGCCCGGCCGCCGTGACTTCCTGATGGCCTGGGTGTCGGTGCCCGACCTCACGGTCCGGCCGTCGGCGCAGACCTACGAGCACATCAGCCTGACCGCGCGGGGCGCCCGCATCCGCTACACCTCCGGCGACTTCAGCAGCGACATCGAGTTCAGCCGCGACGGGCTGGTGCTGACCTATCCGGGCATCGGGCACCTGCTGCGCGCGGACTGAGCCCGTCCGGCAGCCGTCACCAGCGCGGCGGTGAACGGGTGCCGGGGCGCGGCCAGCACCTCCCGGGTCGGGCCGCTCTCCACGACCTCGCCGCCGTCCAGCACCACGACGCGTCCGCCGAGCGCCGCCGCGTCCAGATCGTGGGTGATGAGCAGCAGCGCCATTCCCCGCCGTTCGCGCGGCAGGGCGGCGAGCAGGTCGAGGACGTCCCGCCGGGTGACCGGGTCGAGCCCGGACGTGACCTCGTCGCAGATCAGGACGCGGGGCCGGGCCAGCAACGCGCGGGCCAGCGCGGCCCGCTGGAGCTCGCCGCCGGACAGCGCGCCCGGGCGCCGCCGGACCAGCTCCGCGGCGAGTCCCGTCCCGCGCAGGGTCTCCAGCGCCTCCGCCGTCGCCTCGTCCGCGCCGAGGCCGCGCAGCCGCACCGCCGTGCGGGCCACCTGGTCCAGCACCGCGCGGTGCCCGTCGAACGCGGCGTGCGCGTCCTGGAACACGTACTGCACGGCGGCGAGCTGATCGCGGCTCCGGTCCCGCAGACTCCGCGGCAGCGCCACGCCGTCGAGCAGCACCTCCCCCGCGTACTCCCGGTGCAGCCCCGCCACGCACCGCGCGAGCGTCGTCTTGCCGCTTCCCGAGCGCCCGACCACGGCCAGGCACTCCCCCGCCCGCACGGACAGCGCGGCGTCCCGGAGAACGACGGCCGAGCCATGTCTGGCGGTGAGGGAACAGACCCGGAGCAGGGGCGCGGCCGACTCGGGGCGCGCGGGATCATCCAGCCCAGCGGGCTCGGCGGGCTCGACCGGCCCGGGACGAACAGCCGCGTCCGACCCGGCGGGCTCGACCCGCTCAAGACGAACAACCGCCCCCGACCCGGCAGGCTCGACCCGCTCAGGGCGCACCAGGGCGGTCAGCCCAGCGGGCTCGGCCGGCGCACGGCGAGCAGGGGCGTCCGGTCCGATGGCCGCCGCCGGCTCGGGGCGGGCGGCGGCGGACAGGAAGGTGCGGGTCCAGGCGTGGCGCGGGGCACGCCACAGCCGCTCGGCCGGGCCGGACTCCACCACGTGCCCGTCCTTCATCACCAGGACCTCGTCGGCGAGTTCCCGCACCGCCTCCAGGTCGTGGCTGAGCAGCAGCACCGCGATGCCCCGGTCCGCGAGCGCGGCCAGCTCCGCCACGACGCGCCGCTTGGTCAGCGCGTCCTGTCCGGTGGTCGGCTCGTCGGCGACCACGAGGCGCGCGCCCGACAGCAGGGCATGCGCGATGACGACGCGCTGCTGCTGGCCGCCCGAGAGCTGGTGCGGGTGGCGCCGGACCAGTTCGGCGCCGTCCGGCAACTGGGCGAGGGCCAGCGCGTCCAGCACCCGCTCCCGCGCCGCGGCCCGCCGCGCGCGCCGGGGCCCCTCCGCCGTCCGCGCGCGGGCGATGTCGAAGAGCAGGGCCCCGACGCGGCGCGCCGGGTTGAGTACGGAGGCCGGGTGTTGCGGCACATAGCCGACCAGGCCACGCCCCGGCCCACGCACCCGTCCCGTCACCCGCGCGGTCTCGGGGTACTCCCCGAGCAGGGCGCGGCCGGTGGTCGTCTTGCCGCTGCCGGAGGCGCCGACGAGGGCGGTGATCCGACCGGGCATGAGGCGGAGGGAGACGCCGTCGACGATCGCGCGGCCGTCGACCTCGACGCGCAGGTCCTCGACCTCCGCCACCGGCTGCCGCGCGGCGGTCACCGAGGCCGTGCCCTCCCGCACCGCCGCCGCGGGAGGTGTCGGGGGATCCGGTATCGCGTCGTCCGCTGTGGGGTTCACCGGCGCGGCTCCTTTCGCTTCTCGCTTCGGCGACCGCCGTCGAGGGCGGCGTCGAAGAGCAGGTTGGTGCCCGTCGACAGGGCCACGATCAGCAGCGCGGGCACGACGACCGCCCAGGGTTGGACGAAGAGGCCGGTGCGGTTGCGGTCGACCATGACCGCCCAGTCGGCGGCGTCGGGGGCGACGCCCACGCCCAGAAAGGCGGCCGTGGCGACGAGGTAGAGCACGCCGGTGAGGCGTACGCCGGCATCCGCGGCGAGAGTGCGCAGCAGGGAGCGGCCGACGAAGCCGAAGGCGATCCGCCACCGGCTCTCGCCCTGCATGCGCAGCGCCTCCACGGCGGGGCTGGCGGCCGCCTGCGCCGCCGCGGCCCGGACGATACGGGCCGCGTCGGGGATGTTGACCAGCGCGACCAGCAGCGCGAGGCCGGCCGCCCCCGGTTCGCTGACGGCGGCCACCAACAGGACCACCAGCAGGGACGGCACCGCGAGCAGCACGTCCAGCGGTCGCATCAGCGACTCCTCCAGCCAGGACCGGTGGGTGAGCGCGGCGCCCAGGCCGAGCGGCAGCGCCACCGCGTAGGCCAGCGCGGTGGCCGCGAGGGCGACCAGCACCACGGACTCCCCGCCGAGCAGCACCTGTCGCCAGACGTCGCGGCCCACGAAGTCGGTGCCCAGCCAGTGGCCGCCGCCGAGGGTGAAGGAGGCCGCACGCGGCCCCGGGGCGCCGGCGAACAGCGGCCCCAGCAGGGCGAGCAGCAGGGGTACGCTCACCAGGACGGCGCCGAGCGCATAGCGGCCGGGCCGCGCCGCGCGGGAGCCGGAGCCGGAGCCGGCAGGACCCGACCATCGCGGGCCGAACCGGGTCGACATCCGCGACGCGCGGGTGTCCGGTCGGGGGCCGGGCGACGAGGAGCCCGACACGCCGGTGTCGGGGGCGGCCGGCGGGGGGTGCGACACGCCAGTGCCGGCGGCCACCGACGAGGTGTCCGACACACCAGCGCCAGGGGCCACCGACGGGGTATGCGACACGCCGGGCCCGGGATCCGCCGGTGTCGGCTGAGGCGGGGTGAGGGGACGCTCGGTCACGCCGCCACCTCCGTCCGCGGGGAGAAGCGCCGCGCGACGAGGTCGGCGGCGAGGTTGAGGACGACGGCGATGACGCCGAAGACCACCGCGAGCCCCTGGACGACCGGGAGGTCCCGTTCCGCGACCCCGTTCATCAGCACCGTGCCCAGGCCCGGGATGACGAACAGCGCCTCCACCACGATCACCCCGCACAGCAGCCAGTCGACGGTGCGGGCGAGTTGCTGCGCCGCGGGCGCGATGGCGTTCGGCAGGGCGTGGGCGTAGCGGACGCGGGTCTCGGAGAGGCCGTAGCGACGGGCCTGCGCGGCGTGCGGCGCGGCCAGCGCGTCGATCATCCCGGCCCGCACCAGTCGGCTGAGGGAGCACACCGGCCGGGAGAGCAGCACCAGCACCGGCAGCACCAGCACGGCGGGGTGGTCGAGCAGGTCGGTGCCGTAGCCCACGGCGGTCGGCGGCAGCCAGTCCAGGCGCAGCGCGAAGACGGTGACCAGCAGCACGCCGAGGGCGAACTCCGGCACCGCGTACACCCCGAGGGTGACCGAGGCGATCAGCCGGTCGGTGCGGCCGCCCGCGCGGCTCGCCACCAGCACCCCGAGGCCCAGCGCGATCGGCACCAGCAGCGCCAGGGTGAGGGAGGCCAGCAGCAGTGTGGGGCCGAAGCCGTCGCCGAGGTAGGTGGTGACCGGGCGGCCGGAGACCAGCGAGGTGCCGAGGTCGCCGTGGAGCAGTCCGGCCGCCCAGTCGAGCAGCCGTTGGTGTGCCGGCCGGTCGAGCTCCATCTCGGCCCGGATGGCGGCGATCCGCGCGGGGTCGGGCTGGTCGCCCGCCAGCGAGGTGGCGGCGTCGCCCGGCAGCGCCTCGGTGAGCGCGAAGACCAACAGCACCACGGCCGCGATCTGCACGGCACCGAGCAGCAGCCGCCGGACGAGCCAGCCGCGCAGTCCGGTCACGCCGTCGCCAGCCAGACCTTGTCGAACCGCGCCCAGTCCAGGGTGTTGGCCGGCGCCTGGCGCTCGACGCCGCGCACCGTGCGGGCCGTGCCGACGATCCAGTCGGCGAAGCCCCACACCAGGAAGCCGCCCTCGGCGTGCAGTCGGCGCTGCATCCTCTCGTAGAGCGCGGCCCGCCGCTGGTCGTCCCTGGTGGACTGGGCCTGCTGGTAGAGGGCGTCGAAGTCCTTGTGCCGCCAGTGGGTGGCGTTGGTGGTGGAGTCGGTGAGCAGCCGCTGGGAGATGTGCGACTCGATGGGCATGGCGCCGGAGCGGTAGCAGCACAGGGTGCCGGAGTCCAGGATGTCGGCCCAGTAGCTGTCCTTGCTGCCGGTCCTGACCTTGATCCGCACGCCGGCCTTGGCGGCCTGGTCGCGGAAGATCCCGGCCGCCTCGGTGAAGCCGGCCGCCACGTCGGAGGTGTCCAGGGTGATCCGCAGGTCCTCGGCGCCGGCCTTCTTGAGGAGGTGGCGGGCCCGGTCCAGGTCCTGTTCGCGCTGCGGCAGCCCGTCGGCGTAGTACGTGTACCCCTTACCGAACAGGTCGTTGCCGATCTCACCGGCCCCGGACAGCGCCCCGTCGATCAGCTCCTTGCGGTCGGCGATGAGGAAGAACGCCTCGCGGACCCGCTTGTCGTCGAAGGGCGCCCGGTCGGTCTTCATCGCGAACGCCTGCATGGCGCTGTTGCGCAGCCGTACGATCTCGATCCGGCCGCCGTCCTGGTGGGCACGGGCGGTGGTGGGGTTGAGCTCGTGGGCGTACTCGATCTGTCCGCCGAGCAGCGCGTTGATCCGCGCCGACTCCTCGTTGGCGACCACGAATTCCAGCTCGTCCAGGTAGGGGGCGCCGTCCCAGTACTCCTCGTTGCGCCGGAAGACGGCGGAGCGGCCGGGGGCGAAGGACTCGAAGCGGAAGGGGCCGGAGCCGATCGGGCGCCGGTCGAACTCGCCCTTCTCACCGGATCCCTTGGGAACGATGTACGCGCCGAAGGCGGCGAGTATGTTGGGGAATTCGGCGGTCGGCCGCTTGAGCCGGAACTCCAGGGTCCGCGGTCCGGTCGCCCGGCTGGCGTCGAGGTCGATGGGTTCCAGCGACGCCTTGGCGCGGAACGCCTTCTTCGGGTCGGCGATACGGCGGTAGCTGTACAACACGTCTTCCGCGGTGACCGGCCGGCCGTCGTGGAACTCGGCCTGGCGCAGGGTGATCGTCCACCGGTCCAGGGCGGCGTTCGGCTCCCATCGGGCGGCCAGCCGGGGCCGGGGCGACAGGTCGGCGCCGAAGTCGGCCAGCTTGTCGAAGAGGGCCTTGGCGCGCGCGGCGTCGGCGAACAGGTTGCCCAGGTGTGGATCGAGGGTCTCGCTGGCCCCGCCGCCGGCGAAGGCGGCCCGCAGGCGTCCGCCACGCTGGGGCTTGCCGCCCTTGGTGCCGGATTCGGCGGTGCCCGAGCCGGAGTCGCCGCAGCCGGTGACGGCGAGCGCGCCGATGCCGATCCCCAGGCCGCCTGTGGCGGCGAGGAAGCCACGGCGGTGGAGGCCGGGGTGGCGTTCGTTGTCCGGGGTGTGCGTCATGAGATCTCCTCGTGGTGGGTGCCGTGGTGGGGGGGTGGGTGGGGCGCGGTGACGGATGGCCGCCGGGCCGCGCCGTCGTGGTGGCCGTCGCGGCGGAAGGCCGTACCGCCGTGGGCGGCGGGCCGGGCCGGTCTCAGCCGGTCGCGTTCCGGAGCCGCTGCGAAGCCGCTACGAAGCCGCCAGCCGGGCGACCAGGTGCAGCCGGTCGCCGTCGGCGGTGGCGCCGGGCTCCGGATCGCCCTCCCGCCAGGGCGGCTCGGTGCGCGGGCCCGGGCCGTCGTGCAGGGCCAGCACCGTGAATCCGTGGGCGGCCAGCGCGTACCGCAGCTCCTGGGGGAAGAGCAGCCGCCAGGCGGAGTGCTGTTCGGTCGGGGGGAGGCCGTCGTCGGCGGTCCACACCCGGCGGCGGCGCAGCAGTTGCGCCGCGCGGTCGACGTGCAGGGTGGTGACCGCGCGGTAGGCGGTGCCCTCCCAGGTGAAGCGGCTGACGGCGGGCGCGTCGAGCAGTTCGGTGCGGCCGAGGAAGAAGGCGCCGTTGCGCATCTCGGCGATCAAGAGCCCACCGGGGGCGAGCGCCCGTCGACAGGAGGACAGCAGCCCGTCCAGCTCGTCGTTGGTGTGGGCGTACAGGAAGGCGCTGTCCAGGCAGACGACCGCGTCGAACGCCCGCTCCCCCAGGTCGAACCCGCGCAGGTCGGCGTGGACGTACTCGGGTCCCGGGTGGTGGTCGCGGGCGTGGGCGAGCATCGCCTCGGAGGTGTCGGCGCCGACCACGCGACGCCCGGCCGCGTGCAGGTGGGCCGCGTCGCGGCCGGTGCCACAGCCGAGGTCGAGGACGCGCGGCCCGGCGCCGTGGTGCCGCAGCCGGTCCTCCGCCCAGCGGGCGGCGAGCCGGTCGGGGTCGGGGAAGCGGGCCTCGTAGAGCTCGGGGTGGTCGGTGAGGAGGTTTCCCTGTCGTGCCGTCATGTCGTCACCTCGTCACGCTGCCTGCCGGTGTCGCCGCCGGCCGCCGCCACCGGGCGGGGCGGCTGGTGCTCGGGCACCGCGCGGAGGCGGTGCAGCCAGCCGACGCCGGCGGCCGAGAGGAGGCCGAAGACGGCACAGCAGACCCAGGGGAGCCAGGCCGCCCCGCTCCGGCCGGTGTCCATGGCCCAGCCGACGAGGGTGTTGCCGAGGGCGGCGGCGATCCCGGAGGTGACGTAGAAGATCCCGAAACGGGTGCCGGTCAGCTCGGGGCGGCCGAAGGCGGGTATCAGCTCCATGACGAAGGGCTGGGCGATCATGAGTCCGAGGTAGAGCAGCAGCGCCCCGGCGAGGATCGGCAGCAGCGCGAGCGCGGCCCCGCCGGTGCCCTCGGCGGCCGGTTCCCCGGCGGTCAGCAGCGGGGGCAGGAACGCCAGCGCCATCAGGGCGAGTCCGCAGCCGATCCACACCGTCCGGCGGCCCCGGTCCTTCAGGGCGCGGGTGATGCGCAGTTGCAGCGCGAGGTTGGCCAGGGTGCCGGTGAGGAAGACGACGCCGGCCGCCCCCTCCCAGCCGGTGGCCCGCCGGGCGCCGTCGGGAAGCAGCAGGTACAGCTGGTTCTCCAGGGTGAACATGCCGGTCATGGCGAGGGAGAAGGCGAGGAACGCCCGGTCGCCGAGGACCTCGCGCCAGTCGCCGAGCACGCTGCCGCCCGCCGGCGGGGTCTCGCGGGCCGGGAGCACCAGCGCCTGGGCGACGGTGAGGACCGCGAAGATTCCGGCGGCGGTGAGCGCGGAGGCGCGGAAGTCCACGAGCAGCAGGACGCTGCCGAGCAGCGGGCCGAGCAGCGCGCCGGTGGTGGCGAACACGTTGAACAGCGCGAACGCCTCGGCCTTGCGGTCCCCGGCCTCCCGCGCGAGATACGCCCGCACGGCGGGGTTGAACAGCGCCCCGGCGAGCCCGCTGAGCACGGACGCCGCGATCAGCACCGGCAGCCCGTCGCCGAGCGCGAACAGCGCGAAGCCGACGGTGCGCAGCCCGCACCCGGCGATGATGACGCCGCGCGCCCCCAGTCGGTCCGCGGCCGAGCCGCCCACGATGAACAGCCCCTGCTGGCTGAGGTTGCGGACGCCGAGCACGATGCCGACGACGGCCGCCGACATGCCCAGGTCCTCGCCGAGGTGGGTGGCGAGGTAGGGGACGAGCAGGTAGAAGCCGGTGTTCACACCGAGCTGGTTGAGCAACAGCAGGCGTATCGCGAACGGAAATCCGCGCAGCTCACGCCACGTCTTCACGGAAGTGCCCTTCTTGGTGGTCCGGTCGTACGCCGAGGCCGGCCCGGCCGCTCGCCCGCACGGTCCCGTCCGCCCCGCCGATCCCGCTCCACGGGTCGCCGGCGAGCAGCAGATGGCCGTCGAGGTCGACCCAGCGGGCGCGGTCGGCGAGGTGGACGGCGGGGGCGATGCCCAGCGAGCTCGCGGTGAGGCAGCCCAGCATCAGCGCGGTGCCGCTGCCGGCGATCAGTTCGGCGATGCGCAGCGCGGCGTGCACCCCGCCGCACTTGGCGAGCTTGACGTTGACGCCGTGCACCCGGCCGGCCAGCCGGCGGGCGTCGTCGTAGCCGACGGCGTCCTCGTCGGCGATGACGGGCAGGGGGGCGCCCTCGGCGAGTCGGGCGAGGGCCTCGGGGTCGCCGGGGGCGGTGGGCTGTTCCACGGCCTCCACGCCCAGGTCGGCGTAGCGCGGGAGGAGCTCCCGCGCCTCGGTGGGGGTCCAGGCGCCGTTGGGGTCGAGCAGCAGCCTGAGGTCCGGGGCGGCGCGCCGGACGGCGGCCACCCGGGCCAGGTCGTCCTCCGGGTCCGGCGTGCCGGCCTTCACCTTGAGCAGGCGGAAGCCGGCGGCGGCCAGCCGGCGGGCCTGCGCGGCGGCGTGCTCCGGGTCGGTGATCCCGATGGTGCGGGCGGTCGCGGCGGCGGGCGGGGTGAGGGTGCCGAGCAGTTGGTGGACCGCGGCCCCCGCGCGCTTGCCGACGAGGTCCAGCAGCGCCGACTCGACGGCGGCGGCGACGGCCGGCGGGGTGCCCTCCGGGAGCAGTTCCCCGGCGCGCTGGGCGGCCAGCGCGCTCTCGGGGTCGGCGAACCGTGCCAGCGCGCCGCCGGCGTCGGTGAGCAGCCGCCCGATCGTGGCGGCGTCGAGGCCGAAGTAGGCGCTGGCCACGGCCTCGCCGTGGCCGCGCAGTCCGCGGTGTTCGAGGGAGAGCCAGACGGCGTCCCGCGCCGTCATCACGGAGCGGGAGATGCGCAGCGGTTCGGCGAGCTGGAGGCGTACGGTGCGCAGGGTGCTCTTCACGGGGTGGCCTCCACTGCGGGGACGGGGCGGGGCGCCGGGGCGGCGGCCGTCGGCCCGGTGTCGCCCAGCGGGTCGACGACGGTGGTGCAGCGGGTCCAGCCGGTGGCCTCGGCGGCGGTGGGGTGGGGGATCTCGACGGGGCGGGTGGCGGCGGTGGCCGGGTCGACGCCGTGGGCCGCGGTGTAGTCCTCGTCGTAGACGGTGCCGAGGTAGCGGTGCGGGCCGTCGGGGAAGACGGTGGCGACGACGGCGCCGGGGTGGACGCGGGCGGCCCAGGCGGCGACCAGGGCGGCGGCGCCGGTGCTCCAGCCGCCGCTGACGAAGCTGGCGCGGGCGAGCCGGCGGCAGGCGTCGACGGCCTCGGCCGGCCCGACCCAGTGCACCTCGTCGAACGCCTCGTAGGCGACGTTGCGCGGGTGGATGCTGCTGCCCAGGCCGCGCATCAGCCGGCCGCGGGCGGGCTGGCCGAAGATGGTGGAGCCGGTGGCGTCCACGCCGATGAGGCGCAGCGCGGGCCAGTAGCGGCGCAGCGGGGCGACGACGCCGGCGCTGTGGCCGCCGGTGCCGACGCTGCACACCAGGATGTCGAGGTGGTCCAGGGCGGTGGCGAGTTCGGCGGCGAGCGAGGCGTAGCCGGCGGCGTTGTCGGGGTTGTTGTACTGGTCGGGCCAGTAGGCGCCGGGCAGGTCGGCCAGCAGCTCGCGCAGCCGGGCCAGCCGGGCGGCCTGCCAGCCGCCGTCGGCGGCGGGGCGGTCGACGAGCTCCAGCCGGGCGCCGTGGGCGCGCAGCAGGCGGCGCATGGCGGGCTCCAGTTCACCGTCGCAGACCAGCACCACCGGGTGGCCGAGGGCCTGGCCGGCGAAGGCGAGCCCGAGGCCGAGGGTGCCGGAGGTGGACTCCACCACCGGGGCGCCGGGGCGCAGTTCGCCGCGCTCGCGGGCACCGAGCAGCATGGAGACGGCGGCCCGCGCCTTCATGCCGCCGGCGCCGAGCCCTTCGAGCTTGGCGAAGAAGCCGGGCTGGGGGCAGGGCAGGTCGCAGCCGATGCGGGCGAGCGGGGTGCGGCCCAGCAGGGTGAGCAGCCCGGGGTCGGCGGTGGGGGCTCGGAGCGCGGTCGCGGTCATCGGGCGCCTCCGTAGCGGTAGACGAAGCCCGGCCCGCCGTCGAGCCAGAAGAAGGGGTAGGGCTCGGCGCACACGGCGGTGACCCCGTTCCCCAGGAAGTGGGGCAGCACGGCGCTGCCGGTCTGCGCGAACATCACCAGGGGCTTGTCGTGCCGGGCGGCGTGGGCGCGCAGCGTCTCGAAGCCGTCGTTGCCGAGCGTCATGCCGGAGGCGAGGATGGCGTCGCAGCCGTCGAGGTGGGCGGTGGCGTCGGTGGCGACGGGCTCGCCCCACTCGGTGCTGCCGCCCTTGAGGTCGCAGGGGATGTACGCCAGGCCGCGCGAACGCAGCCGCTCCAGCAGCGAGTTGACGACGCCGACGACCAGCACGGTGCGGCCGGGCTCCAGGTCGAGCAGCTCGGTGACGGCGCGGGCGCGGGCCCGCGACTTGAGCAGCGAGTCGCCGCCCGGCAGCGGCCAGGGGCGGGCCCCGCCGGCGGGTCGGCTGTGCGGGGTGGCGTGCATGAGGTACGCGTCGAGGGCGGCGACCCGCACCGCCCGCAGCGGGTGGTCCAGCAGCGTGGCGACGTCGGCGCCGACGCAGTCGTCCAGGGCGCTCGCGCGGAGCGCGCCCGGCTCCACGGCGCAGGAACCGACGGCCTCGTCCAGGCGCAGGCTGAGCACCTCGTTGCGGTAGCCGCCGGCGCGCCCCGCGTGGCGTACGGCCTGGCTGGTGGTGAAGGCGACGGAGACGGTCCGCCGGCGCGGGTCGGGGCCCAGCTCGCCGGCCCGCACGCGGCGCACGAGCGCGTCGTAGGCGGTGGTCATCGGCTCACCACACACGGCCGCACGCCGGCGAGCAGTTCGGCGACGCGGGCGCGGGCGCCGGTTCCGGCGGCGTCGGCGGCCATGACGTGTCCCAGGTAGTCGTTGTTGCTGCCGGCAGCCGTGACGGTGGTGCCGGGGCGGGCGAGCTGGGTTTCGAGGACGCCGGGCGCGCCGTCGAGGTGCGCGGCGCCGTCGATCCGCTCCAGCACGCCGGCGGCGGTGGGCACCAGGAAGCCGATGGCGGCGCTGTGGACGCCGGTGTCCCGCACCGTCAGTTCGGGTGCGCGGCCGAGCGCCACCTCCACGCAGGCGGCGGCGAGGTCGACGCCGGTGACGTGGCGGACCAGTTCGGTGATGCGGTTGCCGGCGGGGCGGGGGTTGACCTCGACCACGCGCGGGCCGCCGGCGGTGAGCTTGATCTCGGTGTGGGCGACGACGTCGTCCAGGCCGAGGGCGGCCAGGGCGGCGCGGGCCGTGTCCGCGGCGGCGGCCGCGTCGTCCGCGGCGAGCGCGGCGGGGAACATGTGGCCGGTCTCGATGAAGGCGGGCGCGCCGCCGACGCTCTTGTCGGTGACGCCGACGACGTGGGTGGCGCCGCGGTGGGAGACGGTCTCCACGCTGACCTCGGGCCCGTCCAGGAGCTCTTCGAGCAGCACCCGGGGGGAGCGCCGCTGGCCGCGCGCGTTGACCGGGAAGTCGGCCAGGGCCCGGTAGGCGGCGGAGAGCGCGGATTCGTCGTCCACCCGCCGCACGTACATCCCGGCGCACAGGTCGACGGGCTTGAGGACGAGGGGGTAGCCGATCTCGCGGGCGGAGGCGGCGGTGCCGGCCCAGTCGTCGCAGACCGCGTACCGGGGGCCGGGCACGCCGGCGGCGGAGAGCGCCTGCCGGGTGGCGTCCTTGCGGCAGGCGGCCTCGACGGCGGCGGGGGCGGGGCCGGGCAGCCCGAGATGGCCGGCGATGCGGGCGACGGCCGGCAGGTAGTAGTCGCAGGAGGTGAGGACGCCGTCGAAGCCGAGCACGTGGTGGAGCCGTTCGACCTGGGGCAGCAGCGCGTCGAGGTCGTTGGTGTCCGCGGTCAGCACGTTGCGCGCCGCGAGCAGCGGGTGGGCGGTGCCCTCGGGGGCCGATCGCAGGTAGTGGTGCAGATCGCGGGTGAGGAAGGTGAACTCGTGGCCGCCCTCGCGGATCGCCCGCGGCAGCAGTCTGCTCATCGACCCGACCCAGCTCTCGACCATCAGCAGGTGACCCACGTCTCTCCTTCGTCTCGATGAGGCCGTCGACGGCGCCCCGGTGGGGGCCGCGACGCCGCCGGGGCGCGACGGGCGCGTCCGGGCGCGGCGGAGCGCACCGACGGCGCTGTCACGGCGGCGGTTGACCGCTCACCACGTTATCGATAATCGTTTTCATTGTCATCTGACTGACTGACATACGTCCGATCGAGAGAGCTCCGCCGTGACACCCGCCCTTCGCCGCACCGCCGTGCTGGCCGCGCTGACCGCGTGCGCCACCGTGCTGCCCCCGGCCGCGCACCCCGCCGCGGCCCCCACCACCGCCGACGCCACCACCGCCGGCGGCATCGCCTTCGGCCCCTGCCCGTCCTCCGTCCCCGCCCCCGCCCCGCCGGACCGCGTCGAGTGCGGCACGCTGCGCGTCCCGCTGGACCACCGCCGGCCGCACGGCCGCCACCTCGGCATCGCCGTCTCCCGCGTCCCGGCCTCCGGGACGCCCGCCGAGCGGCGCGGGATCCTGCTGGTCAACCCCGGAGGACCGGGCGGGGCCGGACTGTCGTACGCCGTGACCAAGCGCGCCAAGCTGCCGGAACGGGTGCGCCGCGGCTACGACGTCATCGGCTTCGACCCGCGCGGCACCGGGCGCAGCGCGCCCGCCGACTGCGGCCCGATGGGCGGCCTGTTCGCCGCCGACGCCCCCGGCGCCGACCCCGTCCCCCGTGGGCCGGCCGCCGAGCGCGCCCACCTCGCCGCGCTGCGCCGCATGACCGCCGACTGCGCCGCCGGCGTGGGCGGGGCACTGCCGCATCTGTCGACCCGTGAGACCGCCCGCGACATGGAGGCGATACGCGCCGCCCTCGGCGAGCCGAAGCTGTCCTTCCTCGGCGTCAGCTACGGCAGCTATCTGGGGGCCGCCTACGCCGCCCGGTACCCGCACCGCACCGGCCGGATGGTGCTGGACAGCGTCGTCGGGCCGGAGGACTGGTACGACTTCGACCTGCGTCAGGCCCGTGCCCTGCTGGCGCAGCGCGCCCGGCTCTTCGGCTGGCTGGCCCGGCACCACGACCGCTTCGGCCTGGGCGACACGGCGGCCGAGGTGCGCGCCGGGTACACCCGGGCGCGGGCGGGACTCACCGCCCGGCCGGTGGACGGCTTCGGCGCGGCGGCCTTCGACCGGGCCGTCTACCGGACGCTGGGCCGCACCGAGCGCTGGGCCCCGTTCGGCGAGGGGCTGCGCGGCTACCTCCGCGAGGGCACGGTGGTCGGACTGCGCCCCGGCGTCCCCTTCGACGGCCCGGACTCCCGGACGTACGAGGCCGCCAACCGCACGGTCAAGTGCGCGGACGGGCCGGGGCCGAAGGCCGGCCGGCTCCTCCCCGAGCTGCGGCGGCTCCGCCGGCTGGACCCGCTGCCGGTGTTGACCGGGCTGGAGGCGGACGTGTGCGCCTACTGGCCGCACCGGCCGGCCGCGCGCACCCCACTCGGCGGCCCGAACCTCCCGCCGGTCCTGCTGGTCGCCTCCGAGCACGATCCCGTCACCCCCGTCGAGGGCGCCCATCGACTGCGCCGCGCCCTCTCCGGCTCCCGGCTGGTGACCCTGCACGACGACTACTCCCACGGCGTCTTCGCCAGCCGGGGCGACGCCTGCGTGGACGGGGCGGTGGCCGCGTACCTGGTCGACGGGGCGGTGCCGGCACGGGACGTGCACTGCGCGGGGGCCGGCCTGCCGTGACCCGGTGGGCGGCCCTCGGCCGCGGATCCCCCTGCCGGGCGAACGCGCCGGGCCGCCGGCCGTACCAGGCGACCCGACGGCGGTCGAGGTGGTACGGATAGCCGCACGTCGAGGCGGGGACACGGGCAGGGAGCAGCCGGTATGGAGTGGTTCACCTCGGCCGACTACTGGCTGAGCCGGCTGGTCTTCCAGCGCGGGCTGGCCGCCGTCTACCTGGTGGCGTTCGTGGTGGCCGGCAACCAGTTCCGGGCGCTGATCGGCGAGCGGGGCATGTTGCCCGTGCCGGAGTTCACGGAGCGGGTGCCGTTCCGCCGCGCCCCCAGCCTCTTCCAGCTCCGCTACTCCGATCGGCTGTTCGCCGGCTGCGCCTGGTCGGGTGCGGCGCTGGCGGCGGCGGTGCTGCTGGGCGCGGCCGACGCGGTGCCGCTGTGGGCGGCGATGGCCATGTGGGCGGTGCTGTGGGCGCTGTACCTGTCGATCGTCAACGTCGGACAGGTGTGGTACGGCTTCGGCTGGGAGTCGCTGCTGCTGGAGGCGGGCTTCCTCGCCGTCTTCCTCGGCAACGACGAGACCGGCCCGCCGGTGCTGGTGCTGTGGCTGCTGCGCTGGGTGCTGTTCCGGGTCGAGTTCGGCGCGGGGCTGATCAAGATGCGCGGGGACCGCTGCTGGCGCGATCTGACCTGCCTCTACTACCACCACGAGACACAGCCGATGCCCGGCCCGCTGAGCTGGTTCTTCCACCACCTGCCCCGGCCGCTGCACCGGGTGGAGGTCGCGGCCAACCACGTCGCCCAGCTCGGCCTCCCCGTGCTGCTCTTCACCCCGCAGCCGGTGGCGAGTGTGGCGGCCGGACTGATCATCGTCACCCAGCTGTGGCTGGTGGTCTCCGGCAACTTCTCCTGGCTCAACTGGCTGACGATCCTGCTGGCGGTGCCGGCGGTCGACGGCCGGCGCGCCGCCGAGGCGTTGGCGCTGCCCGCGCCGCCGTCGACGCCCGCCGCCCCGCTGTGGTTCGCGGCACTGGTGCTGGCGGTGACCGCTTTCACGCTGTGGCTCAGCTACTGGCCCGCCCGCAATCTGCTGTCGGGCCATCAGCTGATGAACTACTCCTTCAACCCGCTGCACCTGGTCAACGCCTACGGGGCCTTCGGCTCCATCAGCCGCAGCCGCTTCGAGGTGGTGATCGAGGGCACGGACGAGGCCGTGGTCACCCAGGACACCGTGTGGCGGGAGTACGAGTTCAGGGGGAAGCCGGGGGACGTGCGCCGGCTGCCGCGCCAGTTCGCCCCGTACCATCTGCGGCTGGACTGGCTGATGTGGTTCGCCGCGCTCTCCCCCGCCTACGCCAGATCATGGTTCGTGCCGCTGGTCGGCAAGCTGCTGGACAACGACCGGGCGACGCTGAGACTGCTGCGCTCCAGCCCCTTCCCCGGCAACCCGCCGACCTACGTCCGGGCCCGGGTCTACCTCTACCGCTTCACGACCTGGAGCGAGCTGCGCGCCACCGGCGCGTGGTGGCACCGGACGCCGGTCCGCGACTTCCTGCCGCCGGTGCGGCGGAGCCACGCGGGCGACGAGGTGGGCTGAGTCGGGGCCCGGACGGCGAGCGGTCAGTCGGCGAGCCGAGCCTCGATCCGGTCGCGGATGCCCCGCAGTTGCAGCTGGGTGCTGCGGTTGATGTGCGCCGCCATCGCCTCGGCGGAGGCGGGGGCCTCGGCCTTCAGATGGAACTCGTCCACCCAGCGCATCTGCGTGCCGCTGCCGACCTCCGTGAACTCCCAGACGCTGGCCATGGATTCGAAGGGACCGGTCTCGACCCGACGGGAGCGCACGGTGCGGGTCGCGGGGTCGACGGTGCGCTCGGAGACCCAGCTCCAGTACGAGCCGCAGTCGTCCGGGTGCAGGGTCAGCCGGAACTGGGTGGTGTTGCCCTCCCGGACCAGGATCTCCGCGGCCGCGTAGTCGCTGAACAGCTCCGGCCAGGACTCGACGTCGTTGGTGATGTCCCAGATCAGGTCGATCGGGGCCTGGATGACGATGGAGTTGTCCACACGCGCGGTCATCCCGCTCACTCCCCGCCGACGGCGCTGGTGGAGCCGGTATGGGTTTCGGTGTCGACGTGCCCCAGCTCCGGGCGCGGGGCCAGCGGGCAGAGGTGGAAGACGACACGCGCCGGGACCGGACCGACGTTGCGGAACCGGTGGCGCACCCCGATGGGCACCATCAGACCCTGGTCGGCGTGCAGCTCCCGCGGGGTGCCGTCGAGGTCCACGACCAGGCTGCCCTGGACGACGAAGACGAACTCCTCGGAGTAGGGGTGGTAGTGCTCGGCGACGTAGTCACCCGGCTGGATGCCCGCCACGCCGAGGAAGCCCGAGGTGGAGCCGACGGACTTGGGGCTGAGCAGGGTGCGCAGCTCTCCGCCGCGCCGGCGGTCGGGCGCGACATCGCCCAGCGAGACGACGGGGACATGCTGTGCGCTCACGGTTCCTCCTCGGAACGTCACCGGTGGTGAGGTGGTGGGGTCGCGGCGTTCCGCGCCGTTCGCCCGGAAACGCCGTGATGCGAGCGTGCCCACCCCCGCTCAGGAAACGCACAGGTCTGCCACAAGAGCGGCCCTCAGCAGGCGCCTCCCGTTCCCTCCTCGGCGGCCGCCCCGGCCGCCGATCCGGCCCGCGAGTCGGCGAGCGGGGCGGCTTCGGCGCCGGCGGAGACCTCGGGGGCGCCGATCCGCTCCAAGGCGTACTCCCGCACCAGCCCGCGGAAGCGGTAGTGCCGCTCGGTGTCGGCGCCGTCGTCGGCGAGTTCGACCAGGGAGGCGTCGGCGAGCCGCATCAGCACCATGTCGGCGGCGGCGGGGTCGACACCGAGGGTCCGCGCCCCCTGGGCGGCCGTGAGCATCCGGCGGGGCGCCAGCGCCAGCCGGAGGAAGGCGGTCTGGGTGTCCCCGTCGAGCCGGTCGAAGCACGCCTCCAGCCGGTCGTAGAGATCCAGGCCCACGCTGGCCAGGTCCGCCATGCGACGCTGCCCCTTGGCGGTGCGCAGTTGCGCCGCCACCCAGGAGACGCGGATGGGACGGGTGGCCATCAGCCGCTCGCCGATGAAGGTGATGGCCAACGGCAGCCCGTCCACGATGCTGACCACCTCGGCCGCCGCCTGCGGTTCGGCGTCGGTGCGCTCCCGGCCGATGATCCGGGCCAGCAGCCGCACCCCGTCCCGCACCGACAGACAGCCCAGCCGGACGACGCGCTCGGCGCGCAGCCCGTAGAGCAGCGACCGGCTGGTGACCAGCACCCCGCAGTCGGAGCCGCCCGGCAGCAGCGGCTCCACCTGGGCGGCGGAGGCGGCGTCGTCCAGCACCAGCAGCACCCGCCGCTCCGCGCTCCAGGTGCGGAACAGCGCCATCCGCTCCCCCACCGTGGCCGGCGCCTCGGCGGCCGGGATGCCGATGCCGCGCAGGATCTGCTCCCAGCCGTCCGCGGCGCCCCCGGGTCCGTGGCGGCCGCAGGCGGCGCAGACCGCGCCCGGGGCGCGCTGCGAGCCGCCGAGCGGCACATAGATCTGACCGTCCGGATAGCGGTGGCGGACGGCGTGGGCCAGGTGCACGGCGGTGGCCGTCTTGCCGGTGCCCGGCATGCCGACGAGGGAGACCACCGGAGGCCCGGCCCGTCCGGAGCGGGTGGCCAGCAGCCCGCCCAGCTCGCCGAGGAGCTGCCGCCGCCCGGTGAAGTCCGCGGTGTCCCGGGGCAGCTGGGCGGGTGGGGGCGCGGTGCGGCGGGAGGCGTACGCCCCGGCGGGCGGCGGATCGAGGGCGGGCGAGGCGATGAGCATCGAGCGCTGCAGCCGCTGGAGTTCGGGGCCGGGCTCCAGGCCGAGCTCGTCGACCAGCTGGCCGCGTAACTCCTGGAAGACCTTGAGCGCCTCGCTGCGCCGCCCGGAGCGGTACAGCGCCAGCATCAGCTTGGCGTGGATGCCCTCGTGCAGCGGCCTGGACCTGGCCAGCGCCTTGAGCTCGCCGGTCAGCTCATGGTGGCGGCGCAGCTGGAAGTCGGCCTCGATGCGCATCTCCAGCGCCCGCAGCCGGCTCTCCTCCAGCTCGGCGGCGTGCGCTTCCAGCAACTCCCCGCACTCGATGTTGGCCAGCGCGCCGCCGCGCCACAGGCCCAGCGCCCGGGCGAGGGTGGCGCTGGCCCGCGCCGGGTCCCCGGCGGCCAGGGCGTCGCCGCCCTCCCTGACCAGCGCCCGGAAGGCGCTCACGTCGACGGCCTCGTCCGGAATGCGGATCAGATAGCCGCCCGGCCGGGTCTCCAGGAAGGAGCCGTCCGAATCCGGATCCTGTCCGCGCGCCAGCGACCGGCGCAGCTCGTAGACGTAGGTGTGCACCGCGCGCACCGCCTTGTCCGGCGGGTTGCTCCCCCACAGCTCGTCGATGAGCGCCTTGGTCGGCACCACCTCACCGTGCCGCAGTATCAGCAGGGCCAGGGCGCGACGGAGTTTGGGTGCGCTCGGTGTGGCCCGTGTGTGGGTGCTCGTCAGCACTTCGAAATTGCCCAGAACCTGAAACCTCATCCCGACCCCCGTGTTGTGATGATGGGTGAAGGTTCGGATCTCGCCCCCCGTGTTCAGGCTGAGGCCGAACATACCATCGCGGCGCCCGATCGATACCGGTGTGGCATGTTTCGGTTCAGTTATTCCTCCATCCCTTGGACACGGGGCTCGGCACCCTTCCCATCGGCCCCGCCAAGGGACGTGCGCACCGCCGTGGGAGGCCCGTCCGACACGCCGCGACCCGCCCGCCCGGCGGGGGCCGGGGGGGGCGGGTCGCGTGAGACCGGCGGGTCGGTCAGCCGAGACCGGGGGTCGCGCGGTGCACCGGGCCGTGGGCGGTCAGACAGTGCTCGGGGCGCGGCGTGGGCTCCGCCGACTCCGCCCCGACCGGCCGCCACAGCACCTCGTGCCCGCGCAGATGGTCCACCTGCAAGGTGGTGTGGGTGATGCCGTACTCCCGGTGCAGCACGGTCTCCAGCTCCTTGCGCACGGCGTGGCAGTCCCCGCCGGGGGCGACCAGCACATGGCTGGAGAGCGAGACCTCGCCGGAGGTGATCTGCCAGACGTGCAGGTCGTGCACCTCGGCCACCTGCGGATGGGCGACCAGCCGGTTGCCGACCTCGTCCGGCTCGACACCGGCGGGGGCCGCCTCCAGCAGGATCCGACCGGAGGCCCGCACCAGCTCCACCCCGGCCTTGAGCATCAGGGCGACCACGACCAGCGCGGCGATCGCGTCGGCCCGCGCGAAGCCGGTCAGCAGGACCACCAGTCCGGAGACGGCGGTGCCGATGAAGGCGTAGAGGTCGTTGAGGACGTGCTGGAAGGCACCCTCCACGTTGAGCGAGGAGCGGTTCGCCCGGGACATGCACCAGGCGGCCGCGATGTTGACGACCACCCCGGCCAGACCGGTGGCCAGCACCAGTCCGCCGTCGACCGCGGGCGGGTCGATCAGCCGCTGCACCGCCTCGTATCCGAGGAATCCGGCGAGCAGCACCAGCGACAGTCCGTTGGCCTGGGCGGAGAGGATCTCCGCGCGCTTGAGGCCATAGGTGTAGCCGCCGCGCGCGGGGCGGGCGGAGAGCCGGATCGCGACCAGCGCCAGCACGATCGCGGCGGCGTCGGTGAGCATGTGGGCGGCGTCCGAGAGAAGGGCCACCGAACCCGCGATCACACCGATGACCACCTCGACCGCCATGAAGGAGGCGATGAGGGTGAGGGCGAGGGTCAACCAGCGGCGGTCGGCGTCGGCCGACACGCCGTGGCTGTGGCCCCCGTGCCCGTGTCCGTCGTGGCCCGCGTGGACGTGCCCGTGGCCGTCCCGGCCCCCGTGGCCGTGGCCGTCGTGCCCGTGCCCGCCGTCGTGCCCGTGTCCGTGTCCGTCGTGGCCGTCGCGGCCAGGGCCGTCGTGACGGTGACCACCGTGGTCCCGCGCTCGTCGCCCATGCGCCCCCGGTCCATGGTCGTGCTCGCCGCGCGCGTCCTGGCCGTCCTCGTGCGCTTGCGTGTGAGTGCCCACCCACTCCTCCTCGAATCGCCGTCGGAACATCGCAATTGAACACCGCGTCAGAGAATTCTCCAAAGACTGCAATGGAGACGGTTATCAATTGGCGGATATTCCGAATTCGATATCGAGAACGCTTTTCAGAAGAGTGCGCCGGGCGCCGAAATCGCTGGTGCGTACGAGACCGCCCCGGTCCGGGTGAGACGCGCTCGGGGAGGGTGACCGCACCCCCGGCCGCGCGTTGATGGGTTGTGGCTACCATGACGCAACGGCGCCTCGCCTCGCCGGGCAGCAGACCACTGACCTGGGCTTCACAGGCCGAAACGGTTCCTCAGTCGGCCTGTGTGCCCATCTACTCCGACCTCGTGCAGCGCTGGGCCTCGGCCGGCCGCACGGTCCCGGGCTCCTACGACCACGAATGGGCCGAGCTGATGCGCCGGCCACCGTGGCCGGACAGCGGCGGCGGCTACCAGGTTCCCTGAACCCGGTAGCCGCCGTCTCGCGTCTCGGCCTCGGCCGTGGCCGCGGTCAGCCCTCGGCGTCCTCCTCGGAACCGCTCTCCAGGTTGCCCTCGGTCTCCAGGTACAGCTCGCGCACGGCGGCCAGCACCTCGGCGTCCGGCTCGGCCCACATCCCTCGGCTCTCCGCCTCCAGCAGCCGCTCGGCCATGCCGTGCAGCGCCCAGGGGTTGGCCTCCTCCAGGAAGGCGCGGTTCTCGGGGTCGAGCAGGTAGCTCTGCGCGAGCTTGTCGTACATCCAGTCGGCTACGACGCCGGTCGTGGCGTCGTAGCCGAAGAGGTAGTCGACGGTCGCGGCGAGTTCGAAGGCGCCCTTGTAGCCGTGGCGGCGCATCGCCTCGATCCAGCGCGGGTTGACCACGCGGGCACGGAAGACCCGCGAGGTCTCCTCGTGCAGGGTGCGGGTGCGCACCGTCTCGGGGCGGGTGCTGTCGCCGATGTACGCGGCCGGGGCGGTGCCCTTCAGCGCACGGACGGTGGCGACCATGCCGCCGTGGTACTGGAAGTAGTCGTCCGAGTCGGCGATGTCGTGCTCGCGGGTGTCGGTGTTCTTCGCCGCCACCGCGATCCGCTTGTACGCGGTCTCCATCTCCGCGCGCGCCGGGCGGCCCTCCAGCCCACGTCCGTAGGCGTAGCCGCCCCACACCGTGTAGACCTCGGCCAGGTCGGCGTCGGTGCGCCAGTCGCGGCTGTCGATGAGCTGGAGCAGACCGGCGCCGTAGGTGCCGGGCCGCGAGCCGAAGATGCGGACCGTGGCCCGGCGCTCGTCGCCGTGCTCGGCGAGGTCGGCGCGGGTGTGCGCCCGTACGTAGTTGTCCTCGTCGGCCTCGTCGAGGGAGGCGGCGAGCCGTACGGCGTCGTCCAGCAGCCCGATCACGTGCGGGAAGGCGTCCCGGAAGAAGCCGCTGATGCGCAGGGTGACGTCGATGCGCGGGCGGCCCAACTGGTCCAGCGGGACGGCCTCCAGGCCCGTGACGCGCCGCGAGGCGTCGTCCCAGACCGGGCGCACGCCCAGCAGCGCCATCGCCTCGGCGACGTCGTCGCCGGCGGTGCGCATCGCGCTGGTGCCCCACAGGGACAGGCCGACCGACTCCGGCCAGCGGCCGTTGTCGGCGTGGTAGCGCTCCAGCAGGGAGTCGGCGAGCGCCTGGCCCGTCTCCCAGGCCAGCCGGCTGGGCACGGCCTTGGGGTCGACGGAGTAGAAGTTGCGGCCCGTCGGCAGCACGTTGACCAGTCCGCGCAGCGGCGAGCCGGACGGGCCGGCCGGCACGAAGCCGCCGGCCAGGGCGTGCACCGCGTGGTCGAGCTCGTCGGTGGTGGCGGACAGCCGGGGCACCACCTGGCGGGCGGCGAAGTCCAGGATCGCGACGACCGCGGTGCGCTGCTCCTCCGGGACCCCGGCGCAGACCTCCGCGACGACCTCCGGCCGCCAGTCGGCGTCCTCCATCGCCTGGACCAGCGCCCGGGCCCGCTCCTCCGCCTCGTCGGCGCCGGTGCGGGTGGCGGCGGCCTCGTCGAGGCCGAGGGCCTCGCGCAGTCCGGGCAGCGCCGAGGTGCCGCCCCAGATCTGCCGGGCGCGCAGGATGGCCAGCACCAGGTTGACCCGGTCGGTGCCGGTCGGGGCGCCGCCCAGGACGTGCAGCCCGTCGCGGATCTGGGCGTCCTTGACCTCGCACAGCCAGCCGTCGACGTGCAGCAGGAAGTCGTCGAAGCCGTCGTCGTCGGGGCGGTCCGCCATGCCCAGGTCGTGGTCGAGCCTGGCGGCCTGGATCAGGGTCCAGATCTGGGCGCGGATGGCCGGCAGCTTCGCCGGGTCCATCGAGGAGATCTGGGCGTACTCGTCCAGCAGTTGCTCCAGCCGGGCGATGTCGCCGTAGGAGTCGGCGCGGGCCATCGGCGGCACCAGGTGGTCGACCAGGGTGGCGTGCACCCGGCGCTTGGCCTGGGTGCCCTCGCCCGGGTCGTTGACCAGGAAGGGGTAGACCAGCGGCAGGTCACCCAGCGCGGCGTCGGGGCCGCAGGCGGCGGACAGGCCGGCGTTCTTGCCCGGCAGCCACTCCAGGTTGCCGTGCTTGCCCAGGTGCACCATGGCGTCGGCGCCGAAGCCGCCGTCGGACCGCGGGGTTCCGATCCAGCGGTAGGCCGCCAGGTAGTGGTGCGAGGGCGGCAGGTCCGGGTCGTGGTAGATGGCGATGGGGTTCTCGCCGAAGCCGCGCGGCGGCTGGATGAGGATCAGCAGGTTGCCGAAGCGCAGCGCGGCCAGCACGATGTCGCCTTCCGGGTCGCCCTCGGCGGTGCGACTGGTATCGACGAACATCTCGCCCGGCGGCGGGCCCCAGTGCTCCTCGACCGCGTCCCGCAGCTCCTTGGGCAGCTTGGCGTACCAGCGGCGGTAGTCGGCGGCCGGGATGCGGATCGGGTTGCGGGCGAGCTGCTCCTCCGTCAGCCAGTCCTGGTCGTGGCCGCCCGCCTCGATCAGGGCGTAGATCAGCTCGTCGCCGTCGCCGGAGGCGAGGCCCGGGATCTCCTCGGTGCCGAAGTCGTAGCCCTCCTCACGCAGCCGGCGCAGCAGGGCGACGGCGCTGGCGGGCGTGTCCAGGCCCACCGCGTTGCCGATGCGGGAGTGCTTGGTGGGGTACGCGGAGAGAACCAGCGCCAACCGCTTCTCGGCCGCCGGGATGTGGCGCAGCCGGGCGTGTCGGACCGCGATGCCGGCGACCCGCGCGGCGCGCTCGGGGTCGGCGGCGTAGACCGGCAGCCCGTCCTCGTCGACCTCCTTGAAGGAGAACGGCACGGTGATGATGCGACCGTCGAACTCGGGCACGGCGACCTGGGTGGCGGCGTCGAGCGGCGAGAGCCCCTCGTCGTTCTCCTCCCAGGCGCTGCGCGAGCCGGTCAGGCAGAGCGCCTGGAGGACCGGGACGTCGAGCGAGGTGAGCGCGCCCGCGTCCCATGCCTCGTCGTCGCCGCCCGCGGAGGCCTCCGCGGGTCGGGTGCCACCGGCGGCCAGCACGGTGGTGACGATGGCGTCGGCCGCCCGCAGCTCCTCGATCAGCTCCGGCTCGGGCGCCCGCAGCGAGGCGACGAACAGCGGCATCGGGCGCCCACCGGCGTCCTCGATGGCCTGGCTGAGCGCCTCCACGAAGGCGGTGTTGCCGCTCATGTGGTGGGCGCGGTAGTAGAGCACGGCCACGACCGGGCCGCTGTCGTTCCGCGCGGCGCGCTCCAGCGGGCCCCAGGAGGGCGCCGGGCTCGGCGGCTCGAAGCCGTGGCCGGTGAGCAGCACGGTGTCGGAGAGGAAGCGGGCCAGCTGCTCCAGGTTGGCGGGCCCGCCGTGCGCCAGGTAGGCGTGCGCCTCGGCGGCGATGCCGACCGGGACGGTGGACGCTTCCATCAGCTGGGCGTCGGGGGCCTGTTCGCCGGACAGCACCACGATCGGCAGGTCGGTGGCGCGCAGCGCGTCGATCCCCTCCTGCCAGGCGCGGACGCCACCGAGGAGGCGAACGACGACGAGCTCCACGCCGTCGAGGAGGGCGGGCAGCTCGTCCAGGTCGAGCCGGGCCGGGTTGCCGAGCCGGAAGGGCACGGGCCCCTCGGCGGCTCGGGCGCTGAGCAGATCGGTGTCGGACGTCGACAGCAGCAGGATCACAGGACTTCGCCTCGCGCATTCGGGCCGAGCCAGGCAGCCGACCTGGCGTGGAGGGCGGGGATGGTGCCGCACACCTCGCGGTGCGCGGCGGAGAGCGGCGCCCCGCGCGGCACGGAGCGTGCCGCGCGGACGGCCGCCGTGACGGACGCCTGCGCCTTCGGGGGCGCCTGTGCCGTGACTGGCACCTGGGCCGTGGCGGACGCCTGCGCCATGGCGGACGCCTGCGCGACGACGGCCGATACGGCGGCCGGTCGGGCGGACGCCGTCGAGGCGGCGGGCGTGGGGGAGGCCGTAGAGGCCGGGGAAATCGGGGAGATCGGGGACGCCGCGGAGTGCGTCGGGGCGGCGCCGCGCGTCGTGCGTGGCGGGAGGCCACCGCGCGTCATAGGTGACGGGACGGCACCACGTGTCCCGCACGTCGGGGACGGCGCGGGGAGGGCGGCGCGCATCGTGCGGACCGCGGGGGTGGCGACGGCGGTGGCCGCCGCGCGGACGGCGGACAGGGCGAACGCCGCGTACCGCGTCGGCAGGGCGGACGAGAAGCGCCCCTCGAACCGCCCCTCGAACGGCGGCACCATGGCCACCGCCCGTACGACGGATACCGGGGACACCGTGGACGACGGCGCCACGGCGGACGTGGAGAACACCGCGGACGTCGGTCGCGCCATGGACCGCGTGCGTACGGCGGGTGTCGAGGACGCCGCGGGCATCGTGGACCGGGCGCGTACGGCGGTCGCCGTGGGCTTCGAGGCGCGCTTCGAGGGCGGCGCCGCCATCGTCGCTACGGCGGGCGTGGTGCGGGCCATGGGCGTCAGGCGCCGGGCGGGGGCCGGGCGCCGGGTGGTCGCTGTCGCTGCCGGGCGTATCGGGGACGGGGCGCCGGGCGCCGGGGGTTCCCGGAGCGCCGGGGGCGGCGCGGGCACCGGGGGCCCCGGGCGCGCCGGAGGCGGCAGGGGCGCGGGGCCCGAGCGCGACCGGAACATGAGCATGCTGCGGCAAGCCTTCCTCGGGGTCCGCGCCCCGGGCGGTTGAGGACGGCGGGAGTTCCTGGCTCACGCGACGGCCGGTGGGCCGCCGCGCTGACAGTGGCGGGACCGCGCCGGATTCACACCGGCTTCCTCCCCTGACGCCGTCGCTGGCGGTGGCGGACCGGAGCGGTCCACCGAGAGGCATAGTACGGGGAGGAGATCAACCCTGGGCAAGGGCGAGCTTGCGCGAGGTAGCCGCCGGACGGGCCGAGGGGAGGGCATCAGCCGAGGTCGTCGGTATGCTCGCCGCCATGCCGCACTCCCCCGCAACCGCCCCGACAGGGGTCGAGCCGCCCGTGCGCGGGCGCGCCGACGCCTGCCCCGGCGCACTGCGTCTGCACGCGGCCGACGACGGCGCGCTGGCCCGGATCCGGCTGCCCGCCGGGCTCCTGACGGCCCATCAGGCAGCCTCGCTGGCGACCGCCGCCGAGGAGCTCGGGGACGGACAGCTGGACATCACCTCGCGCGGCAACGTACAGCTGCGCGGACTGGCCGCCGACTGCGGCGGCGAGCTCGCCGAGCGGCTACGGGCCGCCGGGCTGTTGCCGTCGGACCGGCACGAGCGGGCACGCAACGTGGTCGCCTCGCCGCTGTGCGGGCTGGACGGTGTGGGCTTCGCCGACGTCCAGGGCTGGGCGAGGCGACTCGACGCACTGCTGCGCGAACATGCGGACACCGCCGGACTTTCCGGGCGATTCCTCTTCGCGCTCGACGACGGACGCGGTGATGTGGCGGCCCTCGGGGGCGATGTGACATTGATCGCAACGTCGGGGGGCGACGCACTGCTGCACCTGGGCGCGGACCCCGTCGGGCTGCCGGTGCCGGCCGAGGACGCGCCGCGCGCCGCCGTGTTGGCGGCGCGGGAGTTCCTCGCGGCGGTGGCGGAGAGCGGCACGCGCGCCTGGCGGGTGCGGGAACTCCCCGCCCCCCACGCCCTGTCGGCGCGGCGGGTGGCGCGCAGGCTCGTGGAGGCGGGCCTGGAGCCGGGTGAGCCCACCGCGCCGCCGTCGCCCGCGGGCCCGCCCAGTGCCCCGCCCGCTCCCGGCCTGGTCGTGGGGCCGGACGGCCGCCACGCGCTGTCCGTGCTGGCGCCGCTCGGCCGGCTGACCGCCGCTCGGTGGCGGCTGCTGGCCGACGTGGCCGGCCGGGACGGGGCGGACGAACTGCGCGTCACGCCGTGGCGCGGGGTGCTGCTGCCCGGCCTCCGCGCCGACGTCGCCGCCGCCCGACTCGGTGAGCTGGCCGACGCCGGACTCGTCACCGCGGTGGACTCGCCGTGGCTGGGCGTCGGCGCCTGCACGGGCCGCCCCGGCTGTGCCAAGTCGCTGGCCGACGTCCGCGCGGACGCGGCTCAGGCCGCCCGGACGGCGCGCGGCACCGCGCTCGACGCGCTGCCGGTCTACTGGTCGGGCTGCGAGCGCCGCTGCGGTCACCCGGCCGCCGGCCGCTGGGTGGACGTGCTGGCCACCGGGAGCGGCTACCGGGTATCCGTCTGGGACCTGCCGGCGGACCCGGCGAAAGCTCCGCACGACCGAGCGGACGTACCGCGCGAACCCGCGGAGCCACGGCGCCAACCCGCGGCCACACCGCCCGAACCCGCCGAGGCACCACACCAAACGGCGGCCGCCCCGGGCCGGCTTGCGGCCGCGCCGCACCAACCCGCCGACGCGCCGCACCAGCCGGCGGACACCCCGGCCCCTGGGCCAGGAGGACCGCCGGACACAGCGCGCGGCCGGGTGGGCCACGACCGCGCCCCGGCGGGGGCGCCCGCGGGCCGTCGGAGTCCGTCGGCTCCGACGGCGGCCGTGGGTCGGCCGGGGCCGGCGGTACCGGGATCACCTGTGGCTGGGACAGCCGCGGGAGCGGGAGCGACAGGGACAGTGACAGGGACCGTGACGGCGGATGAGGTCGCCGACGCGGTGGCGGCGGCGCGCCGAATGGCATGACCGAGATGACCGAAACGATCGAGGACACAGTGTTCGACTACGAGAAGGACGGCGCGGAGATCTACCGCCAGTCCTTTGCCACCATCCGCGCCGAGGCGGATCTCGGTGGGCTCCCCGCCGACGTCAGCCAGGTCGCGGTGCGGATGATCCACGCCTGCGGCATGGTCGACCTGGTGAAGGACCTCGCCTACTCCCCCGAGGTGGTCTCCCGCGCCCGGGCCGCGCTGCGCGCCGGCGCGCCCATCCTGTGCGACGCGCGGATGGTGGCCAGCGGGGTGACCCGCAAGCGGCTGCCCGCCGACAACGAGGTGGTGTGCACGCTCTCGGACCCGTCCGTGCCGGCGCTCGCCGCCGAGCTGGGCACCACGCGCAGCGCGGCCGCGCTGGAGCTGTGGCGGGACCGCATGGAGGGGGCCGTCGTCGCGGTCGGCAACGCGCCCACCGCCCTCTTCCGACTGCTGGAGATGGTCGCCGAGGGCGCGCCGCGCCCGGCGGCGGTCATCGGGATACCCGTCGGCTTCATCGGCGCCGCCGAGTCCAAGGACGCCCTGGCCGACAGCCCGTTGGGGCTGGATTATCTGGTGGTACGGGGCCGGCGCGGCGGCAGCGCCATGGCCGCGGCCGCGATCAACGCGATTGCGAGCGAGGAAGAGTGAGCGAGCAGCAGACCACCGGCCGGCTCTACGGGGTGGGGCTGGGTCCCGGCGACCCGTCGCTGATGACCGTACGGGCGGTCCAGGTCATCGCGGAGGCCGACGTCGTCGCGTACCACAGCGCCCGGCACGGGCGCAGCATCGCCCGCTCCATCGCCGCCGAGCACATCCGCCCCGACCACGTCGAGGAGGCGTTGGTCTACCCGGTCACCACCGAGACCACCGACCACCCGGGCGGCTACCGGGGCGCGCTGGACGAGTTCTACGAGGAGGCGGCGGCGCGGCTCGCGGCCCATCTGGACGCGGGCCGCACGGTCGCGGTCATCTCCGAGGGCGACCCGCTCTTCTACGGTTCCTACCAGCACATGCACAAGCGGCTCGCCGACCGCTACCCGACCGAGGTGATTCCCGGCGTCACCTCGGTCAGCGCCGCCGCGGCCCGGTTGGGCACCCCGCTGGTGGAGGCCGACGAGGTGCTCACGATCCTCCCGGGCACGCTCCCCGAAGAGGAGCTGACCGCCCGTCTGGCGAGCACCGACGCGGCCGTGGTGATGAAGCTGGGCCGCACCTTCCCGACCGTGCGCCGCGCCATGGAGCGCTCCGGCCGGCTGGCGGAGGCGCGCTACGTGGAGCGCGCCACGATGAGCGGCGAGCGCACCGGCGCGCTCGCGGAGACCGACCCGGAGTCGGTGCCGTACTTCTCGGTGGCGGTGCTGCCGAGCCGGATCGCCAACCCCGCGCCGACCGTGGACCGGGACCAGGTCCAGGCCGACGGCGACCCCGCGCGGGGCGAGGTCGTCGTGGTGGGCACCGGCCCCGCGGGGCCGCTGTGGCTCACCCCGGAGACCCGTGGCGCGCTGGCCGCCGCGGAGGAACTCGTCGGCTACACCACCTATCTGGACCGGGTGCCGGTACGGCCCGGCCAGCGGCGGCACGGCTCCGACAACAAGGTCGAGGCGGAGCGCGCCGAGTTCGCCCTCGACCTGGCCCGGCGCGGGCGGCGGGTGGCCGTCGTCTCCGGCGGCGACCCGGGCGTCTTCGCCATGGCCACGGCCGTGCTGGAGGTCGCCTCCCAGGAGGAGTACCGGGACGTCCCGGTGCGGGTGCTGCCGGGCCTCACCGCCGCCAACGCGGCCGCCGCCCGCGCGGGCGCGCCGCTGGGCCACGACTACGCGGTCGTCTCGCTCTCGGACCGGCTCAAGCCGTGGGAGGTGATCGCGGAGCGGCTGCGCTCCGCCGCCGAGGCGGACCTGGTGCTGGCCCTCTACAACCCCGGCTCCCGCAGCCGGATCTGGCAGGTGGGCAAGGCCCGTGAGCTGCTGCTGGCACACCGCTCTCCCGACACCCCGGTCGTCGTCGCACGCGACGTCGGCGGCCCCGGGGAGAGCGTCCGCATCGTTCAGCTGGCCGATCTCGACCCGGACCAGGTGGACATGAGAACCATCCTGCTCGTCGGCTCCTCGCAGACCCGGACGGTCCGACGTGGCGACGACACGGAGATCGTCTGGACGCCGCGACGGTACCCGGAGCGCTGAGCCGACCGCCGGGGCGCTGAACCCGCCGAGGCGCTCCCCGGAGCGCCTCGCGGGGCCGCGCTGCGGGGCGGCCCGGGGGTCCGCCCGGGGAGCGGACCCCCGTACGGCGCCGGCCCCGCCGCTCCGGATCCGGGACCCTCGAGCGCTCGCGGCGCCGCGGGCCCGCCGGGACGGCGCCGCATCGCGTCGTTCCCCGGGGAGCGCCGGCGGGCCGTCCCGCCGGCCGGGCGGACGCGGGCGGTTCCCGGCGGCATGCCCGCACGGCCGGCGGTCACCGTATGGCGGGGGCACCGTGTGGCGGGGGCACCGTATGGCGGGTCGCCCACCGGCGGGCGTCACCGCAGGGCTGACCGTGGCCCCACGCGACCGTCTGTCGGCCGCCGGCGACCGCGCGGGGCCGGGAACGACCTCCCCGAAGGCGCGCACCTCGCGCGGAGGCCGGTCGGCCCCCGCGGAGGGCGCCGCCGCGCTACGTACGGAACGCTCGCGGGCTGCCGTGCGGAGCGTCGGCCGACCCCGTCGACGGCGGGATTCAGCCCAGCGTCTGCCGGAGCCAGGACGTCGCGGCCGTCGGGTCGGGGGCGACCGGGATACCCTGCGGCACGGGCGGGCGGCGGACGACCACGACCGGGAGTCCGGCGTCGCGCGCGGCGGTGAGTTTGGCGGCGGTGGCCTGGCCGCCGCTGTCCTTGGTGACCAGGACGTCGATGCGGTGGCGGCGCAGCAGCGTGGCCTCGCCCTCGACGGTGAACGGTCCCCGGTCCAGCAGCACCTCCATCCGCGGCGGGTGCGGGGCCTCGGGGGCGTCCACCGAACGCACCAGGAACCACTGCTCGGTGAGGTGCGCGAAGGCCGCGAGCCCCATGCGTCCGGTGGTGAGGAAGACCCGCTCGCCCAGCGCGGGCAGCAGCTCGGCGGCCTCGGCCTGGGAGGCCGCGGAGTGCCAGCGGTCCCCCGCTCCCGGTACCCAGCCGGGACGGCGCAGGGCCAGCAGGGGAACATGGACCTCTGCGGCCGCGCGGGCCGCGTTGAAACTGATCGTGTCGGCGAAAGGATGGGTGGCGTCGATGAGCGCGTCCACCTCGTGCTCGCGCAGCCAGCGCGCCAACCCCTCGGGGCCCCCGAAGCCGCCGATCCGCACCTCGCCCGCCGGCAGCCGTGGCTGGGCGACCCGGCCGGCCAGCGAGCTGGTGACGCGCAGCGCCGGGTCGGCCGCCAGCCCGGCCGCCAGCCGGCGGGCCTCGGTGGTGCCGCCCAGGATGAGGACGTGCCGGCCGCGGCCGGTCCGCGTGATCGCCTCGGGCTCGGGGTCGTTCATCGGGTCCCTTTCGTGGTGCGTACGCCGGGTGCAGCCTGTCACGGCCCCCGGCGCCGCGGCGCGTCCGGGTCGGCGCTCGTACGGGCCCGGCGGCCGGATCGGCGGCGGCCGTGGCTGAGCCGAGCGCGGGGCCCGGCACCCCCGCGGCCAAGGCGGTCGACGGGGCGAAGACGGCCAGTGGCCGCACCGCCCAGTTGGAGCGGACCGGGCTGCGGCACGGCTGGACCACCGGCGCGTGCGCGACCGCGGCCACGACGGCCGCCTACACCGCCCTGCTGGGCGGGGAGTTCCCCGACCCGGTGACGATCACCCTGCCCAAGGGGCAGCGTCCCGCCTTCGCCCTGGCCGCCGAGCGGCTCACGGCCGGCCGCGAGGCGATGGCCGCCGTCGTCAAGGACGCGGGCGACGACCCGGACGTGACGCACGGCGCCCTGGTCCGGTCCACCGTGCGGCCGCTGCCGCCGGGCAGCGGCGTGGTCTTCCGGGCCGGCCCCGGGGTGGGCACCGTCACCCGCCCCGGCCTCCCGCTGCCGGTCGGGGAGCCCGCCGTCAACCCCGTGCCGCGGCAGATGATCCGCGACCATGTCGCCGAGGTCGCGGCCCGGCTCGGCGGCAGCGGTGACGTCGAGGTGGAGATCTCGGTGGACCACGGCGAGGAGCTCGCCCGCTCCACCTGGAACCCGCGGCTGGGCATTCTGGGCGGTCTGTCCATCCTGGGCACCACGGGCATCGTGGTGCCGTACTCCTGCTCAGCGTGGATCGACAGCATCCGGCGCGGCGTGGACGTGGCCCGCGCGGCGGGCCGTACGCATGTCGCCGGCTGCACCGGCTCGACCTCCGAGAAGGTCGCGGTCGCCGTGCACGGGCTGCCCGAGGACGCGCTGCTGGACATGGGCGACTTCGCCGGGGCCGTGTTGAAGTACCTGCGCCGCCACCCGGTGGACCGGCTGACCATCGCCGGCGGGTTCGCCAAGCTGTCGAAGCTGGCCGCCGGCCACCTGGACCTGCACTCCTCCCGTTCGCAGGTGGACAAGGGCTTCCTCGCCGAGCTGGCGCGGCGCGGGGGCGCCGACGAGGAGCTGGCCGCCGCCGTCGCCGCCGCCAACACCGGCCTGGAGACGGTGCAGCTCTGCGCCGCCCGCGGGGTCCCCCTCGGCGACCTCGTCGCCGCCACCGCCCGCGACGCGGCCCTCGGGGTGCTGCGCGGCGCCCCCGTCGCCGTCGACGTCATCTGCATCGACCGAGCGGGGACGATCGTCGGACGGGCGGACGCGCGGGGCCCCCGATGACCCGTCGCGAACGGCGAGGGGGGTCGTCGGAGAGACGGCTCCAGAAGATCCGAACGATCTCCACGCATCGCGGGGAGACCGATTCCCCGCGGACCGTCGCGTGAGCGGCTCGAACAAATGTGGCGTAGCGGTCGTCCGAGGGTCAGAGTGAGAGATGAGTCCTCTCAGGGGACCCCTCAAGAGATCGGAGACTCCATGATCATCCTAGGAGTCATTCTCCTCATCATCGGCTTTCTGACCGGCCTCTCCATCCTCTGGACCATCGGAATCATCCTCCTGGTCATCGGAGCGATCCTGTGGATCCTGGGGGCTGTGGGGCGCGAGGTCGGAGGGCGTCGACATTACTGGTAGCAAGCCGCCGACACGTGCCGGTACGCACACCCGATGACGGGCCGCGCGGCCCGGCACGAGGCCCGGCGGGGTCTCGGCACGGCCGGGCGCGGCCGCGCCCGGCGGGCCGTCAGCCGCTCGCCCCGGCCGAGGGAACCTCGCAGCGGGTGCGGTCGGCCGAGTACAGGTAGCTGTCGCGGAACTGCTCCGCGCCCAGCGTGCGGCCCACCATGATGACCGCCGTGCGGGTCACTCCGGCGGCCTTCACCTGGTCGGCGATGTCGGCGAGGGTGCCGCGGAGGACGAGTTCGTCGGGGCGGCTGGCCATGGCGACGACGGCGACCGGGCAGTCGGCGCCGTAGTGCGGCAGCAGCTCGCCGACCACGCGGTCGACATAGCGGATGGCGAGGTGCAGCACCAGCAGCGCGCGGCTGCGGCCGAGCGTCGCGAGGTCCTCGCCGTCGGGCATGGCGGTCGCCTGTTGGGCGATGCGGGAGAGGATGACGGTCTGGCCGACGGTGGGTACGGTCAGCTCCCGCTTGAGGGCGGCCGCGGCGGCGGCGAAGGCGGGGACGCCCGGCACCACCTCGTACGGAATCCCCACCGCGTCCAGGCGGCGCATCTGTTCGGCGACGGCGCTGAAGACGGACGGGTCGCCGGAGTGCAGCCGGGCGACGTCGTGGCCGGCCGCGTGGGCTTGGACGAACTCCTCGACGATCTGGTCGAGGGTCAGCCGGGCGGTGTCGACCTGCCGGGCGTCCGGCGGGCACTCGCCGAGCAGCTCGCGGGGGACCAGGCTGCCCGCGTAGAGGCAGACCTGGCAGCGGGCCAGGGTGCGCGCGCCGCGCAGAGTGATCAGGTCGGCGGCGCCGGGGCCCGCGCCGATGAAGTACACCGTCATCGTTCTCTCCTCACGAGGACTTGACCGCCGACCACTGGGTGACCGGCATCGCCTGCCGCCAGCCGGTGAAGCCGCCCACCGGGACGGCGTGCGCCACGGCGATCCGCACCAGTTCGCCGCCGTACCGCCGGTACCAGTCGGCGAGCAGCGCCTCGGACTCCAGCGTGACGGTGTTGGCGACCAGTCGGCCGCCGGCGGGGAGCGCCGTCCAGCAGGCGTCCAGCAGTCCGGGCGCGGTGGCCCCGCCGCCGATGAACACCGCGTCGGGGGTGGGCAGCCCGGCCAGGGCCGCGGGCGCGGCGCCGGTGACCACGCGCAGCCCCGGCACGCCCAGCGTCGCGGCGTTGCGGGCGATGCGCTCGGCGCGCGCGGGGTCGCGTTCGACGGAGACGGCGCGACAGCCGCGGTGCGTCCGCAGCCACTCGATGGCGATGGAGCCGGAGCCGCCGCCGACGTCCCACAGCAGTTCGCCCGGCGCGGGGGCGAGCGCGGCCAGCGTCGCGGCGCGCACATGGCGCTTGGTCAGCTGGCCGTCGTGCTCGTACGCCTCGTCCGGCAGGCCGGGGACGGCGGACAGCCGCAGCGTGTCCGCAGCGGCGACGCACTCCAGCGCGATGAGGTTGAGCGGGTCGCCGGGCGGGTGCGGCCAGTCCTCGGCCGTGCCCTCCAGCAGGCGCTCGCGGTCGCCGCCGAGCTGTTCGAGCACCCGCATCCGGGTGGGGCCGAAGCCGCGCCGCCGCAGCAGCGCGGCGACCTCCGCCGGGGTGTCGGCGCCCGCGCTGAGCACCAGCAGCCGGCGCCGCGGGTGGAGAGCCGCGGCCAGGCAGTCCAACGGCCGGCCGACCAGGCTGATCACCTCGGTCTCCTCCAGCGGCCAGCCGAGGCGCGCGCAGGCGTGGGACGCGGACGAGGGGTGCGGCAGGACGCGCAGCGCCGCCCCGTCGCCCAGCGCCTCCACCAGCGTCCGGCCGATGCCGTAGAACATGGGGTCGCCGCTGGCCAGCACGCACACCCGGCGGTCGGCGTGCGCGGCGAGCAGAGCGGGCACGGCCGGCCGCAGCGGTGAGGGCCAGGGCACGCGCTCGGCGGCGCACTCGGCGGGCAGCAGGTCCAGCTGGCGCGGACCGCCGATCACCACCTCGGCGGCGCGCAGCGCCTCGTGGCCGCGCGGCCCGATGCCGTCCCAGCCGTCGGCGCCGAGCCCCACGACGGTCACTACGGGGCGGGCGGGACTCACGTGGCGTACCTCGGGCGGGAGAAGATCGGGAAGGACGGCCCCCGCACTCTACTGACCTCCCGCGCGGGGCCGTCGGCCGGGGTGGTCAGGCCCCTCGGGGCGCCTCGTCGGCTCATCGCGAACGCAGCGCGCAGTCCCCGCACAGTCCGCCGCCCGGCACCCGGTAGTAGAGGCAGCAGCTGTTCCGGCGGAAGGACGGCCGGGGGCCGGGGGTCCAGCCGCCGGTGTCCCGCAGCGGCGGGTCGGCGAACAGATCGCGGGTCAGCTGCGCCGCCCGGTCCGCGGCGTCCGGACGGCGCCCGCGGTGGCACCAGTCCTGCCAGACGCGGAGCGTGCCGGCCAGCGCGGAGGCGGCGTTGCCCCACAGCAGCGGACCCGAGACGCGGCAGGCGGCGCGGGTGGCGTGGTGCAGCGGCGTGAGGTTGGCGAGCAGGACCGTCTGCCGCAGGCTCGCCGCCGCCAGCACCGGATCGACCGTCAGCGGACGCGGCTCGGGCAGCCACAGGTCGTCCGGGGCCGTCCGGGCGGGGTTCCACCACAGGGCGCCGGGCGAGAGGTCGGGCACCAGGCCGGTGAGCGCCGCCGGGCCGAGCGCGATCGACCACAGCCGCGCCGCCAGCCCCTGGAAGGCCAACGACGCCGCCACCCGGCGCTCGTCGACGCGCAGCGACGCTCCGACGGCGTCGAGACGGGCGAGCAGGGCGGGCGAGACGCCGGGCGTGGCGGACACGGGCCCAGTGGACACCGGCCCCGAGGACACCGGCCCCGAGGACACCGGCCCGGCGGACTCGGCGGCGTCGCCCGCGGACGCGGCGGCGACGGCCGGCCACTCGAGCCCGCCCGTCGCGTCGGCCCCGTCGCCCGCGGACGCCACACCCGGTGCGCCCGACACGTCCAGCGCGCCCGGAGCGTCCGCCGTCCCAGGCGACCCCGCCGCCTCGCGTACGTCCTCCGCGCCGGACACCCCGGCCGCCCCCGACGCCTCGCCCAGGCCGTACACCTCGGCCAGCCTGACGTACCCCTCGCCGCGCGGCCCGTCGGGCGCTCCCGCCCCCAGCCGTACGGCGAAGAACGGGCCCGCTCCGGCCGCGCGCCGGAGCGCCTCGTCGGGGGTCATCGCATCCGACACTCCGACGCCCCGTCAGCCGGCGGTCGGAGGGAGCGTCGCGGTGAACGCCGCCAGCAGGCGGTCGGCCGCCAGGGTGGCGGTCACCGTGCCCTCGCGGACCTGCCGTTCGAGGTCCGGGCCGAGGCGGCGGACCTCGGGGTGCTCGCGGAGCCGGGTCAGCAGCTGGTCGTGGACCATGGCCCAGGTCCACTCGACCTGCTGGGCGCGGCGCTTCTCCTGGAGCGCGCCGGTGCCGTCCAGCACCCGGCGGTGCTGCTCCAGGCGCTCCCACACCACGTCCAGGCCCGTGGACTCGCGCGCGCTGCAGGTGAGCACGGGCGGGTTCCACGGGGCGTCGGCGGGCTGGAGCAGCCGGAGCGCGCCGGCCAGTTCCCGCGCCGCGGATTTGGCGTCGCGCTCGTGCGGGCCGTCGGCCTTGTTGATGGCGACGACGTCGGCGAGCTCCAGGACGCCCTTCTTGATGCCCTGGAGCTGGTCGCCGGTGCGTGCGAGGGAGAGCAGCAGGAAGGAGTCGACCATGCCGGCGACGGCCGTCTCGGACTGGCCGACACCGACGGTCTCCACCAGCAGCACGTCGTAGCCGGCCGCCTCCATCACCACCATGGACTCGCGGGTGGCGCGGGCCACACCGCCCAGGGTGCCCGCGCTGGGCGAGGGCCGTACGAAGGCGGCCGGGTCGACCGACAGCCGTTCCATCCTGGTCTTGTCGCCCAGGATGGAACCGCCGGTGCGGGTGGAGGACGGGTCGACGGCGAGCACCGCGACCCGGTGGCCGAGGCCGGTGAGCATGGTGCCGAGCGCGTCGATGAAGGTGGACTTGCCGACGCCGGGCACCCCGCTGATGCCGACCCGCCGCGCCTTGCCGGTGTGCGGGAGCAGCTCGATCAGCAGCCGCTGGGCGAGCTCGCGGTGGTCGGGCCGGGTGGACTCGACGAGCGTGATCGCGCGGGCGACGTACGCGCGCCTGCCGTCGAGCACGCCCTTGGCGTAGGTGTCGATGTCGATACGCTGACCGTTTCCTGGACGCATGGGCTCACAGCTCGTGGCCGAGGTCCACGGCAAGGGACCTGACCAAGTCGTGGGCGGCGTCGGGGACGACCGTGCCGGGCAGGAAGACCGCGGCGGCCCCGGCCTCGTGGAGGGGCTCCACGTCCTGCGGCGGGATGACGCCACCCACCACGATCGTGATGTCCTCCCGGCCCTCCTCTGCCAGCCGCTCGCGCAGGGCCGGCACCAGGGTGAGGTGGCCGGCGGCGAGGGAGGAGACGCCGACGATGTGCACGTCCGCCTCGACGGCCTGCCGCGCCACCTCCTCCGGGGTCTGGAACAGCGGGCCGACGTCGACGTCGAAGCCCAGGTCGGCGAAGGCCGTGGCGATCACCTTCTGACCGCGGTCGTGGCCGTCCTGGCCCATCTTGGCGACCAGGATGCGCGGCCGACGGCCCTCCGCACGCTCGAACGCGTCCACCAGCTTGCGGGTCCGGTCCACGGACGAGGACGGCCCTGCTTCTTGTCGGTACACACCGGAGATCGTACGGATCTGGCCGGAGTGGCGTCCGTAGACCTTCTCCAGGGCGTCCGAGATCTCGCCGACGGTGGCCTTGGCGCGGGCCGCGTTCACGGCCAGCGCCAGCAGGTTGCCCTCGAGTCCCGTGCCGGGGCCGGACTCGGCGGCCGCGGTCAGCGCCCGCAGCGCGTCCTGGCAGACGGCCTCGTCGCGCTCGGCGCGCAGCCGGCGCAGCTTCTCGATCTGCTGGGCGCGCACCGAGGAGTTGTCGACCTTGAGCACCTCGATCTGCTCGTCGCTGTCGACGCGGTACTTGTTGACGCCGATGACGGGCTGCCGGCCGGAGTCGATGCGGGCCTGGGTGCGGGCCGCGGCCTCCTCCACGCGCAGCTTGGGGATGCCCGCGTCGATGGCCTTGGCCATGCCGCCGGCCGCCTCGACCTCCTCGATGTGCTGCCAGGCGCGGCGCGCGAGGTCGTAGGTGAGCTTCTCGACGTAGGCGCTGCCGCCCCAGGGGTCGATGACCCGGCAGGTGCCCGACTCCTGCTGGAGCAGGATCTGGGTGTTGCGGGCGATGCGGGCGGAGAAGTCGGTGGGCAGTGCCAGCGCCTCGTCCAGCGCGTTGGTGTGCAGCGACTGGGTGTGGCCCTGGGTGGCGGCCATGGCCTCGACGCAGGTGCGGGTGACGTTGTTGAAGACGTCCTGGGCGGTCAGCGACCAGCCGGAGGTCTGCGAGTGCGTGCGCAGGCTGAGCGACTTGGGGTTCTTCGGGTCGAACTGCTTGACCAGCCGGGCCCACAGCAGCCGGGCCGCGCGCAGCTTGGCGATCTCCATGAAGAAGTTCATGCCGATCGCCCAGAAGAACGAGAGCCGGGGCGCGAAGGCGTCCACGTCCATGCCGGCGGCCCGTCCCGCGCGCAGGTACTCCACGCCGTCGGCCAGGGTGTAGGCCAGCTCCAGGTCGGCCGTCGCACCGGCCTCCTGGATGTGGTAGCCGGAGATCGAGATGGAGTTGTAGCGCGGCATCTTCTGCGAGGTGTACGTGAAGATGTCGGAGATGATCCGCATCGAGGGCTGCGGCGGATAGATGTAGGTGTTGCGGACCATGAACTCCTTGAGGATGTCGTTCTGGATGGTCCCCGCCAGCTTCTCGGGGGGAACACCCTGCTCCTCGGCCGCGACGATGTACAGCGCCAGGACCGGCAGCACGGCCCCGTTCATCGTCATCGACACGCTCATCCGGTCCAGCGGGATGCCGTCGAACAGCTGCCGCATGTCGTAGATGGAGTCGATGGCCACGCCCGCCATGCCGACGTCGCCGGTGACGCGGGGGTGGTCGCTGTCGTATCCGCGGTGGGTCGGCAGGTCGAAGGCGACGGACAGGCCCTTCTGACCGGCCGCCAGATTGCGGCGGTAGAAGGCGTTGGACTCCTCGGCGGTGGAGAAGCCCGCGTACTGGCGGATCGTCCAGGGCTGGTTGACGTACATCGTCGGGTAGGGGCCGCGCAGATACGGGGCCACGCCCGGGTAGGTCTCCAGGAAGTCCAGCCCGGCCAGGTCCTCCGCGGTGTACAGCGGCTTGACGCCGATGCCCTCGGGGGTGTCCCACAGCAGGTTGTCGACGTCCTTGCCGGTGCTCTCCTGGAGCGCGGCGCGCCACTCCTCGGAGGTCGCCGCCTTGCCCGTCGCCTCCGGCCCGTCCAGAGCGATGCTCGAGAAGTCCGGGATCATTCCGCCACCCCCACGGTGTCGAGAGCCGAGGACAGCACCTCGACCGTGTCGCAGCCGACGAAGACGAACTCGTCCACGCCTGCCGTTTCGTACTCGGCGCGCCGCTCGCCGGGCCGTCCGGCCAGGTAGACGCGGAGCGCGCCGGCGGCCTTGAGGCGCTCGGCGACGGCCGCAGCCTGCTCCTCGTACAGCGTGTCGCTGGAGCACAGGCAGGCGATGCGGGCGCCGCTGGCGGTGAACGCCTCGGCCACGGTGTCCTGATCGACCGTCAAGGGCTGGTGCACCGCCTCGATTCCGCCGGCCTGGAAGAGGTTGGCGGCGAAGGAGGCGCGGGCGGTGTGCGCGGCGGCGGGGCCGAGCGCGGCCAGGAAGACCCGGGGCCTGGCGCCGTCCGCGGCCAGCGCCGCGTCGGAGCGGGCGCGCAGCGCCTCGAACGCCTCGTCGCGGCGGACCCGCGGCAGTCCGCCGCCGACCGGGGCCGGGGCGGCCTCGCGCTCGACCGGCTGCTCCGCCAGGTTGGGGAACTCGCTGACGCCGGTGATCGGTTCCTTGCGGCGGGACAGGTCGCGGGAGCGTCGCCGCCAGGTGGCGGCGAGCCGCTCGGACACCATCCCGGAGGCCAGCGCGGCGGCCAGGCCGCCGGCGGCCTCGATCTCCTGGAACCAGGCCCAGCCGGCCCGGGCCACGTCGTCGGTGAGCCGCTCGACATACCAGGAGCCGCCGGCGGGGTCGATGACCCGGGCCAGGTGCGACTCCTCCAGCAGGATGGTGGAGGTGTTGCGGGCGATGCGGCGGGCGAAGTCGTCCGGCAGGCCGAGCGCCTCGTCGAAGGGCAGCACGGTGACGGCGTCGGCGCCGCCCACTCCGGCGGCGAGCGCCGCCACGGTGGTGCGCAGCATGTTCACCCACGGGTCCCGACGGGTCATCATGACCGTGGAGGTGACGGCGTGCTGGCGCTGCGCGCCGGACTCCGGGCGGGCTCCGCACACCTGTGCCACACGCGCCCACAGCCGTCGGGCCGCGCGCAGCTTGGCGATGGTGAGGAACTGGTCGGCGGTGGCGGCGTAGCGGAACTCCAGCTGGGCGCAGGCCGCGTCGACGGAGAGCCCCGCGTCGGTCAGTCCGCGCAGATACGCCACGCCGGCGGCGAGGGTGCAGCCGAGCTCCTCGGCTGTCGAGCCGCCGGCCTCGTGGTACGGCAGTCCGTCCACCGCGAAGGCGCGCACGCCCGGGTGGTCGGCGTCGGTCAGCCGGCCGAGCTCGGTGGCGGCGGCCAGGTGGGCGGGCAGTTCGGCGTGGTCGCCGGTGCGGGCGGCGAGGGCCAGCGGGTCCGCACCGAGGTTGCCCAGCGCCGCGCCGGGCGGGACCTGGCGCTCCGCGTAGAGCCGCAGCAGCTCTCGGGCCGCGGCCTCGAAGTCGGCGCCCGCGTCGAGTATCACCGGGGCGAGGTCCAGGTAGACGCCCTGGAGCGCCTCGGAGAGCGCGGCGATCGGCACGCCGGTGGCGCCCACCGTCAGCCAGACCGAGCTCACGCCGTGCTCCAGGTCGGCGAGGACGGCCGCGTTGGTGCGCCGTGGGTCCGGGTGGCTGTGGCGCTGGCGCACGTCCCAGCCCGACACCGCCGAGCCCTGCGCCCGACCACCACGGACGAAGGGGGTGAATCCGGGATATCCGGCATCGACCGGGGCATCCTGCGACGTGTAGAGGGGGCGTACGGATACGCCGTCCTGGAGCGCGGTGGCGAGCGCCAATTCGGCGTCCGCGGCTGAGGCAGGAGATGTGCCTGTTTTGCGCAGGACGCCTTCGACCAGGGTGCGCCATTGTTCCCGCGTCGCGTCGGGGAACTCGGCGGCCAGGGAAAGCCCGTCGGGCAGGACCGTCATAGACGGAAGGCTAATGCCGGAGCCTAAAGAGACAGCAGAGGGGTCCGCTGTGACCTTCAACTCTTTGGATGGTCGGTCATCGATCATCCGCCCGGCCGCAAGAAGACAAGTGGCCTGTCCGGTGCGACGGGGGATGCACACCGGACAGGCACGTGCACCTTTTTACCGCATGGAAGACGGTCCATGCACCAAAAAGGTGTTCGTTTCTCCGTTCACCAGGCCACGGGCAGCGAGATCAAGCCACCCGTGCGGATTGCCGGGCGGCGGCGCACCTCTTCGCGCGCAACGTCCAGGCGCAGTCCCGGAAACCGCCTGACCAGCGAGGCCAGCGCGATTTCGGCCTCCAGTCGGGCCAGCGGCGCACCGAGGCAATAGTGGATTCCATGGCCAAGCGCAAGATGCCCTATCTGGCCATCATGTGGATTGATGCGGTCCGGGTCGCTGAATCGCGCCGGATCTCGATTGGCGGACGCCAGCGAGAGCAGCACGGTCTCACCGGCGGGGACGGTCACGCCACCGATTTTCACGTCCTCCCGCGGAAAGCGACGGATCGCCAGCGTGGCCGGTCCCTCGTAGCGCAGGAACTCCTCCACGGCGGCGGGGAGCAGGGCGGGATCGGCCCGCAGTCGCTCCCACAGCTCGGGGTGGTCGAGCAGGATGAGCACGGAGTTGGCGATGAGGTGGACGGAGTTCTCGTAGCCCGCGAAGAGGATGAGGAAGGCCAGGGAGGTCAGTTCGTCCTCGCTGAGCCGGTCCCTCTCGCCCGCCTGCGCCCCGTCCGCCCCGCTCTCGGCCTCGTCCCGTACCGCGATCAGGTCGGACAGCAGATCGTCGCCGGGATGGGCCCGCTTGGTGGCGATCAGGTCGGTGAAGAAGCGCAGCAGGTTGCCGACGGCCTCCTTGGCCAGGTGCGGCCGCTGGGGGTCGGGCAGCAGCATGGCGTCGGTCCAGGCCCGGAAGTCGTGCCGGTCGGCGCGCTCCACGCCGAGCAGGTCGCAGATCACGGCGATGGGCAGCGGACCGGCGTAGGCGTCCAGGAGGTCCGCCCGGCCGTGCGGCTCCATGGCGTCCAGCAGGTCGTCCGCGATCCGTGTCACCGGCTCCCGCATCCGCTCGACGCGCCCCGGCGTGAACGCCTTGACCACCAGCCGGCGCACCCGGGTGTGGTCCGGCGGGTCCATGTTGAGCAGGTTGGCGTCGAGCGCCGGCGGCAGCGAGAAGCCGCGGTAGTTGCCCGGCAGCGCGTGCCTCCGGTCCAGCGAGAGGCGGTCGTCGGCCAGCGCCCGCCGCACATCCTCGTACCGCGTGACCAGCCACGCCTTCTGTCCGTCCGGGTACCGGACGGGGTGCACGGGCCCGGCCTCCCGCAGCCGGGCGAGGGCTCCGTGGGGGTCGGGGATGAGCGTGGTGGTGTCGACGGGTTCGGGGCGCGGGGGTTCGGGGGTGGCGGTGTTCTGCATGAACACCGACTGTAGACGCGGCGCTCACCCGTCCGCAGACGGGTGATCACATTCCGTCCCACGAAGGGCGGTTCATCACCACGGCTGGCTTTCGGCGGTGCCGAACACACCGCGACCGACGAGCACGGAGGGCACTCCCCCGGCGTCCTGGCCTCCGCGCGGGCGGCGCGGCGCACTCGTGAGGGCCGTGAGGGCTGTGAGGGCTACGAGGCAGGAAGGGTATCCCCCTCACCCGAAGCCCGCCGAGAGGCCGAAGGGCGACGCCGGGTTGTGTCCCGGCGTCGCCCTCTGCCACAGGTGGCCTTGACCCCCGTCCAGGGCCACCTCGACTGTGGATCCCTCGTGGTGCGGATCCCGGTGTCGCTACCGTTGCCTGTCGGCGCGCGCGACGCCGCGTTCTCTCAGTTCGTCGAGGACCGCGTCCACGAGCGGATGGCGGTAGACGTCCGCGACGCGGGCCAGGTGTTCGTGCTCGTCGGCCAGTTCCGCACCCGTGGCGACCACCACGCTGTCGGCCCCGACCTCCGGGACGTGTCCCACCGCCTGGTTCTGCAAACCACGCCGCAGGGCCGCCGCTTCCACCACGGCAGCAAGCTGCCATTTGTCATACGCGGCCTCGCCTGCCTTGACACGCGCGATGTCGAGCGCCTCGGCCTCCACATAGCGCCGCACCCCGCGCTGGACGTCCCGGATCTCCGCCATCTGGCGGTTGGCGCGCCACTCCAGATCGGCGAAGGGCCACCAGGCGGGCCAGCGGGAGCGGCCCATGGAGACCTCGGGGGCCTGCGTGGTGACCGCGCGCCACAGCGGCTGGAGGCGGCGCAGCCGGCGCCAGGCCGAGACGCGGGGGCCGACGGCGGGGACCGCGAACCCGGCCAACACGATCAGCGCGGCGATGGAGGCGGTCAGTGGGGCCACGCCGTTGGAGAGCCAGGTGAGTTCACGGCCCGCCCAGGAGAAGCCGAAGCCGATCAGCTTGCAGGCGCAGTAGGCCAGGCCCAGCCAGCAGCCCACGGTGATCAGCCGCAGGCCCCGGGCGAGCCAGGAGCCGTTCAGGTTGACGGCGTAGCGCGGGCAGAGCAGCCCGAGCCCGGCCAGCGCGGCGCCGAAGATGGCGAGGTAGATGACGAGGAAGAGGACGACGCCGGGCGCGTCGGCGTAGGCGGTGCTGAAGTCCCGGGGGTGTTCCACGGCGTCCGGCCGGCCCAGCGCGAAGCCGGTGACGGCGACGGCCCACAGCGCGGCGATGCCGGCGACGACGGTGCGCGGGCGCACCGTCGAGCCGGTCCAGCGCAGCAGCAGCACGAGGGCCCCGGCGGCGAAGAGCACCACGGAGGAGTAGAGGAAGACCATGGCCAGGTTGGCCACGCCGACCAGCCGGTCGAACCCGCGGTAGACGCTGGGCGCGGAGAGCAGGAAGACGTTGGCGACGCTGCCGGTCATCAGGCAGGCGAGGCCCAGGTCGGTGTTGGCACGGTCGCGGAGCCAGGCGCGGGCCTTGTAGCCGACGATCGTCCACGCGGCGACGCCGAAGCTCAGGTACACGACGTCAAACACGCGCACCCCCGCCGCCGTCGTCCTCCGCGTCGTCACCCTCGGCGGAACGCCCCTCGGGCGCGGCGCCGGTCTGCCGGATGCGGTCGTGGCGCAGCGCCGGCCCGAGGGCGGCGGCGAGCTCGGCGGCCCGTCCCTGGAGCGGCAGCCCGTGGTCGGCCGCGCTGGGCACCACATGCCCCATCAGCAGGGTGCCGAGCACCTCGGTCTCGCGCTCGGCCAGGTTGTCGTAGGCGTGGTGCCGGGCGAGGCCCGGGGCCAGGCCCATGCGGCGCATCGCGGTCGCCGCGTCGACCGACGGCGCCCACAGGCGCAGCGCGTCCTCGGTGACGGTCGGGTCCTGGTCGTGGCCGAGCAGCAGATGGCCGATCTCGTGCAGCACGATGTGGATCTGGTGCCAGGGGGAGGTTCTGAGCTCGTAGAAGATCCAGAACTCGTCGTCGGTGCTGGCCGTCATGCCGGAGACCACGCCGCCCAGGCTCATCGGCACCAGTCGGATGGGACGGCCGATCCGGCGCGCGACGATGTCGCACAGGCCCTGCAGATCCGTGCTGGCGGGCAGGTCGAGCTCCTGGATGAGCCGCTTGCACTGCCGGCGTATCCGTCCCACTCGCATGGTTGCACCGTCCTCGGTCGCGGTCAGCTGCCAGGAGTAGAACAGCTGGGCTGTCTCACTGCCGATGGTGGTGTTCAACGGGACGCCTCACCCTCCGGCGCGCCCGGGGCGGGCGGCTCCGGCGGGAGGTTCATCTGCTGCCGGAACTGGGAGATGATCGTGGTGAGGCTGTCCTGGACCTCCGGCGGGAGGCCGACGGCGCGCAGCGCGATGCCGCGCACCCGCTGGTCGCGCATGGCGACCAGGAACCGCACTTCCTCTTCGATCCGCTCGGTCTGCGAGGGGGACAGGTCCCCCAGGAGGTAGCCGACCGGGACGGCGAAGAATCTGGCCAGCGCGCGCAGGACGTCGGGGCTGGGGTTGGTGCGCTTGCCGTTGCGCAGCATCGACAGATACTGCTCGGTCAGGCTCACGCCGCCGTATTCGTCGCTGTGGCTGATCTCGTCCGCGACGTGTGCGTTGGTGTACGGAGCGCCGGGCGGGTGCATGTTCGCGAACAGGTAGTTCAGCCGACCCGCCAGCGGACTGTCCGCGGCGCTCGACTTGTCGCCCCCGGCTCCCGTTCCGGATCCCATTCCCCGCCCCCCTTCCCCGCTCGCACTCTCACGGCCGGTTAAGGCGCGTGGTCTCCCCCAAGGCATCCTGCCATGGCGTGAACACGCAGGACCAGCCCGCCTTGGGACATCGCCGCGTGACGAACTTAACTACCAGTTGGTAACCGCCGGAGTGCGGCTCCGACCGCAGGTGGAGACGGTTTCGGGGGCGCTGCACACAACGGCCCACCCGCCTCTCGACCCCTCGGACGACGCGCACGGCCCGGGCGAGGAGAACAGTGGCCGATAGCGGCCGTACACCCCCCGTGCGGCCCCGTGCGGCTCCGCTCGCCCGCCGTACGCCCCGCGACCCGATCACTCGAGGAGAGGTTCCGACATGACCCTGCGGCACACGGCCGCACGCGCCCTGGCCTGCACGGCGACGCTGGCCACCGCGCTGGCTCCGGTGGGGGCGCACGGCGCGCCCACCCGACCCGCGGCCTCCGAACCCCCCGCCCCGCGACTGTGGGCCGGCTCGGACGTCTTCCTGCCCAATCTCGACGACGACCAGCGGCGCTGCACGCTGCGCCGCGGCGACCTCGACCGGCTGGATGTCGCCGTCGACGAGCGTCTGGCCGCCTGTCACGACGCCGCGGACGACGTCGTCAACGGGCCCGCCGACGCGAAGGACCTGACGCCGCTGCGCGTGCTGCCGGTGCGCGTGAGCGGCGACGCCACGGGCCGGGTCTCGGTGCCCGAGCCACAGCGGCGGTACCTGCGGATCTTCGTCGAGCGGGCCGGCCGGCTCACGGCGCTCGGCGCCGACGGGGCGCTCACCGCCGGCGAGTTGCGCTCCGGGGTCCGCCTCGCCGTCGAGGGCCGGGACATCGTCCGGGACCGGCGGGTGTGGGACGGCCGGGTCGCGGTGACGCTGACCGTCACCGACCACGGCCGCACCGGCACCGATCGGGTGCCGCTGCGCGTGGCGCCGGTGCTGCTCCAGCACGACCTCCAGCGCGCCCAGCAGGTCTTCGCCGCCGCGCCCGGGCCGGGCGTCGGCCAGCCCGAGGAGCTGGACCTCTCACCCGACGAACCGACCCGGTGGCCGGAGTTCGCCGACACGCTCCGCGCGGCCGCCCGCGCGTCCGGGCTGCCGAAGGACGCGCTGACCTTCACCCCCGGCACCTCCCGGTGGTGGCGCGACATCTGGCGCCAGGACATCGCCGAGCCCGGTTACGTCTCCATGTCGACCGCGCACGGCACGCAGACCATGCGCATCCTGCTGCGCTCCCCCAACTACTGGAAGGCGGAGGACGGAAGCGCCGCGAGCCTGCGCCGCGCGGGCCGGCTGCTCTTCCGCGACCTGCGCGGCCCGGACGTCGGCGTGGTCCAGCAGTACACCGCCGACCGCGACGCGGGGGTGGACGACCTGTTGAACTTCACCGGCAACGTGGAGTCGCTGCCGCCGTACCCGGGCCACCCGCGGGGGCGGGTGGTCTACGGCGCCACCGAGGGCCGCCACCCCGACCGGTCGTTCACCACCCTGCTGCGGGCCCAGGGCGTCCAGCCGCCGGTCGTCCTCGACACCTCCTGGCTGCTGGTCGGCCATGTCGACGAGACGGTGCACGTGGTGCGGGCCCGCAACGCCCGCGGCTGGACGCTGGCGGTAGCCGACCCGCGGCTCGCGCTCGACGTGCTGCGCCGGGTCCGGGACGCGGGCGAGGGCGGACAGCGGCTGCTCGCGGACACGGCCGCCCAGGAGAAGCCGACCGTCCGGGAGTTCCTCGACTACGAGCGGCGGACGGGGGCCAACGCCACGGCCGCCCGCCACATCGACGGACAGTTGGCGGTCCTGCTGCGCGAGACCGGGCTGCGGCCCTCGGAGATCGTCCGGCTGCCGGTGCTGTACACCGAGGTGGCGCCCGAGGAGGGCGGGCCGAGGCTCGCGTACCCCTTCACGCCCGCCCTCGTCAACGGGCTCTCGTTGACCGCCCGCGACTACGCGGCCCCCGATCCGCACGGGCCGCGGCTGGCCGGCCGCGATCTGTTCCGCCGGCTGACCGAGGAGCGGCTGGCGGCGGGCGGGGTGCGGACGCACTGGGTGGAGAACTTCTCCTGGGCGCACCACAACGGCGGCGAGGTGCACTGCGCCACCAACGCGCTGCGCGACGTCCGGTCCGATGCGGCCGAGGCCGGTCCCCCGCTCAGCACGGGCGCCGCCAGGCGTCCAGCGCCAGCCGCCTCCGCGTCGAGCTGAGCGCAGCCGCCGGCATATGTCCATCCGCCCGGACGTCAGCGGCCGCAGCCGGCCCAGGTCGCGGATGTCCAGCCGGCGCTCCCCCTCCCAGCCGTCGGTCCGGCCGAGCGGCCCGGTGGGGACGTCGCCCCGGTCGGGTCGGAAGTCCTCCCAGCCGGCGCCGATGGAGCAGATGGCCTTGCGGCCGTCGGCGTGCGGCCGGGCCACCGTCCGCGCGGAGTTCTCGAAGCCGTCGATGTCGTGGACGGGCACGTCGACGCCGGTGTCGACGGGGCCGTCGCCGAGCTGCCACTGCCGGGCGGTGCCGGGGCGCGGCCGCCGGCGGGCCGGACGGGCTCCCTCCGGTGAACGGGCGGCCTCCGGCGACCGGCCGGGCGGCGCGTCCCCGTGCCCGTCCGCCTCCCGTCCCGCCGGAGCGGCCGGCGAGCGCGACCGGCACGACCGCCGGCAGGCCCGGCGCCGGCGCGACGAACGCGAGCCGGCGCCAGGCCCTCACATGCCCTCCCCCGGGTGCTCCATGCCGTCCCTCTCCTCCGTCCCGTCGCCGTCCCCCGCGTTCCCGTCGACCTCGATGTCGGCGGGCGCGGACCGCCAGGGGTTGCGGCCCGCTCCCGGCACCGCGTAGTGCACCGCGGCTCCGCGCCGGCGCGCGATACGGGCCACGAGGCCGTCGCTCCCCTCGGGCACCGCGTACACCAGGTGGCAGAAGCGCCGCGGTGGATGGGCGGCGGTCCACTCCGGCACCTCGCTGGTGCGGTAGACGTCGAAGCGCCCCTCGAAGGTGACCAGGAGGTCGGCGAGGCGCGCATATCCCGGATCGGGGTGGGTGCCGGGGTTGAGCACCGCGGTACGGGCGCCCAGCAGCCGCGCGGCGGCGATCAGCCGCCGGTAGCGCGGCACCAGGGCGGCCTGCGCGGCGGCCTGGTCGAGGAAGACCCCGTCCACCCGGTACCAGCGGCGGTGCCGGCGGATGTCGGCGACCACCGCGCGGGCCGGGCGGCGGCCGTACGCGGTGTCGACGTACCCCAGCAGCGGCACACCGGCGGCGCGCAGCCGATCGGCGGCGGTGCCGAACGCCGGGTCGGGCCGGTCGCCCGGCCCGTCGGCGACGTTCAGCACCACCGCGTACAGCCGCGCGGCGGCCCGCTCCAACGCCCGCCAGGCGACCGGATCGACCGCCGGGTGCACATACATCGGGACGAGCAGCCGCCCCTGGCGCTCCGTCACCGCTCCGGGTCTCCCGGCGGCGCGACGGCGGCGGCCGGCGGGGTGCCGGTTCCCGAAGCCGCGGACCCGGGGGCGGCGGCCCTCGGGGCGGCCCCGGACGACCCGGCGGCCGGGACCGTGGCGGCCCACAGGTCGGCGAGCGACTCGGCGAAGGTGTACCGCGGTCGCCAGTCCAGCGCCTCGCCGGCTGCCGCGATCTCCGCGCGCTGCCAGGAGACGGCCCCCGAGCGCTCGGCGCCCGGGGTGGTGTCCAGGGTCTCGCCGATGCTGCCGCGGAAGCCGCTGACGCGCATCAGCTGCTCGGCGACCTCGCGCACCGGCCGCGCGGTGCCGCTGCCGATGTTCAACACGCGGGGCAGTTGCCGGGGGGCGGTGGCGGCGAGCGCGGCGGCCAGCGCCACGTCCCGGGCGTCCACGAAGTCGCGGTGCGCGGACAGGTCACCGACCGCGATCGTCGCGCCGGGTTCACCGGGGACGGTGCGGCGCAGCTCGGCGGCGAGCCGGCCGGGCAGCGAGGCGGGGGCGGCGCCGGGACCGACCGGGTTGAACACCCGCAGCACCACCGCGTCCAGCGAGGAGCAGGTGACGGCGAGGGTGCCCGCCAGTTTGGTGGCGCCGTACAACGAGACGGGGCGGGCCGGCGTGGTCTCGGCGACGCCCCGCCCGGCCTCGGTGACGCCGTACTCCGCGGCCGAGCCGAGATGCACCAGCCGTGCCTCGGGGGCGGCCAGCCACAGCGCCTCGGCGAGCACGGCGGGACCGCGGGCGTTGACCTCGGCGAGGCGCGGCGCGGCGCCGCCGACCGCGCCCGCGCAGTTGACGACCGCGTCCGGGTCGAGGTCGCGCAGGGTGGCGGTCAGCTCGGTCAGCGGCGTGGTGGCGAGGTCGATGCGCGGCTCGACACCGGGGGCGCGGCCGCCGAGGAGCACCCGCACGCCCGGCAGGGCGCGGAGCTGCTCGACGGTGTGGCCGCCCAGGAAGCCGGTGGAGCCCAGGACGAGGATGCGCACGGGAGGCCCTCACGCTCCCTTGATCAGCATCGAGCGCCGGCTGGTGAACTCGGCGTTGGCGCGGTCGTAGTCGTCCGGGCGGCCTATGTCCAGCCAGTAGCCGTCGAATTCGTACGCGTACGGCGGGGTGCCGTCCTTCAGCAGGTCCAGCACCAGCTCGTCGAAGCCGAGCGGGAGCCCGGGGGTGTAGCGGGCCAGGGCCGCGCGGGAGACTCCGTAGACGCCCATGGAGACGCGGTAGTCGATGCTCGGCTTCTCGGTGAAGTCCACGACGCGCCCGGAGTCGGTGGTCAGCACGCCGAAGTCGATGTGCACCTGGCGGGCGTAGGTGGCGATCGTCAGCGGCGCCGCCGACTCCCGGTGGGTGCGGAGCACGTCGCCGAAGTCGAGGTCGGTGAGGACGTCGCCGTTCATCGCCAGGAAGTGCTCGGGGAGCCGGTCGAGCATGGTGAGCAGCGGCCCCATGGTGCCCAGCGGGCTCTCCTCGGTGACGTACCCCACTCTCAGCCCCCACTGGGAGCCGTCGCCGACGTAGGCGCGGATGATGTGGCCGAGGTGGCCGATGGCCAGGGTGCAGCTGGTGAATCCGGCCGCCGACAGCTGACGCATCACGATCTCCAGGATCGCGTGCTGTTCGCCGATGGGGACCAGCGGTTTGGGCAGCGCGGTGGTGTACGGGCGGAGCCGGACGCCCTTGCCTCCGGCCAGGATGACTGCGTGCATGGCGTTTCCTCTCTCGGAGCGGTCGTGAAGAGGTGCCTGTCCCGGGGCGCGCCCCACTCGGGGACCGTGACGCGCGCTCGTGGGCAGGGGCGGTGCCGGACCGACCCCGGGAACGGACGGGTCTGTCGACCCGTCAGGTCGGTCGGGTCGGTCGGGTCGGTCAGACGTTGTAGCGGTCGGTCTTGTAGCGGGCCAGGTTGGCCGGGTCGCGGAAGAAGTCGATGGTGTGCCGCAGCCCGTCCTCCAGGGTCTGGGCCGGGCTCCAGCCGGTGGCGGCGCGCAGCCGGGAGGCGTCGGCGACCAGCCGCATCACCTCGGAACCCGCGGGCCGCACCCGCTCCTCGTCCTCCCGGACGTCCAGGTCGGCGCCCATCAGCTTGCCGATCAGGCCGACCAGCTCGCCGACGGAGATCTCGCCGCCGGTACCGGAGTTGAAGGTGCGGCCGACGACCCGCTCGGCGGGCGCGGTGCCGACCGCCAGGAAGGCGGCGACGGTGTCCTTGACGTAGCTGAAGTCGCGGGTGGGGCGCAGGTCGCCGAGGACGATCGTCCGCTCCCCGGCCGCGACCTGGCCGATGACCGTCGGGATGACGGCGCGCATGGACTGGCGCGGGCCGAAGGTGTTGAAGGGGCGCAGGGTGACGACCGGGGTGGCGAAGCTGGCGTGGTAGCTGTCGGCCAGCCGGTCCCCACCCGCCTTGGACGCGGCGTACGGCGACTGGGTGTTGATCGGGTGGTCCTCGGTGATCGGCACGGTCCGCGCGGTGCCGTAGGTCTCGCTGGTGGAGGTGTGCACCAGTCGTGGGATCTCCAGGTGGCGCACGGCCTCCAGCACGTTGAGGGTGCCGGTGACATTGGTCTCGACATAGCTGTGCGGGGCCCGGTACGAGTACGGGATCGCGATCAGCGCGGCGAGGTGGTAGACCGCCTCCACCCCGGTGACCAGCCCGGTGACGGAGCCGGGGTCGCGGACGTCGCCGAGCTGGATCTCGACCTCGGCGAGCACCTCCGCGGGCAGCGTCTCCAACCAGCCGAACGACGAGAACGAGTTGTACTGCACCATGGCGCGGACCGGGTGACCCGCGGCGACGAGCGCCTCCACCAGGTGCGAGCCGATGAATCCCTCGGCGCCGGTGACGGCGACGCGTGGCGTTGCGGACATGCGGATGCTCTCCCTCTGTTACGGGTCGGTCGATCTGTGTCATGTCGTGCGGGCGTGCGGGCACGCGCCCGTGGGTCGCGGGTGCGTGTCGATGCGCCCGCGGGTACGTGTGCGGGTGCGGCTTGTCGGTGCGGGTGCGTGCCGGGCGTGGTGCGGAACCGGACCGCGTACGGGGTGTGGTGTACGGGCGCCGGGCGGTTCAGCGGTGCGTGGTGGTGCGGCCGAGCACCGTGGTGGCGGCGGCGAGCAGCGCGACCGCCGCTCCTCCGCAGGCGATGAGTTGGACCGTGGTGGACGATCCGATGTCCGCCACGAGCGCCGTGGCCTCGACGCCCGAGGCGAGCAGGCAGACCACGGCGGGGAACCAGGCGCTGCCGAACGCCTGGAGCAGCAGCCCGGTCCACAGCACCGTGCCCAGGGTCAGCGTCGCCAGCAGCCGGTCCGGGCCGAGCGGCGGCGCGGCGGCCACCGGCCACAGCGCGTCGACGGCGTAGCAGAGCAGGGCGAGGGCCGTCAGATAGCCGCCCAGGCAGAGCCCGAGCACCCGGCCGACCCGCACCAGCAGCCCGCCGGGGGTGCGGCTGGCGGCGAGCGCGCCCAGGGCGCCCGAACGACAGCGGTACAGCAGCCACTCGGCGACCCCCATGCTGAGGGTGAGGGCGACGACCACGGCCCCGGCGAACGCGGCGCCGGTGGTGTGCCGCAGCACGTCGCCGAGGGCCGCCACCGTCGTCAGCACCCCGCACCCCAGTCCGAACAGGCCGTACGGCAGCGACGCGGCGATCGGTGGAAGCCCCCCGCCGGCGCGCGGGCGCCCACGCCGCCGTCGAGGGTGGGTGAGTCGCCACGCCCGGCGCCCCGGGAGCCGCCGCGCGGAGCCGGCTCCGGGCTCGGTCGCCCGCGCGGCGTCGACCGCGGGCTGCGCGGTCCGCGCGCCCCGCACCGACCGTGCGAGGACCACCGACCCCCGCTCCCACCGTCCGCCCACCGCCCGTCGCGCGGGCCCGCGGCACGGGCGATGCCGGCTCCACGGGACGAGCCGGGCCTGCGGCGCTTCCGCCCCGGCGGCCGCACGCGCCATGGCGGAGACCTGGCAGCGCGGCGAGGCGTCCGGCGCGGTCGCCACTCCTCCCGTACCGCTCGTGGCTTCTCCCGTACCGCCCGCGGCCGGTTCGCCGTCCTTGCGGCGCGCGCGGCGGGGGATCCGTACCGCCCCGGTTCGGGCCACCTCCCGCCCGGCCATGGCGAGCACCCCGGCCACGGTGGCGGCGAGCAGCGCGGCTCGGACCGGACCCGGCGGGGCGAACAGGGGCAGGGCGAGGGCCCCCGCGGCGGTGGGGGCCAGGGCGAGCAGCAGCAGTCGCTCCCGACCGAGCACCAGCAGGGCGGTGGCGGCCGCCAGATAGCCCGACTGGCCGGCGGCGAAGGCCCGCACACCGCCGGAGGCGGACAGCAGCCAGGCGGCCAGGAAGCCGAGCAGCGCGCCGATGGGGGCGCCGCGCAGCAGCGACCGCCCGGCCGCCGCGCGACCGCCGACGGCCAGGGTGGTGTACGCGCGGTGGGCGAGCGCCTGGTTCCAGGCCCAGCCCAGGAGTGCGGCCGCGGTGAGCGCGGCGCACCCGGCGGGCAACCCGAAGCCGTCGGGCGGACCGTCGAGGAAGGGCGCCCCCAGCGCGTAGCCGAGGCCGGGCAGGGTGAACACCAGCCCGCGCAGCACGAACTGACCGGGGGCCACCCGCCACGGGTCGGGGCGGGCCGGCGGCTCGGGGAACCCACGCGGCGTGCGCGCGTACAGCTCGGCTGCCAGCTCGAAGGTGTCGCGGCGGCCGAACCGCTCCCGCACCTGGTCCCCGGTGAGCCCGTCGGCCTCCAGAACCGCCGCGATCTCGTCGGGGTGGACCGCGGCGGCGATCACCTCCGCCAGGTCGTCGGCGAGCTCGTGCACCGGGTCGGTGGCCCACCGCGGCGCAGGCCGCGGGGCCGCGGACGGCCGCGGGGCGGCCGGAGGGACGGTGCCGGACGGCCCGCGGCGCGCCGCCCCGGGGCCGGTTTGCCGTGGTACGGAGCCGCTCGCCGCGTGCCCCGGGTGGGGCGCCCACCCGGGGGTGCGGAGCGGAACGGTCGACGGGCGCCCGGCGTCCGGGTGGGACGGCGCTCCCGTGCTCGCCGCCGGAACCCGGGCGTCGACCTCCGCCCCCGACCCGGCGTCCACGGCCCGAACCCCCGCCCCGGAATCCGACCGCTGAGCCGCGCTCACGGACCGCGCCCCGAGATCGGCATCGGAACACGGCCGGTCACCCACGGCCCGTACTCCGGCATCGACCTCCGCCCCCGACCCGCCACCCACGGCCCGAACTCCCGCCCCGGCGCCGGACCGCACTCCCCCGCTCACCGTTCGCACTCCGGTGTCGGCGGCACACCGCAGTCCGCTGCTCGCCACCGGGACGTCGGCGGTCTCCCCGCCGCCCGCGTCCCCTCCCGCCGCCCCGCCCGCGTCCCACCCCACCGCCCCGCGCGCGCCCCTGCGCGCCTCGGTCGGCGGCTCGTCCGGGACGAGTCGTATGAGGCCGCTCACCGGGCACCGCCCGCGGCCAGGGCCATGGCGGGTGCCGGGACGGGGGCCGCCTCCGGGCGGCGTGCTCCGGCCAGTTCGTGGTAGATGTCGCGGAAGGCGCTGATGGTCTGTCGAAGGGTGAACTGCTCGATCACCCGGAGCCGGGCCGCCTCGCCCATCCGGGCGCGCAGCGCCGGGTCCTGGAGCAGCGTCAGCGCGGCGCGGGCCATCCGCTCGGGGGCGCGCGGCGGCACCACCAGGCCGCTGTCGCCCACCGCCTCGCGGACCCCGCCGACGTCGGTGGAGACGGTGGCGCGGCCGCAGGACATGGCCTCGATGAGGGTGAAGGGGAAACCCTCGCTGATGCTGGAGAGCATCACCACGTTGCCGGCGGCGTAGGCGTCGCGGATGTCCTCCACGCGGCCTTCGAAGGTGACGGCGTCGCCGACGCCCAGGTCGGCGGCGAGCCGTTCGCAGTCGGTGCGGTAGCCCTCGCCGCCCCGCGGGGTGCCGCCGAACAGCCGCAGCCGCGCGGCGGGCACCTCCTTGCGGACCAGCGCGAAGGCGCGGATCAGGGTCTCCAGGCCCTTGATGGGGTCGACCCGCCCGGCCCAGCTGAGGGTCGGGGTCTCCGGCTCCGGACCGGCCGGCGGGAAGGCGGCCGGGTCGACGCCGTTGTAGACGGTGCGGATGCGCTCCGGCGGAGTTCCACCGTGTTCCTCCCAGCGGCGGTTGTAGCGGTTGCCGGGGGTGACCAGCGCGGCCCTCCGGTAGGTCTCGCGGGCCAGCATCCGGAAGAAGCCGAGCATCAGCGCCTTCACCGGCCAGCGGTACGGCTCCGTGCGGAAGCCGAGGTATCGCTCACGTAGGTAGACGCCGTGCTCGGTGAGGAGGAACGGGGTGCCGTACCGCTCCCGTGCCAGCAGTCCGGGCAGCGCCGGCAGCCCACCGCTCACCGCGTGGGTGACCCCCTCCGACGGCGGCCGCGCGGCCAGCGGGCGCAGCGCGTGCTCCAGCAGGTCGGTGGCGGTGAGCGCGTCGTGGAGGGTGGGGCGCGCGGCGGCGGTGGGCAGGTGCGGCCGGTTCCACACCCGGCTGAGCGCGCGCACCGCCGCCTCGGTGCGCAGCGCGGCGGACAGCGTGCCCCGCTCCGCGAAGTGGGCCAGACCGTACAGTTCCTCGGCGAAGGCCCGCTCCTGCCCGGGGTCCTGGCTGGTGTCGAGCAGTGCGCTGAGGAAGCGTTCGTAACCGGTCAGAAAGCGGCGCAGTTCGCGGCGGCGGGGCGGCCGGCCGGTGGCCGGCCCCCACAGCGGGAGACAGTCGACGCCGTGCACGTTCGCCGGAAGCTCCCAGGCGAGGGGCTCCCGGCCGGTGCCGGTGACGGCGATGACTCGGAAGTCGATGTCGGGCATTCCCTGGACGAGCTGGTCACACCAGACGCTCACTCCGCCGTGGCTGTGCGGGTAGGTGCCCTCGGTGAGCAGGGTCACCGAAGTGGTGCCGAAGACGGGTTCGGCGAGCGGTCCGCGCATGTCGGTTCTTGTCTCCCCCGAGACGGTGTGGAAGCGGGTGGCCGGTCCGGACGGTCGCCGGTCGCGGCCGGGGGCCTAGCGGCGGGGCTGTCGGACGCTCTCGCCGGCGGTGTCGCCGAGCCCGTAGGACACGGCGGTGTCGCCGGGCCCGTAGGGCACCGGCTCGCGCACCCCCGAGGGCAGCACCGGCTCGGGCGCGGGCTTCTGCACCCGGGCGGCCGTGACCGGCGCGGACTCCGCGGCGGGCGTGGCGCCGCCGGGCAGTGTGAAGACCACTGCGCTCTGGAGCCCGGCGGGCCCGGCCCAGCCGGAGCGCCGTCCGGCGTAGGGGCTGCCGAAGGGGACGCCGCCCTGGGTCTGGGCCAGCTCGGTGCCGGGCGGCAGGGTCGCGGGGACGTGCGATCCGTCGGTGGTGACGGTGACCGTGTCGCCGATCCGGTAGCCGCTGACGCGGCCCGCGTCGACGGCGGCGTCCCAGGCGGCGCGGCGCCGCAGCTCGCTGCCGATGTCCTTCATCCGCAGGTTGACCAGCGGGGTGTTGTCCGCGTGGAGGCCGGCGTAGTCGGCGAGGACCTTCTCCAGGACGGGGTAGGCGATGCGGTCCTCGGCGAGGTTGGACTGGTGGATGAAGTGCGGGCGGGGGTCGTTGGCGATCACATGGCTGAGCGCGATCCGGGACTCCAGCGGCACGATGTAGGAGGCGTAGCCGGTCGCGGTGTCCAGCGGTTCCGGCAGGCAGGTGGTGTTGGCGGTGGTCTCGCACAGCCCGCTGCCGCCGTCGGCCTTCCTGGTGTAGATCCAGTTGTACTCGTCGACCTGCTCGGCGGTGCGGCCCGCGTTGTAGAAGATGTTCATCGGGAAGCGGGGCACGGTCCGCGCCGGGCCGAGGGTGCGCTGCTCCCGCTCGCGCGAGTTGTCGCTGGCGAGCGAGGTCACCCCGGTGAGGGTGAGCGCCGGGGACAGGTTGGGGTTGTCCTCCGGCTGCTGCGGGAGGGTCCTCAGGCCCGAGTGCTCACCGGTGACGAGCTCGCCGCGGTCCACCGCGATGTTGTTCCGGCCGGCCCAGGCCAGGTTGTCGTCGATCTGCGAGGCGATCTCGCCCAGGCCCACCCAGCGGGTGCCGCCGAGCGGGTCCTCGGCGCAGCGCCAGGGGACGACGCCGGTGTCCTGGACGCACCCCAGGAAGGGGTGGTTGTAGGTGTGGTTGATCCAGCGGAAGGCGCTCTGGTCGGTGATGAGCCGCTGTGCGAGCGGGTCGGTCCCGTCGTGCTCCTCCTTGTACGACTCGCTGCCGCCGGCGTTGTAGGCGAGGTCCAGGGGGAGGTCGTGCGACCGGGACCACTGCTCGGCGTGTTCCGCGTCGGCGGCGGTCATCCGGATCGGGTCGTTCTCCACGCCGCTTCCGGCGCTGCCGCAGTCGATGTCGCCGGGGGTGCAGTTGAGCTCGGTGTCCCAGCGGTCGTCGGAGCCGAGGACGTCGTCGACGTGGACCGCGAGGTAGTTGCGGTCGGCGCCCAGGTGGATGCCCTGGGTGGCCCACTCGACGATGCCGCGGGCGAGCAGCCGGTACTGGCTCTGGTGCTGGTTGTAGACGAAGGTGACGACCAGTTCGCTGCGTCCGTCGTGGGTGTACTCGCCGATCAGCGAGCCCCGCGCGGAGGTGCCGTCGATCGGCGCGTCGACATAGCTGGTGTAGCCGGCGCCGGGTGCCTGCTGGTCCAGCGGCACCGCCAGGTAGCCGTAGCTCTCGGTCACCGAGGCGGAGTTGTCCTCGAAGGGTATCCGGCCGTCGAGGTAGCCGAAGGGGCCGCTCGCGCCGGCCGCGGTCACCTGCGCGGTGCGCCCGTCCAGGGATCCCATGTAGCCGGGGTTCTGGGCGTAGTTGAGCCCGACGGCGGGGCGGGCGTAGGTGTACGCGTCCACCTGCCGGATGCCGAACCGCTTCTCGTAGGAGGCCAGGGCCGCCATCTCGGCGGAACCGTCGCCGAACGGGTTGTCGTCGGGCAGCACCACGGCCTGGTACCTGGCCCGCGGCCGTCCGTCGACGGAGTCGCTGAGGAACGCCTCGTCGATCTTCGGCCGCCCGGCCGCCGCGAGGTCGACCGTGGTGTACGGCGTACCGGATCCCTCGAGTTCGGCGATGATCGCCTGGGTGGCGGGGCCGCCGTCGGTGACGACGAGCACCCGCAGATCGATTCTGGGCGTCGGTTCGGCGGCGTTCGCGCCGGTCGCCGGTACGCCGATGGTGAGCAGGGCCGCCGCCGCGCATGCGGCGGCCAGCCGGGTCGCACGACCCATTGGTGTCTCCCCCCACACCGACGGCTGCCCGCGGGCAGCCGTCGACCGGTTTGTCTTCGCGTGCGCGGGCAGGCCGGCAGCCGGCTACGGCGCACGCCAGATGAGTGAATCCCCGAGAACGGCTTCCGCGACGGCCGGGGCTCCCCTCCCCGGCTGCACACTCCCCTGCCCTGTGCCCGACACGGACATGGATGTCCGCGGTGTGGGCGCGCGACCGAAGCCGAAGCCGCACGCCATATAGTGCGCCATGCCTCAACCGATCGAAGGGCACTGTGGCGAGATTCCGGTCAACGGGCTCACGGCGGTGACTGGAATTCGCCGTTCCCGAAACGGAGGCTCACCGACCGTCATCGGCAGGCGCGGGAAACCGTGCGGGTTGGACATCCGGGGCTGACCTGTCACGTCAATGGTCTATACCGGTGGCAATGGCCATGGATTACCCCGGAGTACGACAACCCGTTCCACTTGATTGGATCTTCATTAAATCGGCCGAATGCAAGCCGTCCGAATTGTTAAAGGTGAGACGGAATGCGACTCTCCGCCTCTCCCGGCCATGGCCACGACCGGTCCTGAAGATCCGTCAGTCGACTCCGGAGGGGCGCGTCGACACCCGAGGGGCCATCGGCACCCGGAGGGCCGGCGACACCCGGGGGTGGCCGACACCCGGGAGGTCAGTCGATCCCGGGGAGGATGTGCGGCTCCGCGAGGTCTTCCTCGTAACCGGCGAGTCGGATGGGCGCGGACCGCGCCCACACCTCCAGATTGCCGAGTTGACGCTCCCTCGCGGGGCGCTCCTCGCTCTCGGCCGACGAATCGTTCCGCTTCTTCTTCTCGGCTGTCACCTTGGGCTCCTTTGTGTCGGACGCGGTGACTGTCCGACGGCAAACATCAGGTTAACGACGCACTCCTGTCAGCGCGCGTCGATTTTCGGTGGAGCCCGCGCCGTCCCACGCCCACCGGCGCGACGATCAGCAGGCCAGGGGGTGCGTGAGCGGCCCGCGCGTGCTGAGCTTGTGCCGAGAGGGGTGACGGCCGTGCGGGTGACAGGTGTCGAAGCGGGCAAGGGGACTCGGGTACTGGTCGCGCTGGCGGCCGCGCTGCTGCTGGCGTTGGCGGGCTGCCAGGCCGAGGACGAGGGGGTGCCGCAGGGGCGTTCGCCGTTCACCGGGCTCCCGGCGGAGCCGCGCCCGGTGCTCGCCGTGAAGATCGACAACGCCGCGCCCGCACGCCCGCAGACCGGGCTGGACCGGGCCGACATCGTCTATGTGGAACAGGTCGAGGCCGGGCTGAGCCGGATGCTCGCGATCTTCTCCGCCGAGCTGCCGCCCGCCGTGGGCCCGGTGCGCAGCGCCCGCGAGACCGACCTGGACCTGCTGCGTCAGTTCGGCACCCCGGCGCTCGCGTACTCCGGGGTGCAGCGCAAGCTCCAGCCCGCCATCGACGCCGCACCGTTGTACCCGTTGCCGCCGGGGCGCGCGCCCGAGGCGTACTACCGCGGGCGGGACCGCGCCGCCCCATACAACCTCTACGTCCGTCCGGCCGCCGCTCTGCGCGCCGCGCCGCAGGCCAGCGAGGCCGCGGACATCGGTTTCCGCTTCGGGCCCGCGCCGAAGGGCGGCGGCCGGGCCGAGCCCGAGCACACCGTGCGGTACCCCTCGGCGCGCTTCGGCTTCACCTGGTCGGCGGAGCGGCGGCGCTGGCTGGTTTCTTTCGACGGCACGGCGGCCACCACCACGGACGGCCACCGGCTCGGCGCCGCGACGGTGGTCGTGCAGTACGTCCGGGTGCACCCCTCCCGCTACCACGACCGGCTGGGCAGCGTGTCCCCGCTGACCGAGACCACCGGGGCGGGCCGGGCGTTGGTGCTGCGCGACGGCAGGTCGTACGAGGCGGTCTGGGAGCGGCGCACCGCGCGGGACGGCACCGAGTTCCTCGACCCCGACGGCAAGCGCCTGGCCTTCGCCACCGGTCCGGTGTGGGTCGTGTACGCGGACGCCGACGACCAGCCGCGCGCCTGAGCCCGCGAGGACTCAGGCCGCGGCAGCGGCGAGGACGACCTCGGTGACCACGTCCGGGCGGGAGACCATCACGGCGTGGCCCGCGCCGTCGGCCGTGGTCACGATGGCGCCCATCCGCGCGGCCAGCCACCGCTGGAGCTCCGGGTGGACGATCTGGTCCGCTCCCGCCACCACGTAGTAGGTGGGGTGCTCGCGCCAGGCCGGCGGCCCGGAGCGGTAGTCGAACCGCCCGGCGTCGGCGGGGCCCTGCGCCGCGGCCAGCACGCGGGCGCGCACCGACTCCACGTCCGGGCAGAAGAAGCGGGGGAACTCCTGTCGTGGCAGCCTGAAGCGGCCGCCCTCGTCGACGGTGAACCGCTCGGCCGACGGCAGCTTCGGCGCCCGCTCGGTGAGCCGCGCCACGCTCTCCCCCTCGTCGGGCGCGAACGCCGCCACATAGACCAGGGCGCTGACGTGAGGCATGTGGTGCGCGGCCTGGGTGATGGCGACTCCGCCGAAGGAGTGACCGACGAGGACCACCGCCTCCTCCACCGCTTCCAGTTCCGCGCGGACCCGCGCGACGTCGTCGTCGATGGAGGACAGCGGCTGCTGCACCGCGACGACGGAGTGCCCCGCGTCCTGAAGGGGCGGGATCACCTCGCTCCAGCAGGAGCCGTCGGCGAGGGCGCCGTGCACGAGCAGGATGGTTGCCACGAGGTACGCCTCCGATGCGACGGATTCCGGCCTGCGAGGGACCATACGAGCCGCAGCCGGACCCGCGCGTCGAACACGCCGGCGCGGGCGCCGTGCGCTCCGCCAACGGGAGGCACCGCGTCCGGCACGGGCGGCACCGCGTCGCCCCGCGGACCCCTCCAGCGCGATTCGCGCCACGTTCAGCCGATCACCGAGGGGATTCGGACAAAGAGCCCGGCAAACGGCGTGGAATTCCTCCGGGGCGGAGCGGGGAGAGCGGGCCCCGTCGAATGGGCGGACGTTCCCACGAAATGCTTGCGACACCGCCCCGAGGTGAAGCCGATACCGGTCGCCCCCGCATCTCGGGTTTGGCCCGCACGGCCGGTGGACAGGGGCGTTCCGCAGGCGGAAGCCGCGTCTTGCAGGGCCCCGCGGGCCTCGGTATATCATGCAGCCAGCCCAACCTCAGTAGATCTGAAATAGCGTCAAAATCTGAGTAGCCCTTTGGCGTTGAGGACACCTCGGCCGTTTCGGCACTCGGCACAGGGCGGGCCGGATACGCCGGGGCGTCGGTCGACACACCATTCACCCCCCGCTATGGCACGGCACGACCCCGTAGATTCGCGCGTCGTCACCGCCGCTTCGATCCACCCTCAGCGAGGCCACGGCGCCATGTGGCGAAACCGTCGCGGAGGGTCCGGGAAGGACCAGGAGAGTGCGTTCCGTTGACTGGTAAGACCTCACAGAGCGGGGCCTGGCTCCGTCGATTCCGGCCGGCTCCCGACGCCACCGTGCGGGTCGTCTGTCTGCCGCATGCCGGCGGCTCCGCGAGCGCGTTCTTCCCCCTGTCGCGGCATCTCCCGCCCAGCGTGGACCTGCTGGCGGTGCAGTACCCCGGCCGGCAGGAACGCCACCAGGAGAAGGCCCTCACGGACCTCGGGGCACTGGCCGACGAGGTCGCCGCGGCACTGACCCCGATGACCGATCTGCCGCTGCTCCTCTTCGGCCACAGCATGGGCGCGGTCGTGGGTTTCGAAACCGCCGCCCGGCTGGAGAGCGGGGGCGCCAACCCGCCGCTGGGAATCATCGTCTCCGGTCGCCGCTCACCGACCATCCACCGGCACGAGACCGTGCATCTCCTCGACGACGCCGGGCTCCTCAAGGAAATCCAGGCGCTGAGCGGAACCCAGGCGCGGATTCTCGACGATCCGGACATGGTGCGAATGATCGTGAAGCCGCTGCGCGCCGACTACACCGCCATCGAGACGTATTCCCACTCCTCCGGAGTGCGGCTGCGCTGCCCGGTCAGCGCATTCGTCGGCGACTGTGATCCGCGGGTCACTCCCGCCGAGGCCGAAGCCTGGCGGGGGCTCACCAGCGGGCCGTTCTGGCTGCGCACCTTCAGCGGCGGCCACTTCTATCTGAACGGGGCCGAGCGGGAAGTCGCCGCCGCCATGGTCGAGGACCTCCGCACGCTCTCCGAAGGCGCCTTCGAGGTGGCCGGATAAGGGCTGGACGGACTCGGCCCCCTGACGTCCGATAAGAGACCGTTCCCGCAGACGTACTACGTCAGTAGTACGCCGAAGTGCGTGCTTGAGGACGACGACGCGGCGCGACCGAGGAGTCATTGTTAGGGGTATGGGACGACGACCACAGCGGGACCCGAGATGACCGCCCTCGCGCTGTCCGTGGTCCTGGCGCTGGTCTCGGCGGTGTGCTACGCCGCCGGGGCCATACTCCAGGAGCACGTCGCGGCCACATCCCCGCAGCAGCCGTACGCGCCGGTGCGACGCGGCAGTTGGTGGGCGGCGGTGGCACTGAACGGCGTGGGGGGCGTCCTGCACGTGCTCGCCCTGGCCTACGGACCGCTGAGCGTGGTCCAGCCGCTGGGCGCGCTCACCATTGTCTTCGCCCTGCCGATGGCGGCGCTGTTCGTGCGGCGCAAGGTCAGCGCCACCGGCTGGCGCGGGGCGGTGCTGGCCACCGCGGGCCTGGCGGGGCTGCTCTCGCTGACCGGTCCGGCGCCGGCCGAGGCGCTGGCCGACGCCGAGCGCGTCGCCGTGACGGTGGCGACCGTCGCCCTCATCGCGGTGCTCGCCGGCGGTGCGCGATGGGTGCGCCGGCCCGGCGTCCGCAGCGTGCTGCTGGCCGCCGCGGCGGGGACGGCGTTCGGGATCTCCTCGGTCTTCACCAAGAACGTGGCGGTGGCCTGGGCGTGGGACGCCTGGGCCGAGGCGCTGCCCAGCCTGGGGATGATCGGGTTGCTGGCCTCCGCCGGTGTCTTCCTCTCGCAGTCCGCCTACCGGGGCGCGGGCCTGGCGGCCCCGTTGGCGACCGCCACGGTGGTCAACCCCGTGGTGGCGACCGGCGTGGGCGTGGCCGCCCTCGGCGAACACTTCCGTCTGGGCCTCGCCGGCACCCTGCTGGCCCTGGGCACGGCGGCGATCGCCACCGCCGGGCTGGCCCTGCTCACCACGGAGGGCCCGGCCCAGCCGGCCGAGGCCGCCGGCGTCGAAGCCATGGGGAGCGCGGGGAGCACGGGGAGCACGGACGCCTCCGGACCGGCCGCGGGTCCCGTCGGGCCGACCACCAGCCCCGTCGAGCCGACCACCGATCCCGTCGGACCCGCGGCTCGCATCGGGTCCGACGCCCGCAGCGGGTCCGTCGCCGCGCCGGCCGGGTCGACGCCCCCGGTCACCCCCGCGGAGGTCGCTCCGGGGCGGGTCGCGGCCGTGCCCGCCCCGCGTGCGCGCCCCGTGGAGGAGAGCGCCGAGGAGCCGGGGCAGCGGTCGGGCGAGCTGCCCCCGCCGATCCTGTCGGCCGCGCCGACCGCGTCGGCGGTGCCTCCGGTGTCCTCGGCCGTCCCCCAGGTCGCTCAGGTCGCTCAGGTCGCGGACGCGCTGCGGCTGGTCGGTCGGATCGGCGCCCTCGGGCGGAACGACCGGGAGGAGGACTCCGACCGCGCGTCGCGCGTGCTTCAGGAGCGGTAGGGGCAGTTGAGGCCGCCGCGGGGGCGCGGAGGGCGGGGCCCGTCGGGCCCCGCCCTCCGATGTTCTCCCGGTGCGGTGGGAGCACCACTGGAAGAGGAGCACCGGCGCCCGGGGAGGGGCCCGGCGCTCCGGCCGTCATGCGCATCGGGAAGCGCCCCGCCCGCGTGCGGGGCGCGGACGACGTTCCTAAGCCATCAGGTGTGCCGGTGAGTGGGTGACCTTCTCGATGTCTCCCCCTGCCTTGTCGAGCAGCTGCCGGGAGAGGTCGTTCAGCGCCCTGGCGGCCGCGATCTCCTCGCCGACCCGCTGCTGGGCCGGGTCGTCGGGGTGCCGGTGGGCGATGCCATGCGCCTTCACCTCGGTCCCGTCGTGCAGGCGCACCCGCACGTCAGCCTCGGTCAACGTCGCGTCGACCTCATGGAACTCCATCTCGATGTTGCAACCGACGATCGTCTCCACGGCGACCACCTCCTCTTGCCTCTCAGGCTTCAAGAATGCGCGCTGAACCACTCCCACGCGAGATCAGCCACCTTCCGCAGGGCCCCCGGCTCCTCGAAGAGGTGGGTCGCGCCGGGCACCACGGTCAGCCGGTTCTCACACCGCAGCCGGCGCTGCGCCTGCCGGTTGAGATCGAGCACGGTCTCGTCGCGGCCGCCGACGATCAGCAGGGTCGGCGCCGTGACATCGGCGAGCCGCTCCCCGGCGAGGTCGGGGCGGCCGCCCCGGGAGACCACGGCGGCGATGTCGGCGCCCGGGGCGGCGGCCGCCTGGAGCGCGGCCGCCGCCCCCGTGCTCGCTCCGAAGTAGCAGACCGCCTGGGCCCCGCCGGTCTCCGCGCGGAGCCAACGGGTGACCTCGGCGAGGCGGCGCCCCAGCGTCTCGATGTCGAAGACGTTCGCCCGGTCGATCTCCTCCTCGGCGGTGAGCAGATCGAAGAGCAGGGTGCCGAGGCCCGCTTGGTTCAGCCGCTCCGCGACCGACCGGTTGCGCGGGCTGTGCCGACTGCTGCCGCTGCCGTGCGCGAAGACCACGATGGCCGGGGCGGGCCCGGCCGGGGCGCCCTCTCCCCCCTCGGGCCGGGCAGCGGTCTCCGCCCCGGGAAGCTCCAGATCGCCCGCCAGCTCGACGGTGCCGCCCTCCACCGGGATCCGTACCGGACCGGACGCGGGCGCCGGGTCGGCCCCGGGACCCGGATTCACGGCGGGGCCCGGGTTGTGCCCCGGGTTGGGCCCCGGGTTCGGGTTCGGGGGCGGGTTCGACTCCGCGGCCGGCTCCGGGTTCGGTTCCGCCTTCGTTTCCGTCTTCGTTTCCGGTTCCGGTTCCGGGGCGGCGGTGTCGCCCGAGGTGCCCGCGGCGCTCTCGCCGTATGCCGCCGCGGCGGCGTGCAGCAACTCCATGACCTCGCCGTCGGAGGTCTGCGAGAAGTCCCGGTACCACTCGCCGACCGCGAAGAAGTCGCTGGGCGTGGAGAGGCAGACGACCTCGTCCGCCTCGGCGCGCAGCGCGGCCGCCGCGTCCGGGGGCGCGACCGGGACGGCCAACACCACACGGGCCGCGCCCTGGGCGCGCGCGACCCGGCAGGCGGCCTCGGCCGTGGCGCCGGTGGCGATGCCGTCGTCGACCACGATCACCACCCGTCCGGACAGCGGGATCCGCTCTCGGCCGCCTCGGAACCGCTCGGCCTGGCGCCGGAGTTCGGCCTCCTCGGTGCGCTCGACCTCCGCGAGGTCCGCCTGGTCGACCCGGCTCATCCGGACGATGTCCTCGTGGACGACGCGCGCGCCGCCCTCACCGATGGCGCCGAATCCCAGCTCCCGGTGGTACGGGACGCCGAGCTTACGGACGATGATCACGTCCAGCGGGGCGTCGAGGGCGCGGGCCACCTCGAAGGCGACGGGCACCCCGCCCCGCGGCAGGCCGACGATGATCGGCCTCTCGCTGCGCAGCTCCTCCAGGCGCCCGGCAAGGCGCCGCCCGGCGTCCGTTCGGTCGTTGAACCACATGATGCGCCCCCAGCGCGGCGACGGCGGCGAGGCTCATGGCCCGCCACTTCCGAATCAAGCCGAAATGTTCGTTTTTGGCAAACGGGCAGGAGTGCGGGGCCCGGCAGGCCCCGCACCGACGGCGCGCCGTGAATCCCAGCGGTCGCCTCCGGGCGCCGGCGGCGACCAGGCCCGCCACCCCGACGCCGACCAGGGCCCCTACCCGGCGCCGGCCAGGCCCGCTACCCCGGTGTCACGGCCCCGGGGGTGCCCGGTCCCCGCATGGTGCGGCGGAACTCGCCGGGCGTCTGCCCGGCGCGGTGCTGGAAGAACTTCGAGAAGTTGGCCGGGTCGGGGAAGCCGATCTGCGCGGCGACCCGCGCCACCGCGAGGTCACTGTGCGCGAGCAGCCGCTTGGCCTCCAGCACCACCCGCCGGTCCAGGAACTCCTTGGCGCCGACCCCCGCCGCCGCGGTCGTGGCGCGGGAGAGGGTGCGCGCCGAGTATCCGAGCGCCCGTGCGTAGTCGGCGACCCGGTGGGTGTGTGCGAAGTCGCGCTCGACCGCGTCTCTGAAGTGCACGAACGCCTCCGGTGGCGCGGCCACGGCACTGCCCGCCGGGGCCGCCTGGTGCGCGATGCGGAGCACCAGCACGGAGAGCAGGTGCCGCAGCACCTCGGCGTGCACATCGGCCGGCAGCCCGCCACCGGAGTCGTACGCCTGGGCCAGGTGCCGCAGCGCCGCGAGGACCGCCGCGCGGTCCTCCCCCACCGGCTGCCACCAGGTGCCGGCGTACGGATCGTCCAGCCGGGCCGCCGCCCCGGTAGCCGGGGACAGGAAGCCGGGCTGGAACAGGACCAGCGTGCCCTCGATGGCGGCCAGGTCGCCGAACTGCTGCACCTGCCCGGGGCGCACCCACAGCACGCTGCCCTCACTCAGGGTGTAGCCGGAGAAGTCCACGGCGTGCGAGGCGGTGCCGGCGTCGATGGAGAACAGCAGATGGAAGCGCGGTCGCTGCGGCGCGTCGAACTCACCCTCCGGCGCCCGCTCGCGCAGGTCGCGCAGGGACATCACCTCGACGCCCGGCGGCGCCCCGACCGGGGCCCGATAGGCGACCTCGGGGATCGCGCTCCGCCGATCGTGTCGCTTTTTCACCATGCTCAGTCCTCAGGATACCTCGTTCACCTGGGCTTATGGACTTAGCTTTAAAGCAGATGACCGAAAGAGAAACAAGGAGAAGTTCATGGAGAAGGAGCGCGCCCGGCTGACGTACGCGTTCGACGCGTACTGCGGCTGGTGCTACGGCTTCGGCCCCGCGCTGCGTCGCTTCGCCGCCGACAACGCGGCGCGGGTCGACATCCGCGTCCTCAGCGGCGGGCTGTTCACCGGCGACCGGGCGGCTCCGCTGGCCGCGCACCCGTACATCCCGGCCGCCAACGAGCACATCGCGCAGCTGACCGGTGCCGTCTTCGGAGACGCCTACCAAGAGCTGCTCGCCGACGGCTCGGCCGTGATGGACTCCGCGGGTCCGGCGGTGGGTCTGGTGGCGCTGCGCCGCCAGGCGCCGGAGCGCCAGGTGGAGTTCGCGGGCGCCCTTCAGCAGGTGTTCTACCGCGACGGCCGCGACCTGTCGGAGCCGGAGACCTACCGGACGCTGGCCGGGCGGCTGGGCCTGGACCCGGACGCGGTGCTCGCCGCGCTGGCGGACCCGGCGGTGCGCGAGGAGGCCGTCCGGGACATGCGCGAGACCCGTCGGCTGGGCGTCGAGGCCTACCCGACGCTGCTGCTGCACACCCCCGCCGGCGGGGTGCGCCGCCTGGGCGGCCCGGTCGCCTCGTCGGACGACCTGACCGCGGCGTTGGAACAGCACCTGGCCGCCGGCACCGCCTGATCACCCCCCATGTCCACATCACCGCCCGTATCACCCCTCGCATCATCTGAAGGAGAACCCCCCATGGCGAAGATCGCCCTCTTCGGCGCCAACGGCACCATCGGACAGCGCGTCCTGGACGAGGCCCTGTCCCGCGGCCACCAGGTCACCGCGGTCGTCCGCGACCCGGCCAGGCTCACCCGCAGCCACGAGAACCTCGGCGTGACCACCGGCGACGTGCTCGACCCGCGGTCCGTGGCCGCGGCCGCCCAGGGCCACGACGTGGTCGTCAGCGCGGTCGGCGGTGGCGACGGCCCCGGCCACCTCAAGCTCATCGAGCCGGCCGCGCGTTCCCTGGTGGAGGGGCTGCGCACGCTCGGCGCGGACGCTCCGCGACTGATCGCGGTCGGCGGCGCGGGCAGCCTGGAGACGGCGCCCGGCGTGCGGGTCTGGGACGCGCCCGGACTGCCCGACTGGCTGCTCCAGATCATGCACGCGCACGGCGACGCGCTGGAGTTCCTGCGCGGCGTGACCGACGTGCGGTGGACCAGCCTGAGCCCCGCGGCGACCATCGCCCCGGGCGAGCGCACCGGCGCCTACCGCACCGGCACCGAGCAGTTGGTCACCGACGCCGACGGGGAGAGCGTCATCTCCGCCGAGGACTACGCGGTCGCGCTGGTCGACGAGATCGAGCGCCCGCAGCACATCGGGGAGCGTTTCACCGTCGCCCGGTAGGGTCGGTGGCATGAGGAAGCGGACTGTTGAGTGCCCCACCGTCGCGGCCGTCGACGTCATCAGCGGCAAGTGGAAGGTGCTCATACTCTGGGCGCTCTACCACCACCGGCCCCGCTTCGGTGAACTGCGTCGACTGGTCCCCGGCATCAGCGAGAAGGTGCTGGTCCAGCAGTTGCGGGAGCTGGAGGCGCTGGGCGTCGTGCACCGCGAGGTGTTCCACGAACTCCCGCTGCGGGTGGAGTACTCGCTGACTCCCAGCGGCATCGCGCTCAACGAGTCGCTGGAGCCGCTCAGCGACTGGTCCCGGCGGTATCTGACCGGGCCCGAGGAGCCGGTCGGCGAGGAGTCGGCGGTGGAGGCGGGTCCCGCGGCCCTGTCGGAACCGGGGGTGGCCCGCTCCGCGTGAACCCGGAGCGGGCCGCCGGCCGCGATGCGGCGGCGCCGGATGCCGCCGGGGCCTGAAATACACTGTTGAGGTGAGTGAGACCCCTTTGCCTTCCTGCCCCGAGTGCGCCGGCGCGTACACGTACGAGATGGGCGCGCTCCTGGTCTGCCCCGAGTGCGGACACGAATGGACGCCTGCCTCCGCTGAGGCGGAGACCTCGTCCGAGGAGCGGGTGATCAAGGACTCGGTCGGGAACGCACTCGCCGACGGCGACACCGTGACGGTCGTCAAGGGTCTGAAGGTCAAGGGCCACCCGACCGGAATCAAGGCGGGCACGAAGGTACGCAACATCCGCCTCGTCGACGGAGTCGACGGCCATGACATCGACTGCAAGATCGAGGGCTTCGGCCACATGCAGCTGAAGTCCAGCGTGGTCCGCAAGAGCTGACCGTTCTGGCGTGACCGATCCTCAGTTTGCGGGGCCGCCGGAAGCGACCTGACGGTTCCCGCGCGGTCCACGTCCGACACAGGGGGGCTCGTCGGTGGGGAATCAGTCCCGGCGGAAGCCGCGGGTGACCGGCCGACCGGCGCCCGCCGTGCTGCCCCCGGCGTTGCGCGCGTGGCTCGGGCTGACCGCGGCCCTCGCCACGCTGGTGGTCGTCGCGCTCGGGGTCCTGTACGCCGGACACAGCCAGCCCGGCAGGGTGGACAGGTGGATCATCCAGCCGACGGCGGACAGTGTGCGGCCGCCGTGGCGGCGTGTCGCTCTGGCCACGGACTTCTTGGGGGAGCCCGCCGGAGCGGCGGCGCTGGTCGTGGCCGCCGTGATGGGCTGCCTGCTGCTTCGGCGACCTCGCGCGGCGGTGCTCGTCGTCGCCGGTGCCGCCCTGGCCGTCGGGACGACGACGCTGCTCAAGCCCCTGGTGGGACGCACCATCCACGGCGACGACAACCTGTCCTACCCGAGCGGGCACACCGCCTTCGTCACCGCGCTCGCCCTCGCGGTGGCGCTGATCGCGACCGGCCGGCTCGGCCTCGGCAGGACGGCCGGCACGCTCCTCGTACTCGCCGCGGCGCTGGTCGCCGGCGGCGCCATGGGCTGGGCACAGGTCGCCCTGGGCGCGCACTATCCGACCGACGTCCTCGGCGGCTGGTGCACCGCGCTGGCGGTCGTGCCGGCGACCGCGTGGCTGGTCGACCTGACGGCCGACTGGTCGACCGACCGGATGGCCGATGTCGGTCGGCGGGAGCGCCGCTGACCGCCCCGTCATGTCATGCCAAGCGGCGGAACACGGGCTTCACCGGCCGCCCGGCCAGCCAGGGGGTGGGGTCGGCGGCGTCCAGCGCCTTGCGGTACACCGCACATGCCTGGGCCACCACGTCGACGGTGCGATCGATGTCGACGTCGTCGAGCGCGCTGCTCACCACGAACGACGGGGCCAGCACCCCGCCCGCGAGGAGTTGGCGCAGGAACAGGGTGCGGTACTGCTGCGACGGCTGCCGGTTCTCGTCGAGGGTGGCGAAGACCAGGTTGCTGGCCCGGCCGCGGACGAGGATGTGGTCGCCGACGCCCATGGTGGCCGCGGCGTCGCGGACACCGGCGGCCAACCGCTCGCCGAGGGCGTGCAGCCGCGCGGTGACGCCCTCCTCGACGTAGGTGGTGAGCACGGCCATCGCGGCTGCCAGGGAGTGCGTTTCCGCGCCGTGCGTGGTGGACAGCAGGAACACCCGGTCACGGGAGTGACGCAGCCCGCCCCGCTCCATCAGATCGCGGCGACCGGCCAGCGCGGAGACGGCGAACCCGTTGCCCAGCGCCTTGCCGAACGTGGAAAGGTCGGGGGTGACGCCGTAGAGGCCCTGGGCGCCCGCTTCGGACCAGCGGAAGCCGGTGATCATCTCATCGAAGATCAGTACGCAGCCGTGCCGGTCGGCCAGCTCGCGCAGGCCGGCGAGGTAGCCGGGAGTGGGGTCTCCGCTACTCGAACCAGGATGAGAGCTGGGGGAAGGCTCGGTGTGGGTGGCGGGTTCGAGGATCAGGCAGGCGACCTCGTCCCGGTACCGGCTGAGCAGCTCCTCCGTGGCGGCCAGGTCCCCGTAGGGGAACGCCACGGTGAGCTCGGTGGTCGCCGCCGGAACACCGGCGGACATCGGCGTGGTGCCGATGAACCAGTCGTCGACGGAGAAGAACGGATGGTCGCCGCAGAGGGCCACCCGCGGGCGCCCGGTGACGGCGCGGGCGAGGCGCACCGCTGCGGTGGTGGCGTCGGAGCCGTTCTTCGCGAACTTCACCATCTCGGCCGTCGGTACCGTGGCCAGGAAACGTTCCGCGGCCTCGACCTCCACGATCGACGGCCGGACGAAGTTGCTGCCGCGGTCGAGTTCCCGCCGCACCGCCTCGATCACACGGGGGTGGGCGTGGCCGAGGCTGACCGACCGCAGGCCGGACCCGTACTCGATGTAGCGGTTGCCGTCGACGTCCCAGACGTGGGCACCGCGGCCGTGGCTGATGACCGGGGCCAGGTTCTCGGGGTACTGGTCGTCGCCCTTGGCGTAGGTGTGCGCGCCCCCGGGAATCAGGGCGTGCAGCCGCTCGTTGGCCAGCCGCGACCGGGGCAGCAGGAACTCTTCGGTGTCCACGCGAACGTCACCTTTCCCTCTGCTTCAGGACCTCCGCGAGGCCGGACGCCTCCCGGTCCCGCTGGGACATCGATGTGACCGGCAGCGGCCAGGGGATGGCGAGCTCCGGGTCGTCGAAGGCGATCGTCACGTCCTCGGCCGGATCGTGCGGGCGGTCGATCCGGTACGAGGTGTCGGCGGTTTCGGTCAGCGCCTGGAAGCCGTGCGCGCACCCCGCCGGGATGTAGAGGGTCGCCTGCGTCTCGCCGGACAGCTCGAAGGAGGCCACGTTGCGGTAGGTCGGCGAGTCGGGCCGCAGGTCCACGACGACGTCGAAGATCCTCCCGTACGAGCACCGCACCAGCTTGGCCTCGCCAGCGCCGGAGCGCAGGTGCAGACCGCGCAGCACTCCCTTGGCCGAGCGGGACACGCTGTCCTGGATGAAGGCGTCGGGGTCGAGGCCCACCGAGCGGACCACGTCGGCGTCGAAGGTGCGGCAGAAGAAGCCGCGCTCGTCGGCGTACGGCGTCGGCTCGAAGAGGTACGCGCCCTGGATCGCCGGGACTTCGGTCGCTTTCACGGGGTCTCCTGCCGGGCGGTCTCCTTGAACAGGGTCCTGCTCAAGGCGGCGAACTGGTGCGATAGTTGCTGCGCGACGTCCTCGTTGCGCTCGGTGAGGGTCCGGCGTAGCTCCGCCGATCTCTTCTCCAGCTCCCGGAACTGCTCCAGCAGCCGGTCGGCTTCGATCTCTCGGGCCGGATGGCGGTACGCGCCGAGGCCCATCCTCGCCATGAGCGCGTCGCTCTTCGCCGCGTAGCTGAGTGCGAGTGTCGGGGTGCCGGCCTTCAGTGCGCCGATCAGGTTGTGGTAGCGGGTGGCCACCACGGCGTCGGCGGCCGCGGTCTCCTTCATCAGATCGGCGAGGGAGGACACTTCGGCAGCCGTGACCAGGGGCGAGTCCACCGCCTCGAGGATCGCGGCGACCACCGGCGCGTCGCACTCGTCGCCGGTGAGCAGCCGGACCCGTCGGCCCTCCTCGACCAGCGCACGTACGAAACGGGTCGTTCCTTCGAGGTAGCGGCGGTGGATCTCGTCGGCACGGGCCCGGTCGTCGTTGCCGCCATGGAAGTCCATGACACCCACGCAGACCTGGCCCGTCGGGCCGGGCGGCGGCGTCGGCAGGGCGAACGCGAGGTCCGGGTAGACCGCGTCGCGCGCGGTGTCCACGCCCATCTCCCGCATCGCGTCGCGGGACAGCGCGTCCCGGTACGACCGGTACGCGGCCAGCCGCGCCGCCCAGCGCACCAGGGCCCGGGTCGGCCGGACGCTGATCGCGTCCGCGCCGACGCTGACCAGCGCGACCGGGGTGCGCAGCAGCCTGCCGCTCGCGCAGAGCAGGAACAGCGAGTACGGGAAGCCCCAGGGCCGCAGCGGCAGTGTGGCCTCCAGGACGCCCATGCCCGGCACGATCACCACGTCGTGTCGGCGCACCCAGGCGGCGGTGCGGACGGCGTCGACGAGTTTGCCCAGGCCCTTCCCGGCGATCGCGCCCGCCCGCGACGCGGTCCGGTACTCCCCGCGGTACCAGTGCAGCCGCGTCGCGGGGATCCGGTACCGGGTCGCGACGACCTCGGGTCCGCCGCACAGCGCGTCCACGACCGCCTCCGGGTGCTCGGCGCGGAGGTACCCGAGCACGGCTTCGAGCGACCCGTCGTTGCCGAGGTTGCCGGAGCCGAGCAGGCCGAAGACCCCGACGCGCACCGGCGTCCCGTTCGCCGACTTCATGTCTGCCTGCCTTCACGGCCCGCGACGAGGGCGTCGACGGAGACGGTGAGCCGGGTCGGGTCGACCGGGGCGCGGTCCTCGACCCGCTCGCCGGCGCCCGGCCGGGCCCGGCTGGCCATCCACGCGGCCAGGTGGCGGTAGCACGCGCGCCGCTCGACCGAGGACAGCGGCGCCCGCCGGATCGCCGAGAGGAAGCCCCCGACGTACTCGGCGAGCAGCCGGGGCGTGGGGTGCAGCGGGCCTGCCCGGCGCGGGTCCAGGTTGACGCACCTCGCGCGCTTGGAGGGGTTGGCCCGTTCGGCGCGGGTGGGGTGGTCGCGGCGGAAGTACAGCAGCTCCGGCACCTGGTGGAAGGGTCCGTGCAGGCCGATTTCGGCGACGAACGTGCGGTCCGCGTGGTGGTAGCTGTCGTGCGGCTTCACCCGGCGCAGCACGTCGGCCCGTATCACGCCGTAGAAGTCGTCGCCGCCGGGCTCGAACAGCATGCTGCGGAAGCGCTCCGGCGCGCGCGGCGAGTCGGTGGCGAGCGTGTACTCGTACGGGACCTTCACCTTGCCGTCGCCGTCGATGACCGCCTGGTCGGCGTGCGCGAGGATGACGTCCGGCCGCTCGTCCAGCGCCTCCACGCAAGCCCGCAGCAGGTCCCGGGCGTACAGGTCGTCGTGCGAGGCCCACTTGAACAGTTCGCCGCGGCACTCGGTGAACACGTAATTGTGGTTCGGCGCGGCGCCGATGTTCCGGGGCAGCCGGATGTACCGGATACGCGAGTCCTGCGCGGCGTACGTGCGGCAGATGTCCCGTGTCCCGTCGGTCGAGGCGTTGTCGGAGATGACCAGCTCGAAGTCCTCGTAGGTCTGGCCGAGCAGGGCGTCGAGGGCCTCGGCGAGGTACTCCTCGCCGTTGTACACGGGCAGGCCGACGCTCAACCGGGGAATGCGCCGAAAGGCAGTCATGACGTCCTCGCTTCGGGGATGGTGTGGTGGCGCTCGCGCAGGGCGGACCGCAGGTGCAGCCACCACACGGCCGAGCCGCACAACGTCGCGGCGGCGACGCCCCAGGCCGAGCCGACCGTGCCGCCCACGGCCGCCCCGCCGAGCCCGCCGCCGACATAGCAGGTGGAGGCGAACAACTGACAGCGCAGGCTGCGCCGGGCCGCGGCGAGCGCGCGCAGCCCGACCGCCGCGCCGACGCCCAGGCTCGCGCCCGCGACGCCGAGCGTGGCCGGCACGATGAGCTCCGAGGCGGAGCGCCAGACGTCGCCGAGCGCCAGCTCGCCGATCCGGTCCGGCACCAGGAGCAGCGCCGCGCCCCAGAGCAGCGCGGCGGCGGCCTGCCCGCCGCCGAGCAGGAGGCAGAACGGGCGCAGCCGGTGCGGAGCCCGGCGCAGCACCCGCGCCGCCTCCGCGACGGTGACCAGCGAAAGTCCCATCAGCACGGCGAGGAAGGGGCCGAGCAGGAGCTCGGCGCCCCGGACCACGCCCACCGCGCTGACCCCGACGATCAGGCCGAGGCCGTACGCCCGCAGCTGGGCCGCGCCGCTGACGCCGACGTTCTCGACCAGGTACCGGTAGCCGAGGTCGCGCTGCTCGCTCAGCCACTCGCGGGCTCCGGTCAGCTGGGGCCGGATGCCGGACTGGAGGCAGCCGTACACCGCGGCCACCGCGGCGGCCGCACCCCAGGCGAGCACGAAGGCGGGCACGCTGCCCGCGCGGGCCGCGAGGACCATGGCCGGGACGAGCGCGACGCCTCCCAGGAGGTCGTTGGCGAACGCCTTTCGCCCGGTGCCCGCGGCGAAGAACGAGAACCGCCAGGCGTCCTGCAGCAGCAGCCCCGGCAGCACGACGCCGAGGCAGGCGAAAGCGGGCCCCACGCGGCCGCCGAGGGCGAGGCCGACCACCAGACACACCGCGCCGACGGCGGCGCCGACGCCGAGCGCGGTACCCGTCGAACGGGCCGCCGCCGCGCGCCAGGACGCCGCCGACACGCCGCTGAAGCGCACCACGAGCGGGTCGGTGGCCAGGCCGCGGGAGACGCTGAGCACCACGCCGTAGGTCACCCAGGCCAGGCTGAACACGCCGAACGCGGCAAGGCCCAGCGAGCGGGCCACGTAGATCCCCACCGCGAAGTTGGTCATGCTGCAGACCGCCTGGTCGGCCAGTCCCCAGGACAGCCTTCCGGCCATGGCGCGCCTGGCGGTGCGCCGGGTGGGTCCGGCCGGGCCCGCCGGTGTCGTCGTCTTCTCCCTCCCGGTGGTCATGGGTCTCACGCCTTGAGCAGCCCGGCGTCGTGCAGGGCGTCGGCCGCGGCGGCGACGGTGTCGAACGGCAGCCCGGACCGCTCGGCGACGTCCAGCAGACTGTGCTCGCCGTCGGAGAGGCTGAGCACCCAGAGCATGGCCATCTGGGCCTGCTTCGCGTCGCTGCGGCCGCCGAGCGAGCCGTACAGCCCGCGCCGGCCCAACTGCGGCTCGCCGTAGGGGCTGAGGTTGAGGTACCGCCGGTTGCGGTCCAGGACGGCGAACGCCTCGCGGCAGACGGCGAGCGTGTCCGCCATCGCCTCCGGGGAGACGAAGTCCGGGTTGTCCGCCGAGGTGTGGTACGCGGGGTAGCCGGCGTACGGGGTGCGGCTGAGCGAGCCCACTCCGAGATCGAACCCGGGCGAGCAGTACTGCCGCTCGTCATAGCCGTACGGAGTGAACTCGGTGATGTGGTGTGGGCGTTCGGAGGCGGCGAGGACGTGCCGCAGCACCCGGTCGATCTCCGCGTCGCCGCGCCTGCTCTGCTTGTACGTCAGCCGGCCCGAGTCTCCGGCGCAGGCCAGCACGAGGCCGTGCTTGACCCGCTCGATCCGTTCCGCGTTGCGGGCCAGCCAGGTGATCGCCCCGATGGTGCCGGGCGCGTAGATGAACCGGTAGGTGTAGTAGGGCGTCTCCTGTGCCAGCGCCCGGGCCAGGAACGTCGCCACCGCGATGCCGGCCAGGTTGTCGTTGGCCAGCGACGGGTGGCAGACGTGGCAGGAGACGATCACCTCGTCGGGGATCCGCCCGGGGATCACGTGCTCGGCATAGGTGAGGTGGCCGTCGGCGAGGGTGGAGTCGATGCGCACCTCGTACTCGCCGTCCGGCAGCGCGTCCAAGGTCTCCTGGGCCAGGCAGAACCCCCATTGCGGCTGGTAGTAGCTGGTGCGGTAGGGCACCCAGGTCGGATGGTCGGGCAGGGTGTACAGGTGTGCGCGCAGCTCGGCCAGCGGCATGGTCCGCGCCACCGGCACGCTGTAGCCGAGCACGTGCAGGTTGGACGCGGCGAAGTCGACGACCCGGTTGCCGGCGGTGTCGGCGATGTACGCGTCCCGGATGTTCCACTCCTGCGGCACCGTCCAGTCGAGCACCTGCGTCCCGGTCGGCACCTCGTGCACCTGGAGCGGAACGTACTCGCCGACGATCTCCAGGGTGGCGCGCACACCGTCGCCGGTGATGCTCCGGCACAGCGGGTACAGCCGCTTCACCAGCTGGTGCATCCGCTCTCCGGCCGCGGTCATCGGCGCCACCGCAGGGTGTCGTCGACGGCGCCGGTGTCGGACGCCGCGCGCAGCACGGCGAGGCGGGTGAAGCGTCGCTCGAAGTCCTCCCGGGTCAGCCCGTGTTTCCGGTAGGCGTCGACGAGTTCGAGCGCGCCCCGCTTCACCGTCCACTCGCAGTCGAAGCCGGGCACCGCGGCGCGGAACCGGGAGAAGTCCACCCGGTACGACCGCGGATCGGCACCGGTCTCCCCGGTGATCACCACCTTCGCGCCGGACACCGCCTCGGCGACCTGCTCGGCGATCTCGGCGACCGTGACGTTGTTGGTCTCGCTGCCGATGTTGAACGCCCGGCCGTGCACCGCCTCCCGCGGCGCGGTCAGCGCGGCCGCGAAGGCCCGTGCGATGTCGGCGGCGTGCACCAGCGGGCGCCAGGGGGTGCCGTCGGAGAGCACGAGGACCTCGCCGGACAGCAGCGCGTGGCCCACCAGGTTGTTCAGCACGATGTCGGCGCGCAGCCGGGGCGAGTAGCCGAAGGCGGTGGCGTTGCGCATGAACACCGGGGTGAAGTCGTCGTCGGCGAGTGCGTGCAGGTCGTCCTCGACCCGCACCTTGGACTCCGCGTACGGGGTCACCGGGCGCAGCGGGGCGTCCTCGGTCACCAGGTTCGACACGTCGGGGTCGCCGGCGGCGCCGTAGACCGAGCAGGTCGACGCGTACAGGAAGCGCCGCACTCCGGCGTCGCGGGCCAGCCGGGCCAGGCGTACCGCGGCGTGGTGGTTGATGTCGTAGGTGAGGTCGGGCGCCAGCGATCCCAGCGGGTCGTTGGAGAGCGCGGCCAGGTGGATCACGGCGTCCACCCCGGCCACGTGGTCGGCCGTGACGTCGCGCAGGTCGACCCGGTGTCCCCGCGGGTCGGCGGGTGCCGGGCCGAGGACGCAGTCGGCGAACAGGCCGGAGTCGAGACCGACGACCTCGTGCCCGGCGGCGCTCAGGACCGGGGCCATCACCGTGCCCAGGTAGCCCTGGTGTCCGGTCAGCAGCACGCGCAAGGTTCAGTCCCCCAGGTTGAGTGTGAGTTTGGTGGTGGCGAACGCCTCGGCGTACCGCGCGTGGCATTCGATGCCGCGGATCCGTGCGAGACCGATGAAGGTCTCCCGGTCGTACCAGGGCCGGTGCTGCTGCGAGGGGTAGTGCTCCTGCAGCAGCCGCACCTTCTCTTCGGCGATCTGGGGCGACAGCGGCTGGTACGCGGCGAGGCGGCCGAGATCGCCGTCCCACTTGACGATCTCGTAGCCGAGCACGAGGTGGTCGCGGAAGGCGGTGGTGACCAGCTTCGCCAGGCCGCTGTGATCCTGGTGCGCGTCGTCGGTGCGCGGAGCGAGGACCAGATCCGGCTCGCTGCGCACGCGCAGCTCCTCGACCGCGATCTTGGCCTCGTCCCAGTGCGCGGGCATCCGGCCGTCGGGCAGCTTGAGCACGGTCAGCCGCAGGTCGGCGCCCGGGCAGAAGGCGGCGAGCGCGGCCCGCTCCTCCTGCTCCCGCTCGCTGCCACCGCCGGAGAGCACCAGCGCGTCGACGCGGATCCCGGGCCGCGCGAGGCACATCGTCAGCAGTGTGCCGCCGGCGCCGATGGCGATGTCGTCGCAGTGCGCGCCCACCGCGACGACCTGGTCCAGGCGCCCGGTGCTGAGCTGGATCACGCCCCCACCCCCGCGCGGTCCTGTTCCCACACGGCCCACGGGCGGTCGCCCCGGGCGTAGGCGGCGTCCAGCGCGGCCCGTTCCTTCACGGTGTCGGTCGGCTTCCAGAAGCCGCGGTGCCGGTGCGCCACGAGGCGGCCCCGCTTGGCCAGTTGGGCGCATCCGTCGGCGACCAGGTCCCCGTTCTCCGGTATGTGGTCGAAGACCTCCTGGCGGAGCACGAAGTAGCCGCCGTTCTCCCACAGCGGCAGTTCGCTCACCGCGGTGATGCCCCCCACCAGGCCGTTCTCGCCCAACTCCACACAGTGGAACGAGGACTGCGGCGGCACCACCATCATCGACGCACCGGCGTCGCGTTGGGCGAAGGAATCGATCATCTCCGGCAGCGGGGCGTCCGTGAGCACGTCGGCGTAGTTGGCGAGGAACATCTCGTCGCCGTCCAGGTGGTGCCGCACCCGGCGCAGCCGCTCCCCGATCGGCGACTCGATGCCGGTCTGCGCGAACGTGATCGTCCAGTCCGAGATGTCGGTGGAGAGGAGCTCGGTCCGCCCGCCTCGCAGCACGAAGTCGTTGGACGCCGTCTCCTCGTAGGTGAGGAAGAAGTTCTTGATGTGGTGCGCCCCGTAGCCGAGGCACAGGATGAACTCCGTGTGCCCGAAGTGCGCGTAGTAGCGCATGACGTGCCAGATCAGCGGTCGCGGGCCGACCATCGCCATCGGCTTGGGCACGTCGTCCGCGGCACCGCTCCGCATCCGCATCCCGTAGCCGCCGCAGAACAGAACGACCTTCATGCTGCGATCCCTTTCACGACGTGACCTCGACGATGCTCAGTTCCGGGATGGGGAAGACCAGGCGGCCGCCCCAGGCGTGGAGGAAGGACAGTTGCTCGACCAGTTCGTCCCGCAGGTTCCACGGGAGGACGAGCACGTAGTCCGGTCTGTCGGCGGCTATCTGCTCGGGCGGCAGGATCGGGATGCGGGTGCCCGGGGTGAACCTGCCGTGCTTGTAGGGGTTGCGGTCGACCGTGTACGGGAGCAGGTCGGGCCGGATGCCGCAGTGGTTGAGCAGGGTGTTGCCCTTGCCCGGGGCGCCGTAGCCGACGACCGTCTCGCCGCGCTCGGCCGCCTCGATGAGGAACCGCAGGAGGTCCCGGCGCACCTTGGCCACCCGGGCGGAGAACTCGGTGTACCCGGACAGTTCCTGGAGCCCGGCTGCCTTCTCCCGAGCCAGCACGTCGGCCACCCGTGGATTCGGCTCGCCCGCCACCTCGGTGGGCCGGGCCCACAGCCGGATGGAGCCGCCGTGCGTGGGCAGCAACTCGACGTCCACGAGGGAGAGTCCGCCGCTCGCCAGCGCCCGGATCGCGGACGCGACCGTGTAGTACTGAAAGTGCTCGTGGTAGATCGTGTCGTACTGGTTCTGCTCGATCAGGGTCAGCAGGTGCTGCACCTCGATGGAGACCCAGCCGTCCTCGGCGACCAGGGCGCGCAGCCCCTGGGTGAACCCGACGACGTCGGGGATGTGCGCGTACACGTTGTTGGCCACGACCAGGTCCGCCGGGCCGTGCTCGGCGCGGACGGCCGTGCCGGTCTCCGGGGTCAGGAACTCCGTGAGCGTGGGCACCCCCTTCTCCCGCGCCGCGGCGCCGACGTTCACCGACGGCTCGATGCCCAGGCAGCGGATCCCCCGGTCCACCACGTGCTTCAGCAGGTACCCGTCGTTGCTCGCGACCTCGACCACGAAGGCGTCGGGGCCCAGACCCACCCGCTCGGCGGCGTCGGCGACGAACGTGCGCGCGTGCTCCACCCAGGAGGTCGAGTAGGAGGAGAAGTACGCGTACTGCGTGAACGTCTCCTCCGGCGTGATCAGCGGAGGAATCTGCGCGAGCCAGCAGTCGGTGCAGACCCGCAGGTGCAGCGGGTAGGCCGGTTCCGGCTGGTCCAGTCGGTCCGCGGCGAGAAAGCTCTCGCACGGCGGGGTCGCCCCCAGATCGACGACGCTCGCCAGCGTCGCCGAGCCGCAGAGTCGGCATCGTGTCATCTACTTCCCCCATCCCTGCTCGCACGGGCCCCCCGCCGCGAGCCGTTGCTTCCGTTCCCTGTCGGCGGCGCGCCGTCCGCGCCGCCCGACCGACCCGCGATCGCGGTGCGGTACCCCTCCACCAGGCGCTCCAGGCCGACGGCCGGGCTGAAACCCTGCTCGTAACGGCGCCGGGCCGCCTGGCCCATCTCCCGGTTGCGGCCGGGCTCGGCCGCGATCCGGCTTAGGCAGGACGCGAGCGAGGCGGGCTCGCCCGGCTGGTGCAGCAGCCCGGTGACCCCGTCCTCGACGAGTTCGACGAAGGCGCCGTGACCGGCGGCGACGGCCGGAACCCCCGCCGCCATCGCCTCCGCGACCACCAGGCCGAACGTCTCCAGGGCCATCGAGGGAGCCACCACGGCGACCGACCGCGCGACGGCCCGCCGGCACTGAGCCGGGTCGTACAGACCGACGTACCGCACGTCGTCCCGGCCCGCCGCCCAGGCGGTGACCTCTCCCTCCAGCGGCCCCGCGCCGGCGAGCACGAGCGGCACGCCCACACCGCCGCTCGCTGCGACCTCGTCCCACGCGGCCATGAGCAGCCGTACGCCCTTGGCCTCCGCGAGCCGTCCGAGGAAGAGCAGATGCTCGCCATCGCCGGTTCGGCGGGCGCCCGGGTCGGGCACGAAGTTGTGCTTCACCGCCAGCCGCTCGGGTGGCATGCCGGAGCGCACCAGGACGTCGCGCTGCGCGGCGGAGATGCAGAAGAACCGCTCCACGCCGGACCACCACCGCCGCCGGTTGACCGACAGGCTGACCGCGAGCGGCACCGTCGCCAGCCGGGAGTTCCGGTAGCAGCCGTGCCGTACGGCGGGCAGCGACGCCGTCGACCCGACGCACTCGGTGCACGACTTTCCGTCCCGGTGCAGGGTGCCGGGCGGGCAGACCTGGGTGTAGTTGTGCAGCGTGGCGACGACGGGCACGCCGGCGTCGGCGCAGGCGGCGAGGACCGCGGGCGACAGGAGCGGGAAGACGTTGTGGACGTGCACCACGTCCGGTCGCTCGGTGCGCAGCCGGGCGGTGAGCTCCGCGCGGACCGCCGGGTTCCACGGCACCAGCAGGGGCACCGCGGCCTTGCCGAGGAGGGAGCGGGCGGCGATGTCGTCGCTGCGTCGTTCGAAGAGGTCGACCCGGTGGCCGGCCGCGCGCAGCAGCCCCACCTCCTCGTCGACGACTCTGTTCTCTCCGCTCGGCTGCTTCGAGGAATAGCGGTTGTGCACCACAAGGACGTGCATGCCCAAGGTCACCTCCGGGCCCATCGCGGGATACGTCGTCGCGGCACCGCGGCCGTCGACAGGGGCGTGGCCTGGGCAGGTGCCACGAGGAGCGAGGCCGCCAGGGCCAGATGCAGCAGATACGGCGAGGCGTCGCCCAGACCGGCCTCGGTGTACGACGAGATCGCGCAGTAGCCGATCAGGAAGATCGCGCAGGCCCTCGGCAGCGACGGTGGCCGCAGCAGCGCGACGCCGCCCAGGACGGTGATCATCACTGCCACGATGGCGACGCCGATCAGACCCTGCTCGTGGTAGACGGCCAGCCAGCTGTTGTCGATCGGCAGCCCGCCGAACGACTTGTCGCTCAGGCCCACGCCGAACACCTTCTCCCCGGTGGTCCGGGGCGCCGCGAGCAGGGCGTCCCAGACCTTGGCCCGACCGGTGAGGTTGGAGAGGTTCTCCTGGCTCTGTCCGCGCAGGTACCAGGTCCGCAGCGCGGAGCTGAACGCCACTGCGGCCACCGTGGCGCACACCACCGTCCAGGCGAAGAACCGGCGGGCGGCGGCGCTGGTCGGGACGAGCGAGCCGATCGCCAGCACCAACCCGATGAGCAGGCCGAGCGTGGCCGTGCGGGTATGGGTCAACACCAGCAGGACGAGTGACGGCACGATGATCACCGCCGCGCCTGCCCCGGTGGTGTGGCGGCCGAGGACGAGCAGCACGGTGAGCCCGATGACCACCGCGGCGTACTGTCCGATCTGCGGCGGGGTGAGCGGCCACAACGCGCCGACCAGGCGTCCGCCGTAGTACTCGGGCATGGCCGTGCCCGGCGAGACGACCAGGCCCGCGGCCACCAGCACGAGCACCGCGAAGTACATCCGGATGTGGTATCGGACGAACGTCAGGCTGCCGTCCCACCAGCGGCTGAGCAGCCACAGCGTGCCGACGAAGAGCGCGAGGCGGGCGCAGCGGAACAGCGCGCCGTACCCGACCTCCAGGTTCACGCTGGAGATCACGCTCGGCACCAGGAGCAGGGTGAGCAGGAACACGAAGGCGCTGGGTCGGATGCGCAGGCGGAGGTTGAGCGCGAGCGCCAGCGCGAACGCGGTGACCAGCGCGCCCATGGTGGCCATCTGGATGAGGGAACGGGGCAGCGGGATGACGGTCTTCGCCCCGGCTGAGCCGAGCGTGTTGAGGGCCAGCAACGCCCAGACGATCCCGACGGCCTTCGGTGTGCCGGCAGGGCGTGGTGCGGCATCGGTCTGGGTGCCCGCTGTGTCCGGTCGGCCCGGCGGCCCACCGCGCGTCAGGTCCCCGCCCAATCTCAACCACCGGCCTGTGGGGCGAAGGTGCTGCCGGCGTCCTGCCGGTGCGGCGTGCTCTGCCACTGCCCGGGGCCGAGTTTCCGACCCGGGTCGCCTGCGACGAAGCTCCACGGTCCGCAGTAGACGTTGTCGTGCCAGCGGTTGTGCTGCTGGTGGGTGATCGCCTCAGCCACCCGCTTGCCCTTGTACGGCGACCAGTTCGGATAGGTGCCGTAGTTGGCGAGGACCGCCATGTGGCCGCACTCCACCGTGCACCTGACGACGGACGTGTCCAGGACGAAGCGGTTGCCGTGGATGTCCACCCGCTGGGTCTTCCACCGGCAGTCGGCGTAGAGCGGTGCGGTGGCGATGGCCGGGCGCGCGCAGCGGTCGGTGTCCTTCACCAGCAACGTGCAGTAACCGGTCGAGGTGTTGGCGGGGCTGTTGCAGAACCGGTCGGCGTTCTCCCACAGGGTGATGCCGTTCCAGTTGTCCTCCAGCACGTTCCGGTAGATCTCGATCTTGTCCGTGCGGGCTTTGATCCGTGGTTCGCCACCCGACTCGGACACGTAGACGGTCGCGTACGGGAAGTCGTCGCCGCGGTCGGCGCCCTTGCGGCCCTCGACCCAGTTGTTCCGCCGGATCGTGTTGTTCCGGATGACCGCGTTGTAGCTGGTCTCGTACATCAACGCGGCACCGTCGTTGGCCTCGAGGACGTTGTTCTCGATGCGGAAGTCGTTGTTGTTGTTGTCCGCCCACAACCCGACTCCGCGGTTGTCGTGCACCCAGTTGCCGCGGATGTCGGCGCCGTCGACGGCCCAGAACTTGACGCCTCCGGTGCAGCCGCAGCCCGGCCGCTTCCGCTCCCAGTCGCCGGTGTTGTTGCCCACGATCTCGTTGCCCTCGACCACCAGGCCACGGATGGAGTCACCGGTCTTGTACGCGTTCATTCCGTACTGTCCGTTGCCGCGCAGACAGCTGGCGCGGACCTGCTGGCGGGCACCGGCCATCAGCCCGGCACCGGAGTTGTACTGGACCTTCGCGTGCTCGATCACCCACCCGTCGGCCATGTCGTGGTTGACCACACCCTCGTCGTGCGGCGCGACGAAACGCTGCACGGTCAGGTGGCGGATGGTGACGTCGCGGGCGCTGCCGCTGAACGCGTACTGGTTGATCTTCCGGCCGTCGAGCACCGCGCCGGGCGCGCCGAGGTAGCGGTTCCCCTTCTTGGGCATGACCTGGGCGTAGCGCTCCGGTTCGAGCCGGTGCTTGCCCGGCGCAAGCCAGAACGTCGTGTGCGGGGGGCTGCTCCTGGTCTTCGCGGCCAGGTCACCGACCACCGCGGGGTCGACCGTCACCGCGCCCGCCGGTGCCTTCCCAGGACCGGCCGCGGGCTCGGCGCACACCCGGGCCACCGACCGTGCCGCGGACGTGGACGGCGCGGCGGTCGGCTCCGGCGGCGCGGCCGGCGTGCTCTCACAGCCGGTCGCCGCCAGCAGGGCCAGCGCCAGCGCTGCCACCGGCAACGCCCGGTGCCGCCACGTGATCCCCACGCGTCCTCCCTAACCGTGGAACCTGAGTACGGTGGTGAAATCCCCCCACAGCGCAGCGCCGTCGGCGAATCCGGTGCCGACCAGCGTTGTGGTGGGTTCCTTGCGCCCGAAGCCGGCGGAGTACCAGCCCAGCGGCGGGTCGGTCTCGCCGCGGTGCGCCCGCCAGCACAGCTGACCGGGCAGGGCGAGCACCGCGGAGCGGTCCTCGCCGTCCCGGGTCCAGGTGAGCTGTGCCCGGTCCCCCACCAGGTCCGCGGCGATCGCCGGGCCGAGGTGGAACGCCAGGCGCACGGCCCGGCGCGGGCCGCGCACCTCGTCGACCACCCGCAGCTCCCGGCTCGCGGCCGTCAGCTCCACCCGGCGGCGGTGCACGGAGCCCTGGTAACCGTCGTGCTCGGCACACCAGCGGGCCGTCCCCCCGTCGGAGGCTTCGGAGGTGTCCGCGACCAGGACGCGGCTGCGGGCATGCCGGGTCCAGAGGAACGGGCCGCCGGAGACGGACTGGTCACCGCCATCCAGTTGCAGGGTGTTGTGGCCGAGGGTGGACCGGAAGTACTGCCGCCACTCGGGCTGCCCGTGGTAGCAGAACGTCCCCGGGTCGGCGAGCACGTCGACGCCGTCGTGCCGGACCTCCACGGACAGCGCGTCCGCGTGGGCGTGCGCGGCGATGGACAGGAAGCCGTGCGGACCGCCGTCGCAGCGGCACCAGATCTCCCCCGGACCGCGCAGGATGGTGAGCCCCGCGTCGGCGAAGTGGCCTGGTCGGCTTGGCGGGCGGGTCACGGCCGCGGCGGTTCCGCTTTTCGGGTACGGCCGGATGAGCGCGGCGAGCAGCGGGGTGCGCACATCGGTGCCGGTCACGGCCGGCCACCAGTCGAGCCGGCCGAACACGGCGTCCCCGGTGGCGAGGAGCGAGGCCCAGCGGTCGGTGCCCGCGCCGTCCACGACCAGACCGTGCCCGTCGTCCGCGTCCCCCTGGCGCGGCGGCCGCAACCGGTTGTCCACGATGGCCGCGAGCGCGTCGGTCATCCGCAGCAGCACACGGCGGACGGACGCGGGGACCGGCACGCCTGCGGCATCCGCCTCGGCCACCGCGGCCAGGCCGAGCTCCAGCACGAGTCCGTGGTACTCGGTGGCCAGCTCGCGGTTGAGGCCGGAGTCGAAGGTGTTGCCGCACAGGTGCCGCTCCAGCGACCGCAGCGCGTCGGCTCGCCAGCGCGCCGAGGAGGGGAACCACCCGAAAGCGCAGGCTGCGGCGAACTGCCCGGCGGCCTCGGCGATGACGTGGTTGTTGGCCGAGGACCCCCGGCTGGGGAAGGCGGCCAGCCAGCGCTGGTGGTGCCAGATCTGGTTCAGCGCCACCGGGTTGTCCTCGAACAGCCCGGGCGCGCCCGGCCAGCCGTCGAGCAGCCGACGGATCCACACCCAGGACAGCAGCCGGATGCCCAGCTCGATGCCGCTGATCCAGTGCACTCCGCGCAGCGGCGCGTTGGCCGCCCACCACAGCCGCAGGTGCTCGGCCACGCGCTCGGCGTACCGCTCGTTCCCGGTGATCGCGTAGGCGGCGGCGAGCACGGTGAGGTACTGATGCCGGGACAGCTCCCAGATCTGCTTGATGTCCCCGACCGCGTCCTCGTCGCGGTACGGCACGTCGAAGGCGTAGCCCCACGGAGCGCGGCGCCCCGTCTTCGGGTCGCGCCACCAGTCCGGGTCGGCCAGGTCGTCGCGGTCCACGCCGAAGTACTCGGCGTGCCCGGCCATCAGCCGGTCGGCCTCGGCGATGAGACGCTTCGCGGCGTCCGGCGGCACGGCGGCGAGCGTCCCGGCGGGCAGCACCGCGGTGAACCGGGCACCGGTCACGCTCGGGCAGTCGGGCCGCGCCGACCGCCACCGCCGCCTGCGCACCGCGTCGCTCACCCGGCCGCCGACCTCCCGCGGTCCCATCCGGGAAAGGCGTCGCAGGTACCAGCCCGGACTCCCCGAGCTCACCGTCATCGTGCCCTCGCCAACGTCACCGGCGCGCCGCCGGCCAGGCCGGCCCGCACGGCGAGGGTGGCCGACGTGGTGGCGACCAGCGACTGAAGCGGCACTGGCATCGGCCCGCCGGTCCGCACGGCCTTGATGAACGCGGCCAGCTCGGCGGACTGGCCCTTGTCCCGGGCCTTGGGCAGCCGCGAACTGACCCACCGCTTACGGCTGTACACCGAGGCGCGGACGAAGTCGTCGAGCCGCAGCACCTTGCCGTCCGCGACCAGGTCCAGCGTCTCCTTGGGGAAGCCGGGCGCACCCGTGGTGACGTAGCTGATGGTGGCGGTGGACCCGTCCGGGTAGTGCAGCACGATCTGGAGGTCCTCGGTGCCGGACGGGGCGACCGCGTACACCGATACCGGGTCGGCCCCGAGCAGCCAGCTCGCCGTGTCGATGAAGTGTCCGCCCTCGCCGACGAACCGTGATCCCTCGGTGCCCTGTCGGAGGTACCAGCTGCCGGGCTGCAACCGGCCCGCGTTGACCAGGTAGCGGAGGCTCGCCGGGCCGGTCCGGGCGCCGAACCGCTGTCTGGCCTCCTGTAAGAGCGGCGCGAACCGGCGGTTGAAGCCCACCTGCAACCGGTCGTTGCCGGACTCCTCCACCGCCGCGAGCACACCGGTCAGCTCGTCCTCGGTGAGGGCCAGGGGCTTCTCCACGAACACCGTCTTGTCCGCGAGGAGCGCCTTGCGGGTCAGTTCGGCGTGCGAGCTGTGTCGGGTGACCACGAACACCGCGTCGATGGACGTGTCGCCGAGCACGGCGTCGAGGTCGGTGGTCGCCTCGGCGAAGCCGAACTTCCGCTGGGCGTTGGCCGCGGACAGCGCCGTGGTGGTGACCACGGTCGACAGCTCGACGCCGTCGCGCCCGGCCAGGTGCGGCAGCAGCATCGAGGTCGCGTAGTTTCCCGCGCCGACGAACGCGAGGCGCACGGGTGACGTGCCGGACCGGGCGGGGGTGGACACGGTGCCGCTGCGTGGCTTCACCGTGGGCACGGCCACCTCCGGGGCCGCCACCTCCCCCGCGGGTTCGGGGTACCGGAACAGCACCGCCACGGCCTTCAGGTCGCCGTCCTTCAGGCGCTGGTACGTCTCGACGGCGTCGTCGAAGTCGGCGATGTGGGAGACCAGGGGCTCCACGTCGACGCGGCCGCGGGCGACGAGATCGAGGAAACACGCCAGGTTGCGGCGCTCGGTCCAGCGCACATAGCCGATCGGGTAGTCCCGCCCGTCGAGCTCGTACTCCGGGTCGTAGCGCCCGGGGCCGTAACTGCGGGAGAACCGGACGTCGAGCTCCTTCTCGTAGTACGCGTTCCACGGCAGGTCCAGGCGGCACTTGCCGATGTCGACGACCCGGCCGCGGTCCCGGCTCAACTCGGCGGCCAGTTCGACGGGCTGGTTGCTGCCGCCGCCGGCGGCCAGGTACACCTGGTCCACGCCGTGACCGTCGGTGAGTTCGGCGACGGCGGCCGCCACGGCCGCGGAGGCGGGATCGCCGCAGGCCGCGGCGCCCAGGCGCTCGGCGAGCCCGCAGCGCGCCGGGTCGGGGTCGACCCCGACGACGCGGACTCCCGACGCGGTGAGGAGCTGCACGACCAGCTGCCCGATCAGCCCGAGGCCGATGACCAGCGCCACCTCGCCGAGCTGCGGCTCGCCCTGGCGGACGCCCTGCATCGCGATCGACCCGACGGTGCCGAAGGCCGCGTGGCGCGGCGCGAGGCCGTCCGGCACCGGGGTGTAGAGGTTCTTCGGCACCCAGTTCAGCTCGGCGTGCAGCGCGTGCTCGTTGCCTGCGCAGGCCACGAGGTCGCCGACCTTCACATCGTCGATCCCGGCGCCGACCTGCTCGACCACCCCGCACAGCGAGTAGCCGAGCGGCGTGTAGGAGTCCAGCTTGCCCATCACCTTGCGGTAGGTGGCGGGCAGCCCGTTGGTGGCCACGCTCTGCATGACCTTGGCCACCTGGTCCGGCCGGGAGCGGGCCTTGCCCAGCATCGACATGCCGGCCTCGGACACCTTCATGAGCTCGGTCCCGGTGGATATCAGCGAGTAGGCGGTTCTGACCAGCACACCGCCCGGCTTGCACCCCGGCACCGGCACGTCGAGCACCGCCAGCTCGCCGCTCTTGTAGTTCTGCACAACCTGTTTCACCCGAAGTCCCCTTGTTTCTACGCCGTAGCCTTCTGGCCGGACCCGGAGGTCGCGCCGCGATACCAGTACTCGAGGGTCAGCACATGCCACAGATGCTTGGAGAAGTCCCGCTGCCCGGCGGCGTCCTCGGCGACCATGCGCGCCAGGGCGTCGCGGCGCAGGAGCCCGGAACCCACGAGCACGCCGTCGTTGACCACCTCGCGCACCAGCGGCGCCAGATCCCGACTCATCCAGGCGCGCAGCGGGGCGCTGAACAGGCCCTTGGGCCGGTACACGATCTCCCGGGGCAGGACGGAGGTGGCCGCCTCCTTGAGGACGGCCTTGCCCTGCCGTCCGACGATCTTGCGATCGCCGGGCACGGCGAACGCCGCCTTGACCACCTCGACGTCCACATACGGCACCCGCACCTCGGTCGACGCGGCCATGCTCGACCGGTCGGTGTAGGCGAGGTTCAGGCCCGGCAGGAACATCCGGGCGTCGCCCAGGCACATGCGGTTGACGAAGTCGTCGAGGTCGTTGTCCTGGTAGATGTCGGCGTGCTCGGTCAGCACGTCCTCGACCGTCCCGGCCAGGTCCGGGTCGACCAGGGCGAGCAGTTCGTCCTGGTCGTACATGGTGTAGCTGCGCCTGAACGCGGTCTCCTCCGGCAGATCGGCGAAGGAGAGGAACCGCTTCGCGAAGCGCACCGACCGGTACCCCCGGCGGGCCGTGGCGACCGGCAGCCGGTCCACGGTCGCGGACAGGCCGCGGCGCAGGGGGCGCGGGACGCGCTGGTAGCGCAGCGCGAGCAGGTTGGCCAGGTGCTTGCGGTAACCGGCGAACAGCTCGTCGGCGCCCATTCCCGAGAGCATCACCTTGACCCCGGCCTCCCGGGCCGCGGAACAGATCAGGAAGGTGTTGATCGCGGCGGGGTCGCCGATCGGCTCGTCCAGGTGGTACGTCATCCGGGGCAGCAGGTCGAGCACGTTCGGGGCGATCTCGATCTCATGCAGGTCGACGCCGAACCGCTCGGCCACCCGCCGGGCGTAGCGCAGGTCGTCCGGCATCGCCTCGAACCTGGCGTCCTCGGCGCGGAACCCGATCGTGTAGGCGGAGATCCCGGGCTGGTGGCGGGCCGCAAGGGCCGTCAGGTAGCTGGAGTCGAGACCGCCGGAGAGGAAGGTCGCCACGGGGACGTCGGAGAGCAGGTGCCGCCGGGTCGACTCCTCGACGACGGCGGCCAGGTCCGGCCGCTCGCCGCCGCGGGCCCGCTCCCGGCCCTCGGCGGCGACGTCCTTCAGGTGCCAGAACCGGCCGCGCTCCACCCGGCCGTCGGCCCGGCACCTGAGCCAGCTCCCCGGCGGCAGCTTCTCCGCCTCGCGGAACGCGCAGCGCGAGTCCGGCACCCAGTAGTACAGCAGCGAGGCCACCAGCGCCGCGTGGTCCACCCGGAGCGACCCGCCGGTGGCGGCGGCGAGCGCCTTGAGCTCGGAGGCGAACACCAGGCCCTCGCCGCGCCGCAGCAGGAACAGCGGTTTGACGCCGAGCTGGTCGCGGGCGAGCACCAGGTCACCGGTGCGCTCGTCGAAGATCCCGAACGCGAACATGCCGCGCAGCCGGGGCAGGCAGTCGGTGCCCCAGCGCCGCCATGCCTCGAGGACGACCTCGGTGTCGGAGGTACCGCGGAAGCGCACCCCGGCGGCCGCCAGCTCGGCGCGCAGCTCGGGCGCGTTGTACAGCTCGCCGTTGTACGTCAGGGCGAGGCCGCCCGAGACCATCGGCTGGGTGCCGGTCTCGGACAGGTCGATGATGGCGAGTCGGCGGTGCCCGAGGTGGACTTCGCCGTCACCGGCGGGGTGGCTGTACCGGCCCGCCCCGTCCGGGCCGCGGTGGGCGAGGGTGTCGGTGAGCCGGTCGGTCACCACCTTCCCGTCCGGCCATCGGTAAGCGCCTGCGATGCCACACATGTTCTACCGCGCCTCCTGGTCGCTGTTCGGGACCCGTGCGGCCGGCACCGGCGGCCGCTCCGTCCGCAGCCGGCCCGTGCCGTTCTGCCGGGCCAGCCGCTGATGAGGGCCGCGCAGCGCGGTGTGCGGCCCGTCCCACAGGGTGCCGTCGGTCCGGTCACGCGGATCGGGGTCGATCAGCACCACACCGATCACCGGAATGTCCAGGTCCGCGAGCTGCCGCGCCACGGTGTGCAGCCATGCGGCGCTGCCGTGCCCGGCACGCACCACGAGCACGGTCTGGCCGCCGAGGAACCGCAGGTCCGTCCAGGCCGTGCCGGGCGCGACCGAGCCGACGCCGAGCCGACGCGTCTGATGCGGCACGGCCGTGGCGGCCTCGCCGCTGACCACGTCCGGGTCTCCCGGCCGCCGGCGGCGGCCTGCGAGCTGCGGTCCCGGCAGACCGTCGACGACGACCACGGGTCCCTCCGCCGCCAGTGCTCCGGCGACGTCCAGGGCGATCGCGCTCGCGCTGCGCGCACAGCCCAGTTCCAGCAGCGACACCGGTTCCGCTGAGCCGCGCACGGCGCGGGCCAGGGTGGTGGTGAGCCGCGTCCGTGCCGCCCGGGTCCGTCGGAGCCGCCACCGTCCGGCCGGTCGGCGGGACACGCGGCGCAGCTCCGCGATGACCGAGGCGCCCAGGTTCGCCGCGATCTCGCGGCGCAGCACGGGGCGGTCCGCCACCACCGAGCCGACCGCGGCCACCGCGAGCCCGAGCACGAGCCCGAGGACGAGCCCGATCCCGGCGTTGGTGACAGCGGCCCTGGGCAGGGAGTGCCGCACCGCGTGCGGGGCGTCCACGATCTGCGTGCCGGCGATGAGCCGGGGCGTTCCGACGCGCGCCTCCTCGGCGCGCTGGTTGAAGTCGGCGATCCGCGTCGTGAGCTCGGCCCGGCGGGCGAAGAGCGACTCCGTTCTCGCCGACGCCTCCGGGCCGCTCCTCGGCGGTCCGTCTCCGATCTCCTCGTTGACCTGGACGAGTTCCTTCCGCATGCGGTCACGCTGCTCGAGCAGGGCCTCGGCCTCGGCCTTCGCGGTCTCCCGCATCCGCCTCACATGGTCCGCGACGAACGCGTCGGCCAGCGCCTTGGCCCGGGCCACCGCTTCCGCGTCGCTGTCGCCTGTCACATCGATCCGCAGCAGGTTGTTGGTCAGGCCGGTACCCCGGTAGTCCCGCATGAAGTCCTCCGGGCTTTCCGGGGACTTCAGGGACCGCAGGGCCTTGCCGGCGATCCGCGTGGTCCCCAGCAGCTCGACGTCGGTGCGGATCAGCGTTCCGGTGTCGTTCGGCTGGTCCTCCTGATGTGCGACCAGCACCTTGGTCACCGCGGTCGGCGGCGGCGGCGGCATCAGGACCGCCATCGCCGCGCCGACCAGCAGCCCCAGCAGCGCCATGGCGCCCCAGAGGCGGCGGCGCCTGCGCACCGCCACCACCAGCGCCTGGAGGTCGACAAGGGGAGCGGCGGCCGACGGCTCCGAGGTCGTGCTCGTCGTCACACCGAACCTCCCGTCGCGCGGCCGCGACCCGCGAGCGCCAGGGTGGCGCTCTCCGGAGGACGGCCGGCAGACCGCGTCGGACGGACCCGGACCGCGCCGGCGACGACGACGCCGACGACCTCATGCCCGCCGTCCGCACACGCCTCGGCGATGCCGGCGAGCTCGCCCGCGGTCCAGCTGCCCGCGCTGAGCACGATCAGGGCACCGGATTCGGTGTCGCGGTCCGGCACCACCGGCTGGGAGGCCGAGACGTCCACCACCCGCAGCACCGGATCGCTCTCGGCCTCCGCGACGAGCTGCCCGGCGGCCCGGTGGGCGATCTCGTCGCCGTCCGGTACGACGACCAGCAGCCGCCGGGGGGCCGGCAGTCGGTCCCGGAGGCGAGCGATCACCCGCCGGTAGCGGATCCGCCTGCCGGCCTCGTCGTCGGACCTCCGCGGGGTCGGTATGTCCCACCGGGTGTCGACGCCGAGGAGCCGGCGGATCCAGGCCCGCGAGCCACGGCCTCGGGGCCGGTGCGCGCGCCGTTCGCCAGGCACGTCGACGGTACCCAGCAGCGCCGAGCCCAGCGCCGCGGCGATCTCCGGCTCGGTGCGCGGTCGGCGGTTCCCCCGTGCCGCGGCGAGATGGCCGACGACCGCGAGCAGGAAGGACAGCACCGCCCCACCGGCGACGAGGTGCGTCCTCGTCGGCGGGGCCTCGTCGGTCGGCCGGGGCGCCGGTCCCATGACGACCATGCCGGCCCTGCTGGTCGCCCCCTCGGTCTCGTCCAGCTTCTTCATGGCCTCCTGCAGCGCGGTGCGCAGCTTCTCGAGCTCGGTGCGGGCCTGCACGCTCTCCACGGTCCGCCCCGGATCGGCCGCGTCGGCCAGGTCGGTGATGCGGCGGTTGGTCTCCGCCACCTTCTTCCGCAGCGCCTCGGGCCCCGTGGCCGCGTCGGGGTCGGTGTCGTCGCCCGCGATCCGCGCGGCGAAGGCGACGAACTCCTGTGCCACCCGGTCGGAGAGCTGCTGCGCGCGTTCCGGGGTGGTGGCCGTACCGGAGATCTTGATGATGTTCCCGTCGGTGGCCTTGGCGCTCACGCGATCCCGCAGCTCGCCGCCGCTGACGCCCTTCCAGCCGAGCGTGGCGGCCACGCGGTCGACCACCGACGAACTGGTCGCGATCTCCGCCTGGGTGAGCAGCTCGCGCTCCTCCCACTGCCCCGGCAGCAGTACCGATACCGAGGCCGTGTAGCGCGGCGGAAACAGCACCGAGATGCCGTAGCCGACGAGCGCGCCCACCACGGTGACGACGGCCAGCAGCCGCCAGCGCCGACGGAGAATCCGCCCGATCGTGACCAGGCGTATCGGGTCCTCGCTCAACCGCGCGGCCTCCACCCTGTGCGGCCCCGGCCGTCCGCCGCCACCGGAGTGTGGTCACGGCAGGCCGCGGCGTAGGCGGCGAGCAGCGACGCCTGCGAGTTCCGCCAGGAGAGCCGTCCGCTGATCCGCTCCTGGCCGATCTTGCCCATCCGGGCCCGCTTCTCGGGGTCGTCCATGAGCAGCGCGATGAGCCTGGCGAATTCGGCCTCGTCGTCGGCGGGCGCGTAGACGGCGGCGTCACCGGCGGAGACCCGCGCCTCCCGGAGGTCGAACGAGACGATCGGCCGGCCCATCGCCATGTACTCCAGGACCTTGTTCATGGTCGACACGTCGTTGAGCGGATTGCGCGGGTCGGGGGACAGGCACACGTCCGCGGTGGACAGGTAGCGCACCAGGTCGGCGTCCGGAATGCGCCCGGTGAACTGCACCTGCTCGGAGAGGTCGAGCCGCCGGGACAGTTCCACCATCGCGTCGAAGGCGTCGCCCGCGCCGACGAACACCGCGTGCCAGTCGGTCCGCCCGAGCTCGTCGCGCATTTTCGCCAGGGCCCGCAGGGCGTAGTCGACGCCGTCCTGAGGGCCCATGACGCCGAGGTAGCACAGCAGATGAGGCTTGCCGCGCTTCAGCTCCGGCTCGGGCGGCACCGGTTGGAACCGGTCGATGGCGGGGGCGCTGCGCACCACGAAGACGTCCTCCGGCCGCCGACCGCCACGGCGCACCGCGACGTCCCGGTAGCTCTCGTTCGTGGCGAGCACGACGTCCGCGGCCCGGTAGGTCATCCGTTCCAGCGCGCACACGGCGCGGTAGAGCAGGTCTTCGCCGCGGCCGAACCGGGAGAGGTACAGCTCGGGCACCAGGTCGTGCTGGTCGAAGACGAACCGCGCGCCGCGCCGCTTCAGCCACAGTGCCGGCAGGAACAGCAGGTCGGGCGGGTTGCAGGCGTGGACCACGTCGACCGGGCCGACCTTGCGGGCCAGCCGGGCCGTATGCCACAACGCCGATCCGTACTCCCGCAGGTAGCCGGCCGGCCCTCCGGTGGCCGCGCGCAACGGGTAGCGGTGGATCCGCACCCCGTCGATCACCGCCTCCGGTTCCGTGTCCCGCTTCTCCCCCCGGGGGCAGATGACGTGCACCGTCCAGCCCGCGTCGCGCAGCGTGGTGCACTCCTGCCACACCCGCCGGTCGAACGGCACCGACAGGTTCTCCACCAGGATCAGCGCGCGCCGGTCCGGCCGATCGCCGCTGGTCGTGTTACCAGGCAAGTCCCATGTACCCCGGTTCAGCCCGGCGCGCCTCGGCGTCGGGAAGGCGGATGAGGTCGACGATCACCGGTTCCTCGCCATGCGGCAGCGCCGCGAGGACGTCCGGTTCCCTGGTCCCGACCAGGCACACCTCGGCATGTGCGAGCACCTCGTCGACGGAGTCCGCGAGCAGCTGCGCGAGGTGCGGCAGCCGGGTCTCGATGTACTCGCGGTTCGCGCCGAGCAGCCGGGAGAGGTTCACATTGGGGTCGTAGATCCGCAGGTCGTACCCCTTGCCGAAGAGTCGCTCCGCCAGTTCGACGAGCGGACTCTCGCGGAGGTCGTCGGTGCCGGGTTTGAAGGACAACCCGAACATGCCCACCCGGCGCTTGCCGGTGCGCTCGACCAGCTCCACCGCGCGTTGCAGATGGTCGGAGTTGGAGGGCAGCACATGGGCGAGGATGGGCACCGAGACGTCGGCCCGCTGCGCCGCGTGGACCAGGCTGCGCAGGTCCTTGGGCAGGCAGGAGCCGCCGAAGGCGAAGCCGGGCCGCAGGTAGGCGGGGCTGATGTTCAGCTTGCGGTCGGCCAGGAACACATCCATCACCTGGTGCGAGTCCACCCCGAGCGCCTGGCACACCGCGCCCAGCTCGTTGGCGAAGCCGATCTTGAGGCCGTGGAACGCGTTGTCGGCGTATTTGATCGCCTCGGCCGTCGGGACCGGCACCCGGAACACCTCGCCGGGCAAGCCGTCGTACAGCGCCGCCACCGCGTCGCCGCTCGCCGGGTCGAGCTCGCCGATCACGGTCTTGGGCGGGTCGAAGAAGTCCCGCACGCTCGTGCCCTCGCGCAGGAACTCCGGGTTGACCGCGACCCCGAAGTCCGCCCCGGCCGTGCCGCCGACGTACTTCTCCAGGATCGGCACCAGCAGGTTCAGGCAGGTGCCCGGGAGCATGGTGCTGCGGAACACGACGGTATGCCGGCCCCCCTGCCCGGCCCCCTCGGCGAGCACGGCGCCGATCTGCTCGGTGACCCGCTCCAGATACGTGGTGCACAGGCTGCCGTTGGGCTCCGACGGCGTGCCCACGCAGACCAGCGACACCTCGCTGCCCGTGATCGCCTCGCGGACGTCGCCGGTGGCGCGTAACGCTCCGGTCCGTACGACCTCGGCGATGAGCTCGCCGATCCGCTCCTCGACCACCGGGGCCCTGCCGTCGTTGACCAGGTCGACCTTCACCTGGTTCACGTCCACCCCGATGACCTCGTGGCCCATGCTGGCCAGGCACGCGGCCGATACGCAGCCCACGTAGCCGAGCCCGAAAACGCTGACTCTCATGACCTGTCCCTCCCCCAGGCAGGCCCTCCCGGCCTGCGGTCCGCGCGCCGGCGGGATCGCCCCGTCGCAGTCCCCCCGCGCATCAGTAGGCCCCCTGCCCGTGGAGCACCGCGCGCAGCGTCTTCCACAAGATCACTGTGTCCAGGGCGAGCGACCAGTCCTCCACGTACCGCAGGTCGAGGCGGACCGCCTCCTCCCACGGCAGGTCGCTGCGTCCGCTGATCTGCCACAGGCCGGTGAGCCCGGGCTTGACGAGCAGCCGCCGACGGATGTCCGGGCCGTAGGCGGCGGACTCCTCCGGTAGCGGAGGCCGCGGACCGACGAGCGACATCGATCCGGTGAGCACGTTGAAGAGCTGCGGGAGCTCGTCGAGCGAGTACCGGCGCAGCACCGTTCCCACCCTGGTCACCCGCGGGTCCCGGCGGAGCTTGAACAGCAGGCCGGCGCCCTCGTTGCGGTGGGCCAGTTCGGCGCGTGCCCTGTCGGCCCCGGCGACCATGGTGCGGAACTTGTAGATGGTGAACTCGCGGCCGTCCTTGCCGACTCTGCGCTGGCGGTAGAACGCCCCACCGCGACTGTCCGCGAGGACGAGCAGTCCGACGAGCACCATCAGCGGCGCGAACAGCAGCAGCAGGATCGCCGCGCCCATCCGATCGACGACCGCCTTGACCACCCGGCGGCCCCCGGTGAAGGTCGGCATGCTGACCCGCAGCAGCGGTATCCCGAGCACCGCGTCGACGTGCAGCCGCGGTCCTGCCACCTCCATCAGCACGGGGGCCACGACCATCTCGGCGTCGCTGCCTTCGAGGTTCCAGGCCAGCCGCTGTAGCCGGTCCGGTGACCAGTGCGGGTCCGGTGTGACCGCGACGACACGGTAGCCGTCGCGGCGGACGTGGCTGGCGACGTCCACCAGTCGGCCGACGACCGGTACTCCGTCGAGTTGGTCACCGTCGAGGCCGTGACCGTCCGTCGTACACACCGCGTCCACCCGCCAGCCGAGGTGCGGGAACTTACGGGCCCGGGTGATCAGGTCGCGCACGGTGTCCGGGCTCCCGGCGGCGAGCACCGGTCGCAGGCACCGCCCTTCCTTCCGCTGTTTGTGCAGCCGGAGCCGCAGCAGATACCGCGCGGTCATGGTGATGAGCGCGATCGCGGGAATCGCGACGAAGATCCAGAGTTTGATGTTGCGCGAGGTGAGGGCGATTCCGCCGAGCGCCAGTACGACGGTCGCCGCAAACAGTGATCTCCCGAGCCGGCGGAATTCCTCGGCGCCCTGGCCGAGCACGGCCGGAGCCCATGACCGGCTCACCGCAAGCGCTCCCAGCACCAGCAGCTCGGTGCCGAATGCGAGAATTCCCCACTTCTCGTGCCAGTTGGCCGCGTCCCGGGCCCCGAAGAAGTTGCCGATCGCCGCCACCACCAAGGCGGTGGCCACGGTATCGCTGATGATCACGGTACGGCGGTACCGCTGCTCCCAGTCGTTCGCGGGCTGACTGATCGCCCCGTTCGTCAGAGGCCCGCGCTCCGACGAAAACGGGCTGACTAATCCCCCTTGCCGCACAGAACCCCCCAGGTTCCCAGTGGTTCGACGTGTTCGCCTCGCACTGTTGCTCCCCCGGGAGGTCCCCGCCCCCCGGCGCCGCGCTGTTCCTCCCCCCGAGAGGCCCCCGCCCCTCGCGCCGCCCCGTTCCGCCCCTCGGGAGCCCCCGCCCCCGCGCATGACCTACCGGCTATGCGGCGCTACGTGAAACAACCCACCCTGGCGGCAGCGGATTCGCCTGTCCTGCCAGTCTCTCGAGGTGCGCGGGAACCCGTGGAAACCTCGGGTGCTCCCCGCACCCAAAGCCGCTCTCGGGTTCCGAGAATTGATCACTTCCGCGTCTGGCGCCGGGGACGCGAGTGCTGGCTGTCCATAGCGCCGGACCTATAGATCATTATTGGTCGCCTCGTGTTCGAACAGCTGAAGCACCGTCAATCTAGACCATCACGGTCGGCCTGTAGAAGGGATGCGTGCAATTTGTGCGCAGGCTTTGATACTCGCCCCATCGATCGGTTACCGCCCACGGGTGCCTCGACGACGAAGAAGCGCGTTGTGACCTGTGGCGATGGGAGTTCGAACGGTTCGTCAACCGGGCCCTGGCAGCCTCCGCGTACCCGCGGGCGCGTTCGCACCGCCTGAGACGCGGAGAGGGATGCCCACCACAGGCGCCCGGAAGCGGAAAGACGCAGGGGCTTGCGCCGTGCGGCGCAAGCCCCTGCGTTCCGTGGCGCCACCCCGCGCGGGAGCGGGGTGGCGCCTGCGGGGTCACTCCATGTCCGCCAGCCACTCCTCGACGGCCTGCGCGGTGGACTCCGAGTGCTCCTCCAGAATCGTGAAGTGGTCCCCGGAGATCTCCACGACCTTGGCCGGGAGGTTCCACCGGGCCCGCCAGATGTCCTCGGGCACCTCGCGCAGATCCTCGGAGAACGGGTCAGCGGCCTGGAGGAACAGGGTGGGCGTGCTGATCGGCTGCGCCTGCCACTCCATGAAGATGCGGTTGTAGCCTCCACTCGCCGTGACACTCAGATCCGTGATGGACGAGTGCGTCCCGTCGCGCAGCAGCACCCCACTCATCATCGCGTCCGCCAGGTCGGTCCCCACCGCACCACTGGCGGCGTAGCTGTCGAGGAGCACGAGCGCCGCCGCGGGCGTCCCGAGTTCCTCCAGCTTGGTGGCGACCGCGTGCGCGATCCACCCACCCGCGGAACGGCCGACGAGGACGAACGGCTCACCGGCTGCGCAGCTGCGCGCCACTTCGGCCTGCACCCATGCGAGCGCGTCCACCGAGTCCGGCAGGCTCTCCCCCGGGGCGAACCCCGGCTGCGGGATCACGTAGACATCCCGCCGCCCGCGGAAGACGGCCGCGAACCGCGCGTACTCGTGAGGACCCGCGGTCACGCTGAACGACGGGAGGCAGATCAGCGCGGGACCGCTGTCACCACGAGCCAGCCGGAGGGGGACCGGCAGGCTCTCCAGGTCGCTCGGGGAGGAGAAGGAGGGACTGATCGCGGAGGCGAGAATGCCGAACTGCATCGCCTCGGTGATCTTCCCCTGCTCACCCGCCTTCCGGTACAGCGCGGAGATGGTGACCGGCTCAGGGCCGCTCGCCCCGGGCTCCGGAACGGCCGGGGCGGTGACAGCCGAGGCCGCGGCGGAGGCATCACGGACTCCGTCCTCCACCAGCCGCGCCCGCACGTACGCCGCCAGCGCGGCCGGCGTGGACTGGTCGAAGACCACGGTGGGCGGCAGCCGCAGACCGGTGACGGCGTTGAGGGCGTTGCGGAGTTCCAGCGCGGTCAACGAGTTGAAGCCCGACTCCAGGAACGTCACCCCGCTGTGCGTCTCGTCGGTCGACAGGTGCCCGAGCACGACCGCCGTCTGCGCACGGACCGTCTCCAGCAGGACCGCGTCCCACTCGGCCGCGGGCAGTGCGGCCAGACGCTGCCGCAGCACGACCGGCTCGTCGCGCACCGTTTCCACCGCACGGCGCGCCGGGGTGCGCACCAGGCTCCGCAGCAGCGCGGGAACCCCGGCGGGCCAGGACTGGCCGCGCAGCGCCGCGACGTTCAGCCGGGTCGGGACGAGCAGCGCACGGTGGTCCGCCAGACCGAGGCCGAACAGCGCCACGCCCTCCTCGGAGCTGAGGGGTGCCATCCCCGCACGGGAGATGCGCTGGGCGTCCACGTCGTCGAGCGCGCCGGTCATGGTGCTGGTCTCCTCCCACGCACCCCACGCCAGGGAGACACCGGCCAGACCCACGGCCCGGCGCGCTTGCGCGAGCGCGTCGAGGAAGGCGTTGGCCGCCGCGTAGTTGGCCTGACCGGCCGCTCCGAGGATGCCCGCCGCCGAGGAGAACAGCACGAAGGCCGACAGGCCGAGGTCGCGGGTGAGCTCGTGGAGGTTGAGCGCCGCGTCCACCTTGGGCCGCAGCACTCCGTCCATGCGTTCCGGGGTGAGCGCGGAGATGATTCCGTCGTCCAGGACACCGGCCGAGTGGACCACACCCGCCAGCGGGCGATCCGCCGGGATGGTGTCCAGGAGTGCGGCGAGCGCATCGCGGTCCGCGGCGTCGCATGCCGCCACCGTGACCTCCGCACCCAGCGCCGTGAGCTCCGCCGCGGCTTCGGCCGCTCCCTCGGCCGCCGGCCCGCGGCGGCTGGTCAGCAGCAGGTGCCGGACACCGCACTCGGTGACCAGGTGGCGGGCCACCAGCACACCGAGGGTGCCGGTGCCGCCGGTGATCAGGACGGTGTCCTGCGGGCCGAACGTCCCGCGCGGCACGGCCGTTGCCGTACCGGACGCGTCGAGTGCCGTGTCCCGTGCCGCGGCCACGGTGCCGTCGGCGGCGCCGTGCGAGGAGCGCGCCCGCACCAGCCGGGGCACCAGAGTGCTGCCGCGGCGCACCGCCAGCTGCGGCTCGCCGGAGGCCACCGCGGCCCGCACGACCCGGCCGGTATCCTCCTGGTCCTCCAGCTCGTCCACGTCGAGCAGAACCAGCCGGTCCGGATTCTCCGACTGCGCGGAACGCACCAGGCCCCACACCACCGACTGTGCCAGACCCGGCACTTCCTCGCCGTCGACCGCCGCGACACTGCCGCGCGTCACCAGGACCAGGCGCGAGGCGGCGAACCGTTCGTCCGCGAGCCACGCCTGCACCAGCGCCAGCGCCCGGTGCGCCGCACCGTGCACGGTGTTGGTCAGTCCGTCCGGGAAGCCGGTGGCTCCCCCGTCCGCCGGGTCCGACGGGGCGAACGGCGCCAGCACCAGGTCCGGCACCGCCACGCCCGCCTCGACGGCTTCACCGAGGGCGGCGAGGTCCGGGTGGGCATCGACACCGGCACCGGAGGCCATCAGCGCCGCGGCCAGACCGATCCCCTCCTCACCCAGCAGCGCCCATCGGCCGCCGGGCACGGAGTCCGTCCGCGGCTCGGCCGCCGTCCACGCCACCTCGAAGAGCGACTCCTGCCGGCCGCCGCCCACCTGTCCGGGGGTGAACGGACGCAGCACCAGCGAGTCGACCGAGGCAACCGGCCGGCCGAGCTCGTCGGCAGCGGTCAGCACCACGGCGTCCGCGCCCTGCGAGGCGAAGCGCACCCGCAGCGTGGAGGCTCCCGAGGCGTACAGCCGGACCCCGCTCCAGACGAACGGCAGCCGGGCGCGGCCGGTGTCCTCGACGAGCTTGCCGAGTCCGATCGCGTGCAGGGTGGCATCGAGCAGCGCCGGGTGCAGGACGAAGCTCTCGCCCTGCGGGCCGGCGTCGGCCTCCAGCGCCACCTCGGCGAAGACCTCGTCCGCCGCGCCGAGCCAGGCCCGCCGAAGCCCTCGGAACGCCGGACCGTAGCCCAGGCCGGTCTCTTCCAGCCGGTCGTAGTGTCCGTCGAGGTCCACCTCGGTGGCACCCTCCGGAGGCCAGACCTTCAGGTCGTATCCGGCCTCCCGCGTGCCGGGGGCGACCACGCCGCTGGCGTGGCGTGTCCACTCCGCCCCGTCAAGCCCTTCGGCGCGCGAGTGCACCGTCAGGCTGCGCTGTCCCGACGCGTCGGGAGCGCCCACGGCCATCTGCACCTGCACCCCGCCCCGGTCCGGCAGCACCAGCGGCGCCTCCAGGGTGAGCTCTTCGACCCGGCCGCAGCCGACCTCGTCACCGGCGCGCACCGCCATGTCGACGAAGGCGGTGCCCGGCAGCAGCACGGTGCCGAACACCGTGTGGTCACCGAGCCAGGGGTGAGCGTTGAGGCTCAGGCGGCCGGTGAACACATAGGTGTCCGTCTCGGCGACCCCGATCGCCGCGCCCAGCAAGGGGTGCTCGGCCGGGACGAGACCGGCTGACGTCACGTCACCGCTCGACTTGGAGGCATCCAGCCAGTAGCGCTCGCGCTGGAAGGGATAGGTGGGCAGGTCGACCAGACGCGCCCCACTGTCACTGAACAGCGACGTCCAGTCCACATCGACTCCGCGCGCGTGCGCCTCGGCCAGCGAGGTGAGCAGCCGCTCCCGACCGCCCTCACCACGACGCAGGGTACCCACGGTCACCACCGGCCGGTCGGCACTCTCCGCCGACTCCTGCACGCCCATCAACAGCACCGGGTGCGCGCTGGTCTCGATGAACGCGCCATGCCCCTCATCCAGCAGCGTGGCAATCGCCTTGGCGAACTCCACCGTCTGCCGCAGATTCCGGTACCAGTACGCGGCATCCAGACCCGAGGTGTCGATCCGGGCACCGGTCACGGAAGAGTAGAACGGAACACGAGCGTTGCGGGGCTGGATCGGGGCCAGGACCTCCAGCAGACGATCCTCGATCTCCTCCACCTGCGCCGAATGCGAGGCGTAGTCCACCGGCACCATCCGCGCCCGGACACCCTCAGCCTCCCACCCCGCCTGAAGCTCCAACAACACCACACGCTCACCAGAAACCACCACCGAGCCGGGACCGTTGACCGCGGCCACCGACACCGCGTCCCCGAACCCACTGATCCGCTCAGCGACCCGCTCCACCGGCAACGCGACGGACAACATGCCACCATCACCACTGAGATCCAGCAGCAACCGGCTCCGCAAAGCAACAACCCGAGCAGCGTCCTCCAGAGTCAACGCACCGGCCACAGCCGCCGCGGCGATCTCACCCTGCGAATGACCCACCACCGCGGCAGGCTCCACACCATGCGACTCCCACACCGCGGCCAGCGACACCATCACCGCCCACAGCACCGGCTGGACCACATCCACCCGCTCCAGCCACACCCCCGACTCATCCCGCAACACATCAAGCAGCGACCAGTCCGTGAACGGCTCAAGCGCATCAGCGCACTCCGCCATCCGCGCAGCAAACACCGGCGAAGCCTCCAACAGCTCCACCGCCATCCCCAACCACTGCGAACCCTGACCCGGGAACACGAACACCACACCACCCGGAGAGCCCGACACCCCCCGGACGGCCTGAGCGGTGGCCTGGTCGTTGACGAGAGCGGTCAGCCCGAGAACGAGTTCTTCGCGATCCGTTCCGAGCACCACCGCGCGGTGCTCCAGGCTCGCCCGGCCAGTCGCCAGCGAGGCCCCGACCTCCATCAGGTCAAGCCGCGGCCGGTCCGCAACGAAGGAAGCCAGCTGCCGGGCCTGCGCCCGCAACGCCTCCACACTCCGCGCCGACAACACCCACGGAACAAGGGCGGCGGTCCCACCACTCGGCGCAGTCGCGTCCTCGGGCGGTTCAGGAGCCGCAACACCTTCCAGGATGACATGGGCGTTGGTGCCACTGACACCAAAGGAGGACACAGCGGCCCTACGAGCCCGGCCCGTCTCGGGCCAGGCGATCTGCTCGGTCAGCAGCTCGACCGCGCCCGCCGTCCAGTCCACATGCGGCGTCGGCTCATCGACGTGCAGGGTCTGCGGCAGCACACCGTGCCGCATCGCCATCACCATCTTGATGATCCCGGCCGCGCCGGCGGCCGCCTGGGTGTGGCCGATGTTCGACTTCACCGAACCCAGCCACAACGGACGGTCGTCGGAACGACCCTGCCCGTAGGTCGCGAGCAACGCCTGCGCCTCGATCGGGTCACCCAGCGCCGTACCCGTGCCATGCGCCTCGACCGCGTCCACCTGGTCGGCGGACAGCCGCGCGCTGGCCAGCGCCTGCTGGATCACCCGCTGCTGCGACGGACCGTTCGGCGCCGTCAGACCATTCGAGGCACCGTCCTGGTTCACCGCCGAACCACGAATGACCGCCAGCACCGGGTGACCGTTCCGCTCGGCGTCGGACAGCCGCTCCACGAGCAGCATGCCCACGCCCTCGGCCCAGCCGGTCCCATCCGCCGCACCCGCGAACGCCTTGCAGCGACCGTCAGGGGAAAGGGCACGCTGGCGGCTGAACTCCACGAATCCCACCGGCGTGGACATCACGGTCACGCCGCCCGCGAGTGCCATCGAGCACTCACCCTGACGGAGTGCCTGCGCCGCCAGGTGCAGGGCCACCAGCGACGATGAGCACGCCGTGTCCAGGGACACCGCGGGGCCCTCCAACCCGAAGGTGTAGGAGATCCGGCCCGAGACGACGCTGCCCGCGCTCCCGGTGCTCAGCTGGCCTTCCACGGATTCGGGGGTCCGGGCGAAGCGAGCGGCGTAGTCCTGGCCCATCACGCCCGCGAACACGCCGACCCGCTCGCCGCGCACCGACAGCGGATCGATACCGGCGCGCTCGAACGCCTCCCAGGACGTTTCCAGGAGGAGCCGCTGCTGCGGATCCATCGCCAGCGCCTCACGCGGCGAGATCCCGAAGAACGCCGGGTCGAAGTCCGCCGCGTCATGCAGGAAGCCACCGTCGCGTGCGTAGCTGGTGCCCGTGTGCTCCGGGTCCGGGTGGTAGAGCGCGTCAAGGTCCCAACCGCGGTCGGTGGGGAAGGGCGATATGCCGTCCCCACCCGCCGCGACCAGGCGCCACAGGTCCTCGGGGGAGGCGATCCCGCCCGGGTAGCGGCAGGCCATACCGACGATGGCGATCGGCTCGTCGGCGGCCACGGATGCCGACACCGTGGCCGGCGCACCGGCGCTGCCGGTGTCCGCCAGCTCGGCGTTCAGGTGCTTGGCGAGCGCCTCCGGCGTCGGGTAGTCGAAGATCAGCGTGGCGGGAAGCCGCAGCCCTGTCGCCGTGTTGAGCCGGTTGCGCAGCTCGACGGCGGTCAGCGAGTCGAAGCCGAGGTCGCGGAAGGAACGCTCGGCCACGATGGCGCCGGAGGACGTGTGCCCCAGCACGGCCGCCACATCGCTGCGGACCATGTTGAGCAGTGCCCGCTCCCGCTCGGCGCCGGAGAGCCCGGCGAGTAGCGGCGACGCCGCGCTCCCCGCCTCGGCGACACGGCGGTTCGGCGCGCCGACGAGGCCGCGCAGCAGCGCCGGCACCTGGCCGGACTGGGCGCGCAGCCGCGCCACGGCCAGCCGCATGGGCACCAGCACGGACGCCTCAGCACCGTGGGCGGCGTCGAACAGCCACAGCCCCTCCTCGTTGGAGAGCGCCTCGGCGCCATTGCGGGTCATGCGATCGACGTCGGCGCCGGTCAACTGACCCGTCACGCCGCTGCTCTGGGCCCACAGGCCCCAGGCGAGCGACTGTCCGGCCAGGCCCAGGCCGCGGCGGTGCTGCGCCAGAGCGTCGAGGAAGGCGTTGGCTGCGGCGTAGTTGCCCTGACCGGGCGCGCCGAGGATCCCGGCAGCGGAAGAGAAGAGTACGAACGCGGACAGGTCGAGGTCGCGCGTCAGCTCATGCAGATTCAACGCGGCGTCCACCTTCGGACGCAGCACCGTCTCCAACCGCTCCGACGACAGCGACTCGATCACACCGTCATCCAGCACACCCGCGGTGTGCACGACACCGGACAGCGGATACTCGACGGGGATCGTGCCCAGCAGCCCGGCCAGCGCCTCACGATCAGCCGCATCACAAGCCGCGACCGTCACCCGAGCGCCCAGTGCGGTCAGCTCATCACGCAGTTCCACCGCGCCCGGAGCGTCCACACCCCGGCGGCTGGTCAACAGCAGATGCCGAACACCATGCTCAGCCACCAGATGCCGAGCCACCAACGCACCCAGAGCACCCGTACCACCCGTCACCAAGACGGTGCCATCCACATCCCAAACAGGGGAATCAGACGACGAAGAGACCGTCGCACGCGCCAGACGCGGCACACGCACCTCACCCGCCCGCACCGCCACCTGCGACTCACCCGAGCCGACGACGGACGGCAGGACGGTCGCCGCATCGGCGCCCTCGTCCAGGTCGACCAGGACGAACCGGTCCGGGTTCTCCGACTGTGCCGAGCGCACCAGACCCCACACCGCGGCATGCGCCAGATCCGCAACACCCTCACCCGCGGCAACCGCACCACGCGTCACCCACACCAGACGCGACGCGACGAACCGCTCATCCCCCAGCCACTCCTGAAGCAGGCCCAGGACGCGACCGGTCGCACCACGCACGCCGGAGGCGAGGTCGGAGCGGTCACCGTTGCTCACGGTGGTGTCGACCACGACGACTTCGGGTGCCTGGCTGTCATCCGCCGCCATCCGCTCTCGCAGAGCGCCGAGGTCGGGGTACGCCTCCACGGTGGCCTGGCCCGTGTCCGATGCCGGGAAGAGGGCGCCGCCGGGTTCACCGAGCACGACCCAGCGGTCAGCCACGGTCCCGGCCGCGTCCTGCGGCGCCGTCGGCAGGGCGACCCAGTCCAGGCGGAACAGCGAGTCGCGCGCGGTGGCATGGCTGTCGCGCAGCTTGTCCACCGCCACCGCTCGCATGGTCAGTTCGGCGACGCGGCTCACCAGTCGGCCGGTGCCATCGGCCAGTTCCAGCGACACCGCTTCGGGGCCGCTCGACGTCAGCCGTGCCCGCACCACCGAGGCACCCGCCGCGTGCAGCGACACCCCACGCCAGGAGAACGGCAGCCAAGCCTGACCCTGATCGCCGGAGGGAGCCTGGAGGAGCCCGCCGAGGCCGATCGCATGCAGGGTGGCATCGAGCAGTGCCGGGTGCAGGCCGAACGCGCGGGCATCGGCCTCGGCCACCTCCGGCAGCGCGACCTCGGCGAAGACCTCTTCGCCACGCTGCCAAACGCCCCGCAGACCCCGGAACGCGGGCCCGTAGTCGTACCCGGAATCGGCCAGACCCTCGTAGACGCCCTCAAGGTCGACCGCGGTGGAGTCCTGCGGCGGCCACACCGCCAGAGTGGACTCGTCCGCGTGCGGACGGGCGTCGGCCGGTGCGAGCACGCCGGTGGCGTGCCGGGTCCAGCCGTCGTCGTGGGAAGCGTCGGCGATCACCGGTTGCGCCGTCTCCGGAGCCGGCCGGGAGTACACGTCCAGCTGCCGCCGCCCCGCGTCATCCGCGGCACCGACCGCCAACTGCACCTGCACCGCACGATCGTCGGGCAGGAGGAGCGGCGCTTCGACCGTCAGCTCCTCGACCTGGCCACATCCCACCTCGTCACCGGCGCGCACCGCCAGCTCCACGAACGCGGCGCCAGGCAGCAACACCGACCCGGCCATCGCATGGTCGGCCAGCCACGGCTGCGCGTCCAGGGACAGCCGCCCCGTCAGCACGGCCCCATCGGTGCCGGCCAGTACCACCACCGCGCCCAGCAGGGGGTGATCCACCGATCCCAGGCCGGCCGAAGAAACGTTCTCCGGGCGGATGTCGGACGGGTTCGGCCAGTAGTGCTGGTGCTGGAAGGCGTACGTGGGCAGGTCGACGCGGCGCGCGCCAGAACCGGCGAAGACCGCCTCCCAGCCCAGTTCACCACCCTGGACATACAGCGCGGACACCGCGGTCAGCAGCGTCTGCTCCTCGGAACGGTCACGACGCAGAGCCGGGACGAGCACGGCATCGCTGTCCTCGGCCAGGCAGTCGCGGGCCATGGCGGAGAGCGTCCCGTCCGGGCCCAGCTCCAGGAACCGGGTCACACCCTGGGCCTCCAGCGCACGGATCCCATCGGCGAAACGCACAGCGTCGCGTACATGCCGCACCCAGTACTCCGCCGAGCACAGCTCCTCAACCGACGCGATCTCACCCGTCACATTGGAGACCACCGGGATGCGAGGAGCCACAAACGACAACCCCTTCGCGACCCTTGCGAAGTCCTCCAGCATGCCGTCCATGTGCGACGAGTGGAACGCGTGACTGACCCGCAACCGCTTGGTCTTCACCCCACGCGCGGCAAAGCCCTCACCGATACGCGCCACAGCGTCAGCGTCACCCGAGATCACCACGGAAGCGGGACCGTTGACCGCCGCCACCGACACACCAGCGACACCCTCAAGCGCCGACCGGACATCAGCCTCCGGGGCCGCGATGGACACCATCGCACCACCCTGCGGGAGGCTCTGCATCAGACGGGCGCGGGCGGCCACCAAGGTCGCCGCGTCCTTCAGCGAGAGCACACCCGCCACATGCGCGGCAGACAGCTCACCAATGGAGTGCCCGGCCACGAAGTCGGGGCGGATCCCCCACGACTCCACCAGCCGGAACAGGGCCACCTCGATCGCGAACAGCGCGGGCTGGGTGAAACCGGTCTGGTCCAGCACCTCGGCCTCAGACGCGAAGATCACCTCACGCAGCGGCCGCTTCACATGAACGTCCAGCTCCGCGCAGACCGCGTCGAAAGCCTCCGCGAACACCGGGAACCGCTGGTACAGTTCCCGGCCCATGCCGAGCCGCTGCGCACCCTGACCCGTGAACAACACGGCCAGCTTGCCGCCAGACACCACGCCCTGGACCGTACCCGCCGGGGCCTCACCGGCAGCCAGCGCCTCCAGAGCCGCAAGGAACTCCGAACGATCCGAGGCCACCAGCGTGGCCCGGTGCTCCAATGCGGCTCGCGACACCGCCAGCGAATACCCGACATCCGCCAGGCTGACGTCCGGCCGGGCCTTCAGGAACGCGGCCAGGCTCGCCGCCTGTCCCCGCAGCGCCTCCGCGCTCCGCGCGGACACCACCCACGGCACCACGCCACCGGCGGCTCGCTGATCGACCGATTCCGTGTCGGCGGCCGGAACGCCTTCGAGGATGACGTGCGCGTTGGTGCCGCTGACACCGAAACCGGAGACGGCGGACCGGCGCGGCTGGCCGGTCTCCGGCCAGGCCACCTGCTCGGTCAGCAGCCGCACGGCACCCGCCGACCAGTCGACCTTCGTGGACGGCTGGTCCACGTGGAGGGTCTGCGGCAGCACACCGTGCCGCATCGCCATCACCATCTTGATGATCCCTGCGACACCCGCGGCCGCCTGGGTGTGACCCAGGTTCGACTTCACCGAACCCAGCCACAACGGACGGTCGTCGGGACGACCTTGCCCGTACGTCGCCAGCAGCGCCTGCGCCTCGATCGGGTCACCCAGCGACGTGCCGGTGCCGTGGGCCTCGACCGCGTCGACCTGGTCAGCGGTCAGACCGGCACTCGTCAGCGCCTGACGGATGACCCGCTGCTGCGAGGGACCGTTCGGCGCCGTCAGACCACTGCTGGCACCGTCCTGGTTCACCGCCGAGCCTCGGATGACGGCCAGGACGGGGTGGCCGTTGCGGCGGGCGTCCGACAGCCGCTCCACGAGCAGCATGCCCACGCCCTCGGCCCAGCCCGTGCCGTCGGCGGCGTCGGCGAACGCCTTGCAGCGGCCGTCGGAGGCCAGCCCGCCCTGTCGGCTGAACTCCACGAAAGCGCCCGGCGTCGACATCACGGTCACGCCGCCGGCCAGTGCCATCGAGCAGTCACCACGGCGCAGTGCCTGGCAGGCGAGGTGGAGGGTCACCAGCGACGAGGAGCACGCCGTGTCGACGGTGACCGCCGGTCCCTCCAGGCCGAAGGAGTACGCCACCCGGCCGGAAAGGATGCTGCCGGCGCTGCCGTTACCGAGAAAACCGTCACCGCCGCCGGGCGTCCGCTCCACGAGCCCTGCGTAGTCGTGGTACATGAGTCCGGCGAATACGCCGACCTGGCTGCCGTGCAACGACAGCGGATCGACACCGGCCCGCTCGAACGCCTCCCAAGACGCCTCCAGCAGCAGACGCTGCTGCGGGTCCATCGCCAGCGCCTCACGCGGCGATATCCCGAAGAACTCGGCGTCGAACTTCGCCGCACCGTCGAGGAATCCGCCCTCATGGGTGTGGCTCGCACCCTTCGCCTCGGGGTCGGGATTGCGCAGTGCGTCCAGGTCCCAGCCGCGGTCGGTGGGGAAATCCGCCACCCCGTCGCCTCCTGAGGAAAGGAGTTCCCACAGGGCGTCAGGGGAGTCGATGCCGCCCGGATAGCGGCAGCTCATCCCGACGATGGCAATCGGTTCCGTCGATGCTTTGGCGAGCTGCTGATTTTGCTGCCGCAGTCGCTCGTTCTCTTTCAGAGAGGCACGCAGTGCCTCGACGATCTTCTCGGTAGAAGTGCTCATATCATCCTCCGCAACCGGCACTTTCGATTTCTTTATTACTGAGCATCGCCCAGTGCCCGCTGCACGAGGCTTTCCACGTTCAATTCGTCGATGAGATCCAGGTCCATCGCGTCGTTCTCGTCCTGCGGCTCGTCGCTCTCGGATTCCGGCTGGGCCAGCTGAAGCAGTACGTCCAGCAGGCCCGCCTGCCGGAAGCGGCTGATCGGAATGGACGCCAGCGCTGCTCGCAGCTCGGCCTCCGCGGGGTCGGTGTCCCCCGCCCCGTCGGCACTCGGGAAGAGCTCCTCGCGGAGGTGCTGCGCGAGGGCGAAGGGCGTGGGGAAGTCGAACAGCAGCGTCGACGGCAGCCGCAGGCCCGTGTCGGCACCCAGAACGTTGCGCAGCTCGACGGCGGTCAGCGAGTCGAAGCCCGAGTCCAGGAAGCCCGCACGGGACGGGAGCGCGTCCTGACTCGCGTGTCCGAGCACCGCCGCAGCCCGCGTGCGGACGAGGTCGAGGAGTACCCGCTCACGGTCCTCCGCGGGAGTGGCCAGAAGCTGCTCCTTCAGCCCGCTCTCCTGGGCCCGACCCGCCTCGGCGACACGCCGCGCGGGCGTCCGAACCAGGGAGCGCAGCACTGCGGGGAGACCCGGCTGACCTGCCAGCGCAGCGCCGTTCACATGCAGCGCGGCCAGTGTGGCATCGCCCGCGGCGCGGGCGGCGTCCAGCAGCGCCAGACCGTCGGGCTCCGACAACGGACGCAGACCCGCACGCGTCATCCGCGAGACATCCGCCTCCGCCAGACCACCGGTCATGCCACCGGCCTGAGCCCACAGACCCCAAGCCAGCGACTGACCCGCCAGACCCTCCGCACGACGCCGCTCAGCCAACGCGTCCAAGAACGCATTCGCCGCCGCGTAGTTGCCCTGACCCGACGCACCCAGAAGCCCAGCCGCCGAGGAGAACAGCACAAACGCGGACAGATCGAGGTCACGCGTCAGCTCATGCAGATTCAACGCGGCGTCCACCTTCGGACGCAGCACCGTCTCCAACCGCTCCGACGACAGCGACTCGATCACACCGTCATCCAGCACACCCGCCGTGTGCACGACACCGGACAGCGGATACTCGGCAGGGATCGTGCCCAGCAGCCCGGCCAGCGCCTCACGATCAGCCGCATCACAAGCCGCGACCGTCACCCGAGCGCCCAGTGCGGTCAGCTCATCACGCAGCTCAACCGCGCCCGGAGCGTCCACACCCCGGCGACTGGTCAACAACAGATGCCGAACACCATGCTCAGCCACCAGATGCCGAGCCACCAACGCACCCAGAGCACCCGTACCACCCGTCACCAAGACGGTGCCATCCACATCCCAGACAGGGGAATCAGAAGGCGCAGGGACCGTCGCACGCGCCAGACGCGGCACACGCACCTCACCAGCCCGCACCGCCACCTGCGACTCACCCGAGCTGACGACGGACGGCAGGACGGTCGCCGCATCGGCGCCCTCGTCCAGGTCGACCAGGACGAACCGGTCCGGGTTCTCCGTCTGTGCCGAGCGCACCAGACCCCACACCGCGGCATGCGCCAGATCCGCAACACCCTCACCGTCACCCGCGGCAACCGCGCCACGGGTCACCCACACCAGACGCGACGCGGCGAACCGCTCATCCCCCAGCCACTCCTGCAGCAGGCCCAGGACGCGACCGGTCGCACCACGTACATCCGCAGCACCGGACCCACCGGACAGGCACGGCACCAGCACCACATCCGGCACCACACCACCAGCACCCAGCGAGGCAAGATCCGAAACGACCTCACCCACACCCCACGACGCCGGCAGACCAGAATCCTCCGAACCCAGCACCGCCCAACCAGCACCACCCGCACCAGCCTCAGCCACCGACAGCGACGCCGACAGCGACTGCCAATCCACCCGGAACAGGGAGTCCTGACGGGTTCCCTGACTCGCACGGAGCTGCTCCGCGGACAGCGGCCGGACCACCAGCGATTCGATGGACGCGACCGACTGTCCCGAGCCGTCGGCAACGGTCAGCGACACCGCGTCGTTGCCGGTGGGCGCCAGCGCTACGCGCAGGACCGACGCGCCCGTCGCGTGGAGGGACACCCCGCTCCAGGAGAACGGGAGATGAGCCTGGCCGGACTGTTCCGAGTCACCGACCGCCATGGCGTGCAGGGCGGCGTCGAGGAGGGCCGGGTGGAGACCGAAGCGGTCGGCCTCGGAGCTGATCCCCTCCGGCAGAGCGACCTCGGCGAAGGTCTCCTCACCACGCCGCCACACCGAACGCAGCCCCTGGAACGACGGCCCATACACCAGACCCGCATCCGCGAACCGCTCATACAGACCGGCAAGCTCCACCACCTCCGCACCCACCGGAGGCCACTCCACCAAACCAACCGACGACAACGCCACACCACCAGCGACCAACGACCCACTGGCATGCCGCGTCCACGGCTCATCCACCCCCGACTCAGCCGAGCGCGAATAGAACACAAACCCACACCGGCCACCCTCACCGGCCGCCGACACAGAAATCTGCAGCTGCACCGCCCCCCGCTCAGGCAAGACCAGAGGAGCCTCCAACGTCAGCTCCTCCACCCGATCACACCCGACCTGATCCCCGGCTCGCATGGCGAGTTCGAGAATGGCCGTGCCCGGGACCACGGTGATGCCTGAGACGGCGTGGTCGGCGAGCCATGGGTGCGTGTCCACGCTGAGCCGTCCGGTGAACAGGTAGCCGTCGCCTTCCGCCAGTCCCACAGCGGCACCCAGCAACGGGTGATCGGCGGGGGCGAGGCCCGCCGAGGTGACGTCACCTGCCGGAGCGGTGGCGTCCAGCCAGTAGTGCTGGTGCTGGAAGGCGTACGTGGGCAGGTCGACGCGGCGCGCGCCAGAACCGGCGAACACCGCCTCCCAGCCCAGTTCACCACCCTGCACATACAGCGCGGACACCGCCGCCAGCAGCGTCTGCTCCTCGGACCGATCACGACGCAGGACCGGGACGAGCACGGCCTCGCTGTCCCCGGCCAGGCAGTCCCGAGCCATCGCGGAGAGGGTCCCGTCCGGGCCCAGCTCCAGGAACCGGGTCACGCCCTGGGCCTCCAGCGTGCGAACACCGGCGGCGAACAACACCGCCTCCCGCACATGCCGCACCCAGTACTCCGCCGAGCACAGCTCCTCAACCGACGCGATCTCACCCGTCACATTGGAAACCACCGGGATGCGAGGAGCCGCAAACGACAACCCCTTCGCAACCCCCGCGAACTCCTCCAACATCCCGTCCATGTGCGACGAGTGGAACGCGTGACTGACCCGCAACTGCTTGGTCTTCACCCCACGCGCCGCGAAGCCCTCACCGATACGCGCCACAGCCTCGGCATCACCGGAGATCACCACGGAAGCGGGACCGTTGACCGCAGCCACCGACACACCAGCGGCGCCGTCAAGCGCCGACCGGACGTCCTCCTCCGGGGCCGCGATGGACACCATCGCACCACCCTGCGGGAGGCCCTGCATCAGACGGGCGCGGGCGGCCACCAGGGTCGCCGCGTCCTTCAGCGAGAGCACACCCGCCACATGCGCGGCAGACAGCTCGCCAATGGAGTGCCCGGCCACGAAGTCGGGGCGGACCCCCCACGACTCCACCAGCCGGAACAGGGCCACCTCAACCGCGAACAGCGCGGGCTGGGTGAAACCCGTCTGGTCCAGCACCTCGGCCTCAGACGCGAAGATCACCTCACGCAGCGGCCGCTCCACATGAACGTCCAACTCCACGCAGACCGCGTCGAAAGCCTCCCCGAACACCGGGAACCGCTCATACAGTTCCCGACCCATGCCGAGCCGCTGCGCACCCTGACCCGTGAACAACACGGCCAGCTTCCCGCCACCGACCACGCCCTGAACCACACCAGGCGCCACGTCACCAGCAGCCAACGCCTCCAGAGCCGCACGGAACTCCGCACGATCCGAAGCCACCACCGCCGCACGGTGCTCCAACGCGGACCGCGACACCGCCAGCGAATACCCGACATCCGCCAGGCTCACATCAGACCGGGACTCCACAAAAGCAGCCAAACGCCCCGCCTGCCCCCGCAGCGCCTCCGCACTCCGCGCGGACACCACCCACGGCACCACACCACCGGCGGCTCGCTGATCGGCCGATTCGATGTCAGCGGCATCACTCGGTGTGGATTGCTCGATGATGACGTGGGCGTTGGTCCCACTGATCCCGAAGGAGGACACACCCGCCCGGCGGGGCTGGCCGGTCTCCGGCCAGGCGATCTGCTCGGTCAGCAGCTCGACAGCGCCCGCCGACCAGTCGATGTGCGGCGACGGCTCGTCGACGTGCAGGGTCTGCGGCAGCACACCGTGCCGCATCGCCATCACCATCTTGATGATCCCGGCAACACCCGCGGCCGCCTGGGTGTGACCCAGGTTCGACTTCACCGAACCCAGCCACAACGGGCGGTCCGGAGAGCGGTCCTTGCCGTAGGTGGCCTGGAGCGCCTGGGCCTCGATGGGGTCGCCCAGGGTGGTGCCCGTGCCGTGCGCCTCGACGACGTCCACCTGATCGGCGGAGAGGCGGGCGTTCGACAGCGCCTGGCGAATCACGCGCTGCTGCGAGGGACCGTTCGGCGCCGTCAGACCGTTCGACGCACCGTCCTGGTTGACGGCCGAACCCCGCACCACGGCCAGCACCTGGTGGCCGTTCCGCTCGGCGTCCGACAGCCGCTCCAGCACCAGCATGCCGACGCCTTCGCCCCAGCCGGTGCCGTCCGCCGCGCCCGCGAAGGACTTGCAGCGGCCGTCGGAGGCCAGACCACGCTGCCGGCTGAACTCCACGAAGACACCGGGGGTGGACATCACGGTCACGCCGCCCGCGAATGCCATCGTGCACTCGCCCTGACGCAGCGCCTGCGCCGCCAGGTGCAGGGCGACCAGCGAGGACGAGCACGCGGTGTCCACGGTGACCGCGGGGCCCTCGAGGCCCAGGGTGTACGAGATACGGCCAGTGGCCACGCTGCCCGAGCTGCCATTGCCGAGGTAGCCCTCCAGCCCCTCCGGGATCTCCCGCACCCGGGCGCCGTAGTCGTGGTACATCACGCCGGTGAACACGCCGGTGCGGCTACCGCGCAGCGACTGCGGGTCGATGCCGGCGCGCTCCAGCGCCTCCCACGAGGTCTCCAGCAGCAGACGCTGCTGCGGGTCCATCGCCAGCGCCTCACGCGGCGAGATCCCGAAGAACGCCGCGTCGAAGTCCGCCGCGTCGTGCAGGAATCCGCCCTCGCGGGCGTAGCTGGTGCCCGAGCGACCTGGATCCGAGTCGAAGAGGCCGTCCAGCTCCCAGCCACGGTCGGTGGGGAAGGCGGACACGCCGTCGCCTCCGGATGCCACCAGCTGCCACAGGTCCTCCGGCGACAGCACCCCGCCCGGGTAGCGGCAGCTCATGCCGATGATCGCGATCGGCTCGTCGTCCGTTGCCGAGGCCGGGACGGCCGGAAGCGCCGTGGCCGCCGCCAGGGCGTCGTCGCCCAGGAGCTCGGTCCGCAGCAGGTCCGCGATCGCGGTCGGCGTGGGGTGGTCGAAGACCAGTGTGGCCGGCAGTCGGAGTCCCGTGTCCGCGATCAGCCTGTTGCGCAGTTCCACGGCAGTCAGCGAGTCGAAGCCGACTTCCTTGAACGCACGCAGGGGCTGCACCGCGTCCGGTGAACCATGCCCGAGCACAGCCGCCACGTGGCCACGGACGAGGTCGAGGAGTACACGCTCACGGTCCTGCGCGGGAGTGGCCAGGAGTCGTTCCTTCAGCCCGCCGTCCTGGGCCCGACCGGCATCGGCGATGCGCCGGGCCGAGGTGCGCACCAGAGAGCGCAGCACTGCCGGGAGACCTGCCTGACCGGCCAGCACGGAGGAGTTCAGGTGCACCGGAGCCAGTACGGCATCGTCCGCCGCGCGGGCGGCGTCGAGGAGGGCCAGCCCGTCGGACTCCGACAGCGGGCGCATACCCGCACGCGTCATGCGCGAGACGTCCGCTTCGGACAGGCCGCCGGTCATGCCACTGCTCTGGGCCCACAGGCCCCAGGCGAGCGACTGACCCGCCAGGCCCAGGCCGCGGCGGTGCTGCGCCAGAGCGTCGAGGAAGGCGTTGGCTGCTGCGTAGTTGCCCTGACCGGGCGCGCCGAGGATCCCGGCAGCGGAAGAGAAGAGGACGAACGCGGACAGGTCGAGGTCACGCGTCAGCTCATGCAGATTCAACGCGGCGTCCACCTTCGGACGCAGCACCGTCTCCAACCGCTCCGGCGACAGCGACTCGATCACACCGTCATCCAGCACACCCGCGGTGTGCACGACACCCGTCAGCGGATGCTCAGCGGGGATGCTGCCCAGCAGCCCGGCGAGCGCCTCGCGGTCAGCCGCGTCACAGGCCGCGACCGTCACCCGAGCGCCCAGTGCGGTCAGCTCATCACGCAGCTCGACCGCGCCCGGAGCGTCCAGGCCCCGGCGGCTGGTCAACAGCAGATGCCGAACACCATGCTCAGCCACCAGATGCCGAGCCACCAACGCACCCAGAGCACCCGTACCACCCGTCACCAAGACGGTGCCATCCACATCCCAAACAGGGGAATCAGAAGGGGCAGGGACCGTCGCACGCGCCAGACGCGGCACACGCACCTCACCGGCACGCACCGCCACCTGCGACTCACCCGAGCCGACGACGGACGGCAACATCAGCGCCGAAGCCTCGTCCCCGTCCACATCCACCAGGACGAACCGGTCCGGGTTCTCCGACTGCGCCGAGCGCACCAGACCCCACACCGCGGCATGCGCCAGATCCGCAACACCCTCACCGTCACCCGCGGCAACCGCACCACGCGTCACCCACACCAGACGCGACGCGGCGAACCGCTCATCCCCCAGCCACTCCTGCACCAGCCCCAGAACACGACCCGTCGCACTCCGCAGCCTCGACGAGACGTCGGAAGCCTCCTCTTCGTCATCGGCGGCGACGACGAGAGGAACGAGGACGGTGTCGGGTATCTCTCCCGATCCTGCCGCGTCCGTCAGAGAAGCGACGGAGAGCCGGGGCAGCCCCAGGGTGGATGCCAGCCCGAGCGGATCATCGTCCAGGACCGCCCACCGCTGAGTGGCCGGGGCCGGGCCGGCCGGAAGCGCCAGGGGCTGCCAGTCCATCCGGTACAGCGACTGCTGGTGCCCGCTCGCGAGCTGATCTCGGGATATGGGGCGCAGTACGAGGGAATCGACCATGGCGACCGGCGCCCCGGTGCCGTCGCTGACAGTCAGTGAAACCGCGTCGGCGCCGGCAGGCGCGAGCCGTACCCGCAGAACGGATGCGCCGACGGCGTACAGCGACACGCCACCCCATGAGAACGGAAGGCGCGCGCCATCGGGTCCCTCCAGGCCGTCGGCACCCATGGCGTGGAGGACGGCGTCGAGGAGGGCCGGGTGGAGACCGAAGCGGTCGGCCTCGGAGCTGATCCCCTCCGGCAGAGCGACCTCGGCAAAGGTCTCCTCACCACGCCGCCACACCGAACGCAGCCCCTGGAACGACGGCCCATACACCAGACCCGCATCCGCGAACCGCTCATACAGACCGGCAAGCTCCACCACCTCCGCACCCACCGGAGGCCACTCCACCAAACCAACCGACGACAACGCCACACCACCAGCGACCAACGACCCACTGGCATGCCGCGTCCACGGCTCATCCACCCCCGACTCAGCCGAGCGCGAATAGAACACAAACCCACACCGGCCACCCTCACCGGCCGCCGACACAGAAATCTGCAGCTGCACCGCCCCCCGCTCAGGCAAGACCAGAGGAGCCTCCAACGTCAGCTCCTCCACCCGATCACACCCGACCCGGTCGCCGGCCTGAAGGGCCAGTTCGACGAAGGCGGTGCCGGGCAGCAGTGCCGAGCCCATCACCTCGTGATCGGCGACCCAGGGGTGGGTGCGCAGCGACAGCAGGCCGGTCAGCAGCAACCCGTCGTCGTTGGCCAGCGACATGGCCGCGCCAAGCAGCGGGTGGTCGGCCGCGTTGAGTCCCGCCGCGGTGACGTCACCCGACGAGGGAACAGGGTCCTTCGGCCAGTAGCGCTCGTGCTGGAAGGCGTAGGTGGGCAGGTCGACCCGGCGGGCGCCGGTACCAGCGAAGACCGCCTCCCAGTCGGCAGCGACACCATGCACATACAGCTGCCCGAGGGCCGCCAGCAGCGTCTGCTCCTCGGAGCGGTCACGACGCAGGACCGGGACGAGCACGGCATCGCTGTCCTCGGCCAGGCAGTCCCGGGCCATCGCGGAGAGGGTCCCGTCCGGGCCCAGCTCCAGGAACCGGGTCACACCCTGCGCCTCCAGCGCACGGATCCCATCGGCGAACCGCACAGCGTCGCGTACATGCCGCACCCAGTACTCCGCCGAGCACAGCTCCTCAACCGACGCGATCTCACCCGTCACATTGGAAACCACCGGGATGCGAGGAGCCGCAAACGACAACCCCTTCGCGACCCCCGCGAACTCCTCCAACATCCCGTCCATGTGCGACGAGTGGAACGCGTGACTGACCCGCAACCGCTTGGTCTTCACCCCACGCGCCGCGAAGCCCTCACCGATACGCGCCACGGCTTCAGCGTCACCCGAGATCACCACGGAAGCGGGACCGTTGACCGCCGCCACCGACACACCAGCGGCGCCATCGAGGGCCGACCGGACATCAGCCTCCGGGGCCGCGATGGACACCATCGCACCACCCTGCGGCAGAGCCTGCATCAAACGGGCACGAGCAGCCACCAAGGTCGCCGCATCCGCCAACGAGAGCACACCCGCCACATGCGCCGCAGACAGCTCACCAATGGAGTGCCCCGCCACGAAGTCGGGGCGGACCCCCCACGACTCCACCAGCCGGAACAGGGCCACCTCAACCGCGAACAGCGCGGGCTGGGTGAACCCCGTCTGGTCCAGCACCTCGGCCTCAGACGCGAAGATCACCTCACGCAGCGACCGCTCCACATGAACGTCCAGCTCCGCACAGACCGCATCAAAGGCCTCGGCGAACACCGGGAACCGCTCGTACAGTTCCCGACCCATGCCGAGCCGCTGCGCACCCTGACCCGTGAACAACACGGCGAGCTTGCCGCCGGACACCACGCCCTGGACCGTACCCGCCGGGGCCTCACCGGCAGCCAGCGCCTCCAGAGCCGCCAGGAACTCCGAACGATCCGAGGCCACCAGCGTGGCCCGGTGCTCCAACGCGGACCGCGACACCGCCAGCGAATACCCGACATCCGCCAGGCTCACATCAGACCGGGACTCCACAAAAGCAGCCAAACGCCCCGCCTGCCCCCGCAGCGCCTCCGCACTCCGCGCGGACACCACCCACGGCACCACACCACCGGCCACATCAGTGGCGGGCTGCTCCGCAACGGGTTCGGCCTCAGTGGCCGGAGCGCCCTCCAGGATGACGTGTGCGTTGGTGCCGCTCACGCCGAAGGACGAGACACCTGCCCGGCGCGGCTGGCCCGTCTCGGGCCAGGCCACCTGCTCGGTCAACAGGCGTACCGCGCCCGCGGACCAGTCCACCTTGGTGGACGGCTCGTCGACGTGCAGGGTCTGCGGCAGCACACCGTGCCGCATCGCCATCACCATCTTGATGACACCCGCCACACCGGCAGCGGCCTGGGTGTGACCCAGGTTCGACTTCACCGAACCCAGCCACAACGGACGGCCCTCGGCACGCTCCTGGCCGTATGTCGCCAGCAGCGCCTGAGCCTCGATCGGGTCACCCAGCGCCGTACCCGTGCCATGCGCCTCGACCGCGTCCACCTGATCGGCGGACAGCCGGGCGCTGGAGAGCGCCTGCTGGATCACCTGTCGCTGGGCGGGGCCGTTGGGCGCGGTGAGGCCGTTCGACGCGCCGTCCTGGTTCACGGCGGAACCGCGGATGACCGCCAGCACCGGGTGACCGTTGCGCTGCGCGTCGGACAGCCGCTCCAGCACCAGCATGCCGGCGCCCTCGCCCATGGCCGTGCCGTCGGCCGTGTCGGCGAACGCCTTGACCCGGCCGTCGGCGGCCAGCCCGCGCTGGCGGCTGAACTCCTGGAAGATGCTGGGCGTGCCCATCACGGTCACGCCGCCGGCCAGCGCCAGCGTGCACTCGCCCTGGCGCAGCGCCTGACCCGCCAGGTGCAGGGTCACCAGGGAGGACGAGCAGGCGGTGTCGACAGTGACCGCGGGGCCCTCCAGCCCGAGGGTGTAGGACACCCGGCCGGACAGCACGCTGGCCACGGCGCCGGTCATCAGATAGCCGTCGAACGCGTCGGAGGACCGTTCCATGGTGGCCGCGTAGTCCTGGCCGTTGGTGCCGGCGAAGACGCCGATGCGGCTGCCCCGTACGGACTGCGGGTCGATACCGGCGCGCTCCAGCGCCTCCCACGAGGTCTCCAGCAGCAGCCGCTGCTGCGGATCCATCGCCACGGCCTCACGCGGCGATATCCCGAAGAACTCCGCGTCGAATCCGGCGGGGTCGTCGAGGAATCCGCCCTGCCGTACATAGCTGGTGCCCGGGTGGTCGGGGTCCGGGTCGAACAGCCCCTCCAGGCCCCAGCCACGGTCCGCCGGGAAATCCGAAATGCCGTCACCGCCGGTGGCGAGCAGCTGCCACAGTTCCTCGGGCGTGCTGACACCGCCCGGGAAGCGGCAGCTCATGCCGACGATAGCGATCGGCTCCTGGTCCCTGGCGTCCAGCACACGCAGGCGCTCGTGCGCCTGCTCCAGGTCAGCCGTTACTCGCTTGAGGAAGTAACGAAGCTTTTCTTCATTCCCCATCAAAATCTCCGTACTTGGGAACTCGACACGTCACAGCAGAAGGGAGCGGTGAGGTCAAGAAATTCCGAACTTCTTGCTGAGCAGGTCGAACATCTCGTCATCCGTGGCCGACTGGAGGTCGTCGGTCTCACTCGGGCCGGGCTCCGGGTCGCCCGGCTCCCGCCACTGCGAGACCAGCGCCTGCATGCGCATCATGATCCGGGTGCGCACGGAGCTGTCGGGTTCCATCTCCAGGAGCGTGGTCTCCAGCTTCTCGAACTCCTCGAGGGCCGAGGCGGACGACGCCTCGCCGCCCTCTCCCGCGTCCGGGTCGAGTTCCTGCAGGAGGAAGTCGGCCACGGCCTCCGGGTTCGGGTAGTCGAAGACCAGGCCGGTCGGCAGGCGCAGGCCGGTGAGGGCACCGAGCCGGTTGCGCAGTTCGACGGCGGTGACCGAGTCGAGCCCGAGCTCGCGGAAGGCCCGGTCGCCCCGGATGGCCCCCTGCGAGGTGTATCCGAGTACGGCGGCCGCCTGGGCGCGCACCGCTTCGACCAGCAGCGCACGCCGCTGGTCCGCCGCGGTGCCGGCCAGCTGCGCCACCAGCTCCGGCACCTGCGCCGCCGTTTCGGCGCCGGCGTCGGTTCCGGAACCGGAGCCGGAGCCGCGCAGTCGGCGCACTTCCTCGATGCCGCTGATGAACGGGTTCGGCCGGCTGGCGGTCAGGGCGACGGAGAAGCGTTCCCAGGCGACGTCGGCGACCATGACGCAGGTGTCGTCGTGGTCCAGGGACCGCCGCAGGGCGGCCGTGGCGAGACCGGGGTCCATCGCGGGCAGACCGTGCCGGTCCAGCAGCTCGCCGAACGAGCCGTCGGCCATGCCGTCGCCGTCCCAGGCGCCCCAGGCCACCGAGGTGGCCGCCAGTCCGCGGCTGCGGCGGTGGTGCGCCAGCGCGTCCAGGTAGGCGTTTCCGGGCGCGTAGTTCCCCTGCCCCGAGGCGCCGATGGTGCCGGCGACCGAGGAGAAGAGCACGAACGCGGAGAGGTCCATGTCCTGGGTGAGTTCGTGCAGGTGCAGCGCACCGCCCACCTTCACCCGCAGGGCCCGGTCCAGCTGCTCCGGCGTCAGCGAGTCCACCATGCTGTCGTCCAGAACGGCCGCCGTGTGCACCACCGCGGTGAGCGGGTGCTCGGCGGGCACCGAGTCGAGGAGCCGTGCCACGGCTTCCCGGTCGGTGACGTCGCAGGCGGCCACGGTGACGCGGGCGCCGCTCTCGGCGAGCTCGGTCTCCAGCTCCGCCACCCCGGGCGCGTCGGGGCCGCGCCTGCTGACCAGCAGCAAGTGATCGGCGCCCGCGCGGACCAGCCAGCGTGCGGTGTGGGCGCCCAGCGCGCCGGTGCCACCGGTGATCAGGACGGTGCCGGAGGGCTGCCAGTCCCGTGCCGCCGGGGCAGCGCCCAGCGGGGCGCGCTCCAGCCGGCGGCCGAACACCCCGGACGTACGGACGGCGAGCTGGTCCTCGTCGTCCCTTCCGGCCAGCACCCCGCAGAGCAGGGACCGGCTCCGCTGGTCCAGCGTCTCCGGCAGGTCGACCAGGCCGGCCCACTGCTCGGGGTGCTCCAGACCGGCGACCCGGCCGAAGCCCCAGACCAGTGCCTGGGCCGGGCTGGTGACGGGGTCGGCCGGGCTGACGCCGACGGCGCCTCGCGTCGCGCACCACAGCGGCGCCGCGATCCCGGCGTCGCCGAGCGCCTGGAGGAGCGCCACGGTCAGTGCGAAGCCGGCCGGAGTGTCCGGGTGCTCCTTCAGCGGCTGCTCGTCGAGCGCCAGCATCGACAGCACGCCGGTGAAGGCGGACGTCTCGCCCTGGAGCGGGTCCGCGCCGTCCTGCTCGCCGCCGGGGACCAGGCCGGTCAGGCGCTCGGCAAGGGCCGCGCGGTCGAGGTCGGCTTCGGTCAGTTCGGCCGTGACGACGCGGACGCCGTGCGCGGTCAGCGCCTCGATGGCACCACTGACGGTTCCGTCGTCCTGGTGACTGGTCGTCTTCACCACGAGCCAGGTCCCGGACAGCGCGCCCTCCGGTGTGCCGGCGAGCGGCTGCCACGTGGTGTGGTACCGCCAGGAGTCCGCCACTTCCTGCTCGCGGTGGCGCCGCCGCCAGGACGACAGGGCCTGCACCAGCGGGCTCAGCGCGGACTGCGTGTCGGTGCTGTCGATCGCGAGCGTGCCGGCGACCGCGGCGACGTCCTCACTCTCGACCGCCTCCCAGAAAAGGGTCTCCGCGACCCCCGCGCTCTGCCCGGCGACGGGCTCCGGCACCGGAGCGGAAGCGTCGAGCCAGTAGCGCTCGCGCTGGAAGGGATAGGTGGGCAGGTCGACCCGGCGCGCCCCGCTGTCCGCGAACAGCGAGGTCCAGTCCACATCGACTCCGCGCGCGTGCGCCTCGGCCAGCGAGGTGAGCAGCCGCTCCCGACCCCCCTCACCACGGCGCAGCGTGCCCACGGTCACCACCGAACGGTCGGCGGCCTCCGCGGACTCCTGCACGCCCATCATCAGCACCGGGTGCGCGCTGGTCTCGATGAACGCGTCATGCCCCTCATCCAGCAGCGTGCCAACGGCCTTGGCGAACTCCACCGTCTGCCGCAGGTTCCGGTACCAGTACGCGGCATCCAGACCCGAGGTGTCGATCCGGGTACCGGTCACGGAGGAGTAGAACGGGACACGGGAACCACGCGGCTGGACGGGTGCCAGGACCTCCAGCATGCGGTCCTCGATCGGCTCCACCTGCGCCGAGTGCGAGGCGTAACCCATCGGCACCGAACTCGTCCGAGCCCCCGCGGCCTTCCACTCACTCTGCAGAGCCCGCAGCACCTCACGGTCACCGGAGACGACCACCGAACCCGGACCGTTCACCGCCGCCACCGACACCGCGCCGCCGAACTCCTCGACCCGCTCCGCGACCTGCTCCAACGGCAACGCCACCGACAACATCACCCCGTCACCGGGCAGATCCGTCAGCAACCGGCCCCGAAGCGCCACGACCCGCGCACCATCCTCCAGAGTGAGCGCGCCGGCCACACACGCCGCCGCGATCTCACCCTGCGAATGACCCACCACCGCGGCAGGCTCCACACCATGCGACTGCCACACCGCGGCCAGCGACACCATGATCGCCCACATCACGGGCTGGACCACATCGACCCGCTCCAGCCACTCCCCCGACTCATCGCGCACCACATCAAGCAGCGACCAGTCCGTGAACGGCGCCAACGCGGCCGCGCACTCGGCCATCCGCGCGGCGAAGACCGGCGAAGCCTCCAACAGCTCCACCGCCATCCCCACCCACTGCCAACCCCCACCAGGGAAGACGAACACCGCGCCACCGGAGACACTCGCCTCGGCACGCACCACACCGGAGACATCGCCGCCCTCAGCGAACGCGGCAAGGGAACGCAGCGCGGACTCACGAGTTTCAGCGAGGACCACCGAACGGTGCCGGAACACCGACCGGCCCGTCACCAGCGAATGACCCACATCCACCGAACCCAGCTCCGGCCGCTCCCCGACGAAGGATGCCAACTGCCGAGCCTGCGCCCGCAACGCCTCCACACTCCGCGCCGACAACACCCACGGCACCACAGCACCGCTGTCAGCAGCCGGGGCAGCCGCGTCCTCAGGAAGTTCGACGACCGCAACACCTTCGAGGATGACGTGCGCGTTGGTGCCGCTGACGCCGAAGGAGGACACGCCCGCCCGGCGGGGCCGGCCCGTCTCGGGCCAGGCGATCTGCTCGGTCAGCAGCTCGACCGCGCCCGCCGTCCAGTCCACATGCGGCGTCGGCTCGTCGACGTGCAGGGTCTGCGGCAGCACACCGTGTCGCATCGCCATCACCATCTTGATGATCCCGGCGACACCAGCCGCCGCCTGCGTGTGACCCAGGTTCGACTTCACCGAACCCAACCACAACGGACGGTCGTCAGCGCGGTTCTGCCCGTATGTCGCGAGCAGCGCCTGGGCCTCGATCGGGTCACCCAGCGTGGTGCCCGTGCCATGCGCCTCGACCGCGTCCACCTGATCGGCGGAGAGCCGGGCGCTGGCCAGCGCCTGCTGGATCACCCGCTGCTGCGACGGACCGTTCGGCGCCGTCAGACCGTTCGAGGCACCATCCTGGTTCACCGCCGAACCACGGACGACGGCCAGCACGGGGTGGCCGTTCCGCTGGGCATCGGACAGCCGCTCGATGAGCAGCATGCCCGCACCCTCGGCCCAACCGGTGCCGTCCGCCGCACCGGCGAACGCCTTGCAACGGCCGTCCCCCGCCAGACCGCCCTGGCGGCTGAACTCGACGAACACGTCCGGCGTCGACAGCACGGTCACACCACCGACCAGCGCCATCGAGCACTCACCCTGCCGCAGCGACTGCGCCGCCAGGTGCAGGGCCACCAGCGACGACGAACACGCCGTGTCCACCGTCACCGCCGGACCCTCAAGCCCCAGCGTGTACGCCACCCGACCGGTGGCCACACTGCCCGCGCTGCCGTTGCCGACGTAGCCCTCGACACCGTCGGGGACCGAGGTCAGCCGCGCGCCGTAGTCGTGGTACATCACGCCCGCGAAGACGCCGGTACGGCTGCCGCGCACCGACAGCGGATCGATACCCGCGCGCTCGAACGCCTCCCACGAGGTCTCCAGCAGCAGTCGCTGCTGCGGGTCCATCGCCAGCGCCTCACGGGGCGAGATCCCGAAGAACTCCGCGTCGAAGTCCGCCGCGTCGTAGAGGAATCCGCCACTGAGCGTGGTGGAGGTCCCGTGCCGCCGGCGGTCGGGGTCGTGCAGGCCGTCCAGCACCCAGCCACGGTCCGTGGGAAAGGCGGAGACCGCGTCCCCGCCGGCCGACACGAGTTGCCACAGCTCCTCCGGGGAGGTGACCCCGCCCGGGTAGCGGCAACCCATGCCCACGATCGCGATCAGGTCGTCGTCGGTGGCGGCGGCGGCGACCGGAGCCTGCGTCGCCGGCCCGGATTCCCGCGCGGATTCCAGCAGCTCGCCCAGGAGGAAGTCGACCAGGGCCTCCGGCGTCGGGTAGTCGAAGACCATCGTGGCGGGCAGGCGCAGACCGGTGACGGCGCTGAGCCGGTTACGCAGTTCGACGGCGGTCAGCGAGTCGAAGCCCAGCTCGCGGAAGGCCCGGGTCGACTCGATGCCTCCGCCGGACGCATGGCCGAGGACGGCCGCCGCGTTCGTCCGCACCAGATCCAGCAGGACGCGGTGGGCCTCGGTGTCGGACAGTCCCGCCAGCTGCTGCCGGAGCGCCGAAGCGCCGGCCTCCGCTGCCGCCGCGGACGCGGCACTGCGCCGGGCCGGCTCGCGAACCAGCCCGCGCAACAGTGCGGGCAGGCCGACGGCACCGGCCTGGGCGCGAAGTGCCGCGGTGTCGAGGCGCACCGGCGCGACCACGGCCTCGTCCGCGGCGCAAGCACCGTCGAACAACGCCAGGCCCTGCTCGGTGGAGAGCGGACTCAGCCCCATACGGGTCAGGCGCCGCAGATCCTCGTCGTCGAGGTCGCCGGTCATGCCACTGGCTTGAGCCCACAGACCCCAAGCCAGCGACTGACCCGCCAGACCCTCCGCACGACGCCGCTCAGCCAACGCGTCCAAGAACGCATTCGCCGCCGCATAGTTGCCCTGACCCGACGCACCCAGAAGCCCAGCCGCCGAGGAGAACAACACGAACGCGGACAGATCGAGGTCACGCGTCAGCTCATGCAGATTCAACGCGGCGTCCACCTTCGGACGCAGCACCGTCTCCAACCGCTCCGACGACAGCGACTCGATCACACCGTCATCCAGCACACCCGCGGTGTGCACGACACCCGTCAGCGGATACTCGACGGGGATCGTGCCCAGCAGCCCGGCAAGCGCCTCACGATCAGCCGCATCACAGGCCGCGACCGTCACCCGAGCGCCCAGTGCGGTCAGCTCATCACGCAGCTCGACCGCGCCCGGAGCGTCCAGGCCCCGGCGGCTGGTCAACAGCAGATGCCGGACACCATGCTCAGCCACCAGATGCCGAGCCACCAACGCACCCAGAGCACCCGTACCACCCGTCACCAAGACGGTGCCATCCACATCCCAAACAGGGGAATCAGACGACGAAGAGACCGTCGCACGCGCCAGACGCGGCACACGCACCTCACCAGCCCGCACCGCCACCTGCGACTCACCCGAGCCGACAACAGACGGCAACACCAGCGCCGAAGCCTCGTCCCCGTCCACATCCACCAGGACGAACCGGCCCGGGTTCTCCGACTGCGCCGAGCGCACCAGACCCCACACCGCGGCATGCGCCAGATCCGCAACACCCTCACCGTCACCCGCGGCAACCGCACCACGGGTCACCCACACCAGACGCGACGCGGCGAACCGCTCATCCCCCAGCCACTCCTGCAGCAGGCCCAGGACGCGACCGGTCGCACCACGTACATCCGCAGCACCGGACAGACACGGCACCAGCACCACATCCGGCACCACACCACCAGCACCCAGCGAGGCAAGATCCGAAACGACCTCACCCACACCCAACGACGCCGGCAGACCAGAATCCTCCAAACCCAGCACCGCCCAACCAGCACCACCCGCACCAACCTCAGCCACCGACAGCGACGCCGACTGCCAATCCACCCGGTAGAGGGGGAGGTCAGAGCCGCGCCGTGCGCCATCGAGCTGTTCCTTGGAGACCGGCCGCAGGGACAGCGCGTCGACGGATGCCACCGGAGCGCCGGTGCCGTCCGCGACCGCCAGCGACACCGCTCCGTCGTCGGCCGGCGAGATGTGTACCCGCAGGACCGAGGCGCCGGAGGCGTGCAGGGAGACTCCCCGCCACTCGAACGGCAGCCGCGCGTCCCCGGAGTTCTCCAGCGCGAAGGCGTGCAGCGCGGAGTCGAGCAGGGCGGGGTGCAGACCGAACCGGCCTGCTTCCGCCACCGCGTCCTCGGGCAGGGCGAGCTCGGCGAAGATGTCGTCGCCGCGTCGCCATGCCCGCCGCAGGCCCTGGAAGACGTCGCCGTACACATAGCCGGCCGCGGCGAAGCGCTCGTAGGCGTCACCGGCGGGGGCCTCCACGGCATCGGCCGGAGGCCATGCTTCGAGGTCGAAGGAGGCCGGCTTCACGTCGCCGGAGAGGACACCGCTGGCGTGGCGCGTCCACACCTGCTCGTCGGCCGGAGCGGCCTCGCCCTCGACGCGTGAGTGGATGGTCAGCGAGCGTCGGCCCGCTTCGTCGGCTGCTCCGACGACGAGTTGCAGACGGACCCAGCCCTGCTCCGGGAGCGTCAACGGTGCTTCGAGCGTCAGCTCCTCGACGCGTGCCCCACCGACCTCGTCGCCCGCACGGACCGCCAACTCCACGAAGGCGGTGCCGGGAAGCAGCACGGTGTCCATCACCGCGTGGTCGGCGAGCCAGGCGTGCGTGTGCAGCGACAGGCGTCCGGTGAACAGATGCGTGTCCGCGTCGGCAAGGCCGATGGCGGCGCCCAGAAGCGGGTGGTCGGCCGCGGTAAGCCCCGCCGAACCGATGTCTCCCGCGCCGGGTGCCGCGTCGAGCCAGTAGCGCTGGCGTTGGAAGGGATACGTCGGCAGATCCACCCGACGCGCCCCCACACCCGCGAACACCGACGCCCAATCCACCTCGACGCCCTGCGTATACGCCTCCGCCAGCGACGTGAACAGCCGCTGCCGCCCGCCTTCCTCACGGCGCAGAGTGCCGATCGTGACGACCGGACGATCCGCGGCATCCGCGGTCTCCTGCACACCCATCAACAACACAGGATGCGCACTGGCCTCGATGAACGCCCCATGACCCTCATCCAGCAGGGTCGCGGTGGCGTTGGCGAACTCCACCGTCTGCCGCAGATTGCGGTACCAGTACCCGGCATCCAGACCGGTTGTGTCGATCCGGGCACCGGTCACGGACGAGTAGAACGGAACACGAGCGTTGCGGGGCTGGATCGGGGCCAGGACCTCCAGCAGACGGCCCTCGATCTCCTCCACCTGCGCCGAATGCGAGGCGTAATCCACCGGCACCATCCGCGCCCGGACACCCTCAGCCTCCCACCCCGCCTGAAGCTCCAGCAGCACCACACGCTCACCGGAAACCACCACCGAGCCAGGACCGTTGACCGCGGCCACCGACACCGCGTCACCGAACCCACCGATCCGCTCAGCGACCCGCTCCACCGGCAACGCGACGGACAACATCCCGCCATCACCACTGAGATCCAGCAGCAACCGGCTCCGCAACGCCACAACCCGAGCAGCGTCCTCCAGGGTCAGCGCACCGGCCACAGCCGCGGCCGCGATCTCACCCTGCGAATGACCCACCACCGCGGCAGGCTCCACACCATGCGACTCCCACACCGCCGCCAGCGACACCATCACCGCCCACAGCACCGGCTGGACCACATCAACCCGCTCCAGCCACACCCCCGACTCATCCCGCACCACATCAAGCAAAGACCAGTCCGTGAACGGCGCCAACGCGGCCCCACACTCGGCCATCCGCGCAGCGAACACCGGCGAAGCCTCCAACAGCTCCACCGCCATCCCCAACCACTGCGAACCCTGACCCGGGAACACGAACACCACACCACCCGGCGAGCCCGACACCCCCCGGACGGCCTGGGCGGTGGCCTGGTCGTTGACGAGAGCGGTCAGCCCGAGAGCGAGTTCTTCGTGGTCGGAACCGAGCACCACCGCGCGGTGCTCCAGGTTCGCCCGGCCGGTCGCCAGCGAGAAGCCGGCGTCCGTCAGGTCCAGCCGCGGCCGGTCCGCAACGAAGGAAGCCAACTGCCGGGCCTGCGCCCGCAACGCCTCCACACTCCGCGCCGACAACACCCACGGCACCACGGCAGCACCGTCAGCGGCCGGGGCGGTCGCGTCCTCGGACCGCTCGCCCGCCGCGACACCCTCCAGGATGACGTGGGCGTTGGTGCCGCTGACCCCGAAGGACGAGATGCCGGCCCGGCGCGGCCGACCCGTCTCGGGCCAGGCCACCTGTTCCGTCAGCAGTTCGACCGCACCCGCCGACCAGTCCACCTTGGTGGACGGCTGGTCGACGTGCAGGGTCCGCGGCAGCACACCGTGCCGCATCGCCATCACCATCTTGATGATCCCGGCGACACCAGCCGCCGCCTGCGTGTGACCCAGGTTCGACTTCACCGAACCCAGCCACAACGGACGGTCGTCCGGACGGCCCTGGCCGTAGGTCGCCAGCAGCGCCTGGGCCTCGATCGGGTCGCCCAGCGTGGTGCCCGTGCCGTGCGCCTCGACCGCGTCCACCTGATCGGCGGAAACCCGGGCGCTGGCCAGCGCCTGCTGGATCACCCGCTGCTGCGACGGACCGTTCGGCGCCGTCAGACCACTGCTGGCACCGTCCTGGTTCACCGCCGAACCCCGCACCACGGCCAGCACCTGATGACCGTTCCGCTCCGCGTCCGACAGCCGCTCCAGCACCAGCATGCCGACACCCTCGGCCCACCCCGTGCCATCAGCCGAATCCGAGAAGGACTTGCACCGGCCGTCCGCCGCCAGACCCCGCTGACGGCTGAACTCCACGAAGACACCCGGCGTCGACATCACGGTGACACCACCGGCCAGCGCCATGGTGCACTCACCCTGCCGAAGGGCCTGGCAGGCCAGGTGCAGGGTGACCAGCGAAGAGGAGCACGCGGTGTCGACCGTGAGCGCGGGACCCTCCAGACCCAGGGTGTACGACACCCGGCCCGAAACCACACTGCTGGCGCTACCGTTTCCGAGGAAGCCCTCAAGCCCCTCGGGCACCTCATGCAGCCGCGCGCCGTAGTCGTGGTACATGACGCCCGCGAAGACGCCGGTACGGCTGCCGCGCACCGACAGCGGATCGATACCGGCGCGCTCCAGCGCCTCCCACGAGGTCTCCAGCAGCAGCCGCTGCTGCGGGTCCATCGCCAGCGCCTCACGCGGCGAAATCCCGAAGAACCCGGCGTCGAACTCGATCGCGTCGTGCAGGAACCCACCCTCACGCACATAGCTCGTGCCGGTGCGGTCCGGGTCCGCGTCGAAGAGGCGGTCGATCTGCCAGCCACGGTCGGACGGGAACTCCGAGATGCCGTCCCCGCCGGCAGCCAGCAACTCCCACAGCTCCTCCGGCGAGGTGACGCCGCCCGGATAGCGGCAGCTCATCCCCACGATGGCGATCAGGTCGTCATCCGTGCCGGTCGACTCCGACGGGGTCGGAAGCAGCGGGCCCCGGGCCTCGCCCACCAGCTCCTCACGCAGGTGCTCCGCGAGGGCCATGGGCGTGGGGTAGTCGAACAGCAGCGTCGGGGGCAGCCGCAGGCCAGTGGCGGAGCCCAGCGCATTGCGCAGTTCGACCGCGGTGAGCGAGTCGAAGCCCGCGTCCAGGAAGCCCAGACGAGCGGGGACGGCGTCCGCGTCGGCGTGGCCGAGTACAGCCGCGGCTCGCGTACGGACCAGGTCGAGCAGCACCCGGCCCCGCTCCGCTGCGGATGCCTGTGCCAGACGCCGCATCAGCTTCTCGGCCTCGGCCCCGCCCGTGCTCGCACCGACACCGGCGTGTGCGGTGCGGCGTGCCGGGGTGCGGACCAGGGAACGGAGAACCGCGGGCAGACCGGGCTGGGTTGCGAAGCCGGCCGGGTCCAGGTGGATCGGAGCCAGTGTGGCATCGCCCGCGGCGCGGGCGGCGTCCAGCAGCGCCAGACCGTCGGGCTCCGACAACGGACGCAGACCCGCACGCGTCATCCGCGAGACATCCGCCTCCGCCAGACCACCGGTCATGCCACCGGCCTGAGCCCACAGACCCCAAGCCAGCGACTGACCCGCCAGACCCTCCGCACGACGCCGCTCAGCCAACGCGTCCAAGAACGCATTCGCCGCCGCGTAGTTGCCCTGACCCGACGCACCCAGAAGCCCAGCCGCCGAGGAGAACAGCACAAACGCGGACAGATCGAGGTCACGCGTCAGCTCATGCAGATTCAACGCGGCGTCCACCTTCGGACGCAGCACCGTCTCCAACCGCTCCGACGACAGCGACTCGATCACACCGTCATCCAGCACACCCGCCGTGTGCACGACACCGGACAGCGGATACTCGGCAGGGATCGTGCCCAGCAGCCCGGCCAGCGCCTCACGATCAGCCGCATCACAAGCCGCGACCGTCACCCGAGCGCCCAGTGCGGTCAGCTCATCACGCAGCTCAACCGCGCCCGGAGCGTCCACACCCCGGCGACTGGTCAACAACAGATGCCGAACACCATGCTCAGCCACCAGATGCCGAGCCACCAACGCACCCAGAGCACCCGTACCACCCGTCACCAAGACGGTGCCATCCACATCCCAAACAGGAGAATCAGACGACGAAGAGACCGTCGCACGCGCCAGACGCGGCACACGCACCTCACCGGCCCGCACCGCCACCTGCGACTCACCCGAGCCGACGACGGACGGCAACACCAGCGCCGAAGCCTCGTCCCCGTCCACATCCACCAGGACGAACCGGTCCGGGTTCTCCGACTGCGCCGAGCGCACCAGACCCCACACCGCGGCATGCGCCAGATCCGCAACACCCTCACCCGCACCCGCGGAAACCGCACCACGGGTCACCCACACCAGACGCGACGCGGCGAACCGCTCATCCCCCAGCCACTCCTGAAGCAGGCCCAGGACGCGACCGGTCGCACCACGTACATCCGCAGCACCGGACCCACCGGACAGACACGGCACCAGCACCACATCCGGCACCACACCACCAGCACCCAGCGAGGCAAGATCCGAAACGACCTCACCCACGCCCCACGACGCCGGCAGACCAGAATCCTCCGAACCCAGCACCGCCCAACCAGCACCACCCGCACCAACCTCAGCCACCGGCAGCGACGCCGACTGCCAATCCACCCGGTAGAGCGACTGCTGCTGCGGGGTGGAGGCGAGGTCCTCGGGGGCGACCGGGCGCAGCACCAGGGACTCGACGGAGGCTACGAGGGCGCCGCGGGCGTCGGCCGCTTCGATCGAGAGGGTGTCCGTGCCGATCGACCGCAGGCGTACCCGTAGGGAGGTGGCACCGGTGGCGTGGAGCGACACTCCGGTCCAGGCGAACGGGAGGCGGGCGCCGCCCGTGTCCCGGACGAGCAGGCCGTCGCCGATGCCCACCGGGTGGAGGGCGGCGTCGAGGAGCGCGGGGTGCAGGCCGAAGAGAGGTGCGTCGGCCTCGGCGCCCTCCGGGAGGGCCACTTCGGCGAACGCGTCCTCACCGCGCCGCCACACCCGCCGCAGTCCGCGGAAAGTGGGGCCGTACACGGTGCCGTTCTCGGCGAGGCGTTCGTAGACGCCGTCGATGTCGGCCTCGGTGGCATCTGCCGGGGGCCAGGCTTCGAGGTCCGTGGCGGGGGTTCCCCGCTTGGCGGCCGCGAGGACGCCGCCCGCGTGGTGGGTCCAGGGGCCGTCGGCTTCGGCAGTCGCCGGCCGGGAGTAGAGGTCGAACGGGTGGTGCCCGGAGTCGTCGGGGGCGCCGACCGAGATCTGGAGCTGCACCGCGCCGTGCTCCGGCAGGACCAGCGGGGCTTCCAGGGTGAGCTCGTCGACCCGGTCGCAACCGGCCTGGTCCCCGGCTCGTACGGCGAGTTCGAGGATCGCCGTTCCCGGGACGACGACCGCGCCACCGATCATGTGGTCGGCGAGCCAGGGGTGTGTCTCGACGCTGAGACGTCCGGTGAACAGGTAGCCGTCGCCGTCGGCCAGGCCGACGGCGGCGCCGAGCAGCGGGTGCTCGGCCCGTGTCAGGCCGGCCGCCGAGACGTCACCGGCCTGGGTGGCGGAGGGCTTGGGCCAGTACTGCCGGCGCTGGAAGGCGTAGGTGGGCAGCTCGACGCGGCGCGCGCCGGTGCCGGCGAAGACGGCTTCCCAGTCGGCCGGGACGCCGTGGGCGTGCAGTCGGCTGAGGGCGGTGAGGAGCGAGCGCTCCTCGGGCCGGTCGCGGCGCAGGGCGGGGACGAGCGCGGCCTCGGAGCCCTCGGTGAGGCAGTCGCGGGCCATGGCGGAGAGGGTCCCGTCCGGGCCCAGTTCCAGGAACCGGGTCACGCCCTGGGACTCCAGGGTGCGGATGCCGTCGGCGAAGCGCACGGCCTCGCGCACGTGTCGGACCCAGTACTCCGCCGAGCACAGCTCCTCCGCCGTCGCGATCTTTCCGGTGACGTTGGAGACGACGGGGATGCGGGGCGCGTGGTAGGTGAGGATGTCGGCGAACCGGCGGAAGTCCGCGAGCATCGCGTCCATGTGCGGCGAGTGGAAGGCGTGGCTGACCCGCAGCTGCTTGGTCTTCACCCCGTCGGCGGCGAAGCCGTCGCTGATGCGCGCCACGGCGTCGGCGTCGCCAGAGATCACCACGGAAGCGGGGCCGTTGACCGCCGCCACCGACACCCCGGCGACACCCTCAAGCGCCGACCGGACGTCCTTCTCGGGGGCGGCGATGGAGACCATCGCACCGCCCTGCGGGAGGCTCTGCATCAGGCGGGCGCGGGCGGCCACCAGGGTCGCCGCGTCCTTCAGCGAGAGCACACCGGCCACATGCGCGGCAGACAGCTCACCGATGGAGTGCCCGGCCACGAAGTCGGGGCGGATTCCCCACGACTCGGCCAGCCGGAAGAGGGCCACCTCGATGGCGAACAGGGCGGGCTGGGTGTTTCCGGTCTGGTCCAGCAGCTCGGCGTCGGATCCGAAGATCGCCTCGCGCAGCGGCTGTCCGAGGAACCGGTCCAGCTCCGCGCAGACCGCGTCGAATGCCTCCGCGAACACCGGGAACCGCTCGTACAGTTCCCGGCCCATGCCGAGCCGCTGCGCACCCTGGCCGGTGAACAGCACCGCGAGCCTGCCGGGGGACACCGCGCCCTGGACCGTGCCGGCCGGGGTCTCGCCGGCGGCCAGCGCCTCAAGGGCGGTGCGGAACTCCTCATGGTCCGAGGCCACCACGGCGGCCCGGTACTCGAATGCGGTCCGGGTGGTCGCCAGGGAAAGGCCCACGTCGGGGAGGGACAGGGCGGGCGAGGAGGCCAGATGGGCGGCGAGGTTACGGGCCTGGGCGCGGAGCGCGTCGGTGCTCCGGGCGGAGAGCACCCACGGCAGGACCGGGGTGGCGTCGCCGAGCGGCGTGGGTGTCTTCTCCCCGTCGGCCGGCTGCCACGACTCGGCGGCCGTCGGGGCCTGTTCGAGGATGACGTGGGCGTTGGTGCCGCTGACGCCGAAGGAGGAGACGCCGGCCCGGCGGGGCTGGTCGGTCTTGGGCCATGCCACCTGCTCGGTCAGCAGCTCGACGGCGCCCGCCGACCAGTCGATGTGCGGCGACGGCTCGTCGACGTGCAGGGTCTGCGGCAGCACGCCGTGCCGCATCGCCATCACCATCTTGATGACGCCCGCGACACCGGCGGCCGCCTGGGAGTGGCCGAAGTTGGACTTGATCGAGCCGAGCAGCAGTGGCCGGCCCTGCGGGCGGTCCTGGCCGTAGGTTTCCAGCAGGGCCTGGGCCTCGATGGGGTCGCCCAGGGTGGTGCCCGTGCCGTGCGCCTCGACGACGTCCACCTGGCCGGCGGAGAGCCGGGCATTGGCCAGCGCCTGGCGGATCACGCGCTGCTGCGAGGGACCGTTGGGGGCCGTCAGGCCGTTCGACGCGCCGTCCTGGTTGACCGCCGAACCCCGCACCACGGCCAGCACCCGGTGGCCGTTCCGCTCGGCGTCCGACAGCCGCTCCAGCACCAGCATGCCGACGCCCTCGGCCCAGCCGGTGCCGTCCGCCGCGCCCGCGAAGGACTTGCAGCGGCCGTCGGAGGCCAGGCCACGCTGCCGGCTGAACTCGACGAACACGCTCGGGATCGCCATCACGGACACGCCGCCCGCCAGGGCCATCGTGCACTCGCCCTGGCGCAGCGCGTGGCAGGCCAGGTGCAGGGCGACCAGCGAGGACGAGCAGGCGGTGTCGACGGTGACCGCGGGCCCTTCCAGGCCCAGGGTGTACGAGGCCCGCCCGGACACCACGCTGGGGGTGTTGCCGGTCATCAGGTAGCCCTCGACGTCCTCGGCGGACTGCCTGAGCAGGGTGGCGTAGTCCTGGCCGCTGGAGCCGACGAAGACACCGGTCCGGCTGCCGCGCAGCGACTGCGGGGTGATGCCGGCCCGCTCCAGCGCCTCCCACGCGGCCTCCAGCGACAGCCGCTGCTGCGGGTCCATCGCCAGTGCCTCACGCGGCGAGATGCCGAAGAACGTCGCGTCGAATCCGTCCGCGTCGTGGATGAAGCCGCCCTCGCGGACGTAGCTGGTGCCCGGCCGGTCCGGGTCGGGGTCGAACAGCTCCTCCAGGTTCCACCCGCGGCCGGTCGGGAACGCGGACATCGCGTCCCGACCGGCGGTGACCAACTGCCACAGCTCATCGGGGGAGGTGACGCCGCCCGGGTAGCGGCAACCCATGCCCACGATGGCGATCGGCTCCTGCGCCGTGTCCTCGATCTCCTTCAGGCGTGCGTGCGCCTGGTCGAGGTCGGCCGTGACCCGCTGGAGGTACTGGAGGAGCTTGTCTTCGTTTTCCATGGGTTGTGTCACCTGTGTGAGTGGTCGAGGAGGGCGGTCGAGCGGGTCGGTCAGCTTGTGCCGTACTTCTGGTCGATGTAGGCGAACAGCGACTCTGCGGTGACCGGTTTCCCGGATTCGTCGTCCGAGCTGGTGACACCAGTCGGCGTGGCGGGCTCGTTGAGCTGCGTCAGCAGGGCTTGCAGGCGTTCCGCGACGCCGGTACGCGTGGCGTCGTCGGGGTCGGCCGAGGACAGCGCGGCTTCGAGCCGGTCCAGCTCCGCGTGGAGCGAGGCCGAGGTGTGGCCCGGTCCGTGCCCGTCGGGCTGGGCGGTCCCGCCGGCTGCCGCCGCTCCGTCGGGGAGCAGCTTGGCCGCCAGGTGGTCGGCGAGCGCCGTGGGGTTCGGGTAGTCGAAGACCAGGGTCACCGGCCAGCGCTTGCCCGTGCTCGTGCCGAGGCGGTTGCGGAATTCGACGGCGGTGAGCGAGTCGAAGCCGATTTCCCGGAAGGCCCGGTCGGGCTCGATCAGGTCCGGGGAGGAGTGTCCGAGGACCCCGGCCGCCTGGGTCCGCACCAGGTCGAGCAGCGCGGCGGCGCGCTCCGGCGCCGGGAGCGCGGTGAGACGTTCCAGGAAGGTGGGTCCGTCGGCGGTCGCCGGTCCGGTGGCCGCCCGGCGCGGGCGTCGGCTGCCGCCGGCGATCGCCCGGAACAGGGCGGGGACCTGGCCGTCCGGGGTGCGCAGTGAGGCCGTGTTGAGCGGAACGGCGACCATGAGCGACTCGTCGGAGGCGTCGGCGAGGTCGTACAGCTCCAGGCCCTGCTCGGAGGTGAGCAGGGCGGCGCCCTTCTTCTTGATGCGGGTCAGGTCGGTCGCGCCGAGGTGGCCCGTCATGTCGCTGGCCTGCTCCCACAGCCCCCAGGCCACGGAGGTGGCGGGCAGTCCGCGGGCGCGGCGGTGCTGGGCCAGCGCGTCGAGGAAGGCGTTGGCCGCCGCGTAGTTGCCCTGTCCCGCGCTGCCGAAGGTGGAGGCCGCGGAGGAGAAGAGCACGAAGGAGGTGAGGTCCAGGTGCTGGGTCAGCTCGTGCAGGTTGACGGCCGCGTCGACCTTCGGTCGCAGCACCACGTCGAGCCGGTCCGGGGTCAGCGATTCGACCACACCGTCGTCGAGGACGCCCGCGGCGTGGATCACGCCTGTCAGCGGGTGTTCCGCGGGGACGGATGCCAGCAGCTCGGCCAGTGCCCGGCGGTCGGCGGTGTCGCAGGCGACCAGGTCGACCGTGGCGCCGGCCGCGGAGAGCTCGGCCAGCAGTTCGCCGGCGCCGGGTGAGTCGGGTCCGCGGCGGCTGGTGAGCAGCAGGTTCCGTACGCCGTGCCGGGTGACCAGGTGGCGGGCGAGCAGGGTGCCGAGCGTTCCGGTGGCGCCGGTGATCAGCACGGTGCCCTCGGGCGCGGGGGTGGAAGGCAGGGTCAGCACGACCTTGCCGATGTGCCGCGCCTGGCTCAGGAACCGGTATGCCTCGGGGGCGCGCCGGATGTCCCAGGCGGTCACGGGCGGGGGGCTGAGCACGCCGCGTTCGAAGAGCTCCAGGATCTTCTCGAGCATCTGCCCGATCCGGGGCTGGCCGGCTTCGCCGAGGTCGAACGCCCGGTAGCGGACGCCCTCGTGGCGGGCGGTCACCTCGTCGGCGTCGCGGATGTCGGTCTTGCCCATCTCCAGGAACCGGCCGCCGCGTGGCAGCAGGCGCAGTGAGGCGTCGACGAGTTCCCCGGAGAGGGAGTCGAGCACCACGTCCATGCCCCGGCCGTCGGTGGCGGCCAGGAACCGGTCCTGGAAGTCCGTGGTCCGCGAGGAGGCGATGTGCGCGTCGTCGAGTCCCAGGGAGCGCAGGGTGTCCCACTTGCCGGGGCTGGCGGTTCCGAAGACCTCCGCGCCGAGGTGGCGTGCCAGTTGCACGGCGGCCGTGCCGACTCCGCCGGCTGCCGCGTGGACGAGCACCGCCTCGCCCGGCTGCACGTCGGCGAGGTCGGTGAGGGCGTAGTACGCGGTCAGGAAGGTCACCGGCACGGAGGCGGCCTGGAGATACGACCAGTTGGCGGGCATGCGGGCGATGACCTTGCGGTCGGTGACGGCCACCGGGCCGAAGCCGCCGACGAACAGGCCCATCACCCGGTCGCCCGGGGTCAGGTCGGTGACGCCCGGCCCGACTTCGAGGACCACACCAGCGCCTTCGCTGCCCATGGTGTCCTCGTTGGGCACGACACCGAGGGCGAGCACCACGTCCCGGAAGTTGAGGCCGGCGGCGCGGACCGCGACCCGGACCTGGCCCTCCGTGAGCGGTGCCAGGGCCGCCGCGTTCTCGACGAGGGCCAGGTTGTCCAGGCTTCCCTTGACCGGGATGTCCAGGCGCCAGGCGACGGCGCCGGCGGGCGGCGACAGCCGTGCTCCGGTGCCGGCGGTGGCGCGGGCGAGCCGGGGTGCGCGCAGGGTGCCGCGCCGGATGGCGAGCTGCGGCTCGTCCTGCACGAGTGCGGCCGGCAGCACCGGGTACGAGCTGTCCTGGCCGTCCAGGTCGAGCAGCACGAACCGTCCCGGGTGCTCGGACTGGGCCGAGCGCAGCAGGCCCCACGCCGGGGCGTTGGCCAGGTCGGTGACGTGCTCGCCACGCTCGGTGGCCACCGCCGCACGGGTCACCAGCACCAGGCGGGAGGAGCCGAACCGCTCCTCGGCCAGCCATCCCTGCACCAGCGCGAGGGTGCGGTGGGTGGAGGTCCGTACCGCGTCGGCGACGGTCTCGTCGCCGTCCGCGTCGAACGGCGGGGCGAAGACCAGCACCGATTCGGGGGCCGTGGTGCCCGCGGCGACGGCTTCGCCCAGGGACACCAGGTCCGGGTAGCGGCTCACGTCGGCGAGGACCTTGGCCGCCTGCTCGGCGATGTCGCCGACCACGGCCCAGCGGCTCGCCTCAGGAGTCGTCCCCGGAGCGGCTTCGCCGGCCGGCAGGGTGGTCCAGTCGACGCGGAACAGGGCGTCGTGGTGCGCGCTCGGCGGGGTGAGCTGGTCCAGCTCCACGGTGCGGAGCGTCAACGCCTCCACGGTGGCGACCGGCTGGCCGGTGCCGTCGGCCACGGCCAGCGCGATCCCGTCGTCGCCGGCCGGCGAGAGCCGGACGCGGAGGGTCGAGGCGCCGGCGGCGTGCAGGGAGACCCCGCGCCAGGAGAAGGGGAGGCGGGCCTGGCCGCTGCCTGCTTCGGCGCTGAGCCCGTCACCGAGGCCGATCGCGTGCAGGGCGGCGTCGAGCAGCGCGGGGTGCATGCCGTACCGCTCGGCGTCGGCGACCCCTTCCGGCAGGGCGACCTCGGCGAAGACCTCGTCGCCTCGCCGCCACGCCCGGCGCAGCCCCTGGAACGCCGGGCCGTAGCCGTATCCGCGCTCGCGCAGGTCGTCGTAGCAACCGCTGACCTCCACGGCCTCCGCGTCCGCCGGCGGCCAGGTCAGGGCCTCGGCCGCGCGTGCGCGGGTGTCGTCGGCGGATTCGGGGGCCAGCAGACCGCTGGCGTGCCGGGTCCAGGGCTGGTCGTCCGGGGCGTTGTCGGGGCGCGAGTAGAGATACAGGGCCCGGGACGCGTCCTGGCCGTCCGGGTCGCCCGGCTCCTCGGGGCCGTCGACCACCAGCTGCACCTGGACGCCGCCCTCTCGGGGCAGTACGAGCGGAGCCTCCAGGGTGAGCTCTTCGACCCGGCCGCAGCCGACCTCGTCACCGGCGTGGGCGGCCAGTTCCAGCAGGCCCGTGCCCGGCAGCAGGACGGCGTCCGCCACTGCGTGGTCTGCGACCCACGGGTGCGACTGGAGCGACAGTCGGCCGGTGAAGAGGAATCCACCCGTGTCGGCCAGCCGGACGCCGGCGCCCAGCAGCGGGTGTTCGGCCGGTCGCATGCCGATGGACGCCACGTCGCGCAGCGAGGTGGACGTGGCACGCGGCCAGTAGCGCTGGCGTTGGAAGGGATACGTCGGCAGATCCACCCGACGCGCCCCCACACCCGCGAACACCGACGCCCAATCCACCTCGACGCCCTGCGTATACGCCTCCGCCAGCGACGTGAACAGCCGCTGCCGCCCGCCTTCCTCACGGCGCAGAGTGCCGATCGTGACGACCGGACGATCCGCGGCATCCGCGGTCTCCTGCACACCCATCAACAACACCGGATGCGCACTGGCCTCGATGAACACACCATGACCCTCATCCAGCAGGGTCGCGGTGGCCTTGGCGAACTCCACCGTCCGCCGCAGATTCCGATACCAGTACGCGGCATCCAGACCCGAAGTGTCGATCCGGGCACCGGTCACGGAAGAGTAGAACGGAACACGAGCGTTGCGGGGCTGGATCGGGGCCAGGACCTCCAGCAGACGATCCTCGATCTCCTCCACCTGCGCCGAATGCGAGGCGTAATCCACCGGCACCATCCGCGCCCGGACACCCTCAGCCTCCCACCCCGCCTGAAGCTCCAACAACACCACACGCTCACCAGAAACAACCACCGAGCCAGGACCATTAACCGCAGCCACCGACACCGAATCACCGAACGCGCTGATCCGCTCAGCAACCCGCTCCACCGGCAGCGCGACGGACAACATCCCGCCATCACCACTGAGATCCAGCAGCAACCGGCTCCGCAACGCCACAACCCGAGCAGCATCCTCCAGAGTCAACGCACCCGCCACAGCCGCGGCCGCGATCTCACCCTGCGAATGACCCACCACAGCGGCAGGCTCCACACCATGCGACTCCCACACCGCCGCCAGCGACACCATCACCGCCCACAACACCGGCTGGACCACATCCACCCGCTCCAGCCACACCCCCGACCCATCCCGCACCACATCAAGCAAAGACCAGTCCGTGAACGGCGCCAACGCGGCCGCACACTCGGCCATCCGCGCGGCGAACACCGGCGAAGCCTCCAACAGCTCCACCGCCATCCCCAACCACTGCGAACCCTGACCCGGGAACACGAACACCACACCACCCGGCGAGCCCGACACCCCCCGCACCACGTCGGCCGCGCCTTCGCCCGCGGTCAGCGCGTGGATGAGCTGCTCGCGGTCCGTTCCGAGTACCACCGCGCGGTGGTCGAGAGCGGCCCGGGTGGTGGCCAGCGAGTACCCCATGTCCGCCGGCGCGGTCTGGGGCCGGTCGCCGACGAAAGCTGCCAGCTGTGCCATCTGGGCGTTCAGCCCGGCCGCGTTGCGTGCGGACAGCACCAGGGGAACGACCGTGGGGGCCGTCTCCGATCCGGTCTCGGTGGGCTGCGCCGTCGGCGCGGCTTCGAGGATGACGTGGGCGTTGGTGCCGCTGACACCGAAGGCCGACACGCCGGCCCGGCGGGGCTCGTCGGTCTCCGGCCAGGCCACCTGCTCGGTCAGCAGCTCGACCGCACCCGCCGACCAGTCCACCTTCGACGACGGACGGTCGATGTGCAGGGTCCGCGGCAGCACACCGTGCCGCATCGCCATCACCATCTTGATGATCCCGGCGACACCAGCCGCCGCCTGCGTGTGGCCCAGGTTCGACTTCACCGAACCCAGCCACAGCGGACGGCCTTCGGGGCGGTTCTGCCCGTAGGTGGCCTGGAGCGCCTGGGCCTCGATCGGGTCACCCAGCGTGGTGCCCGTGCCGTGTGCCTCGACCGCGTCCACCTGGCCGGCGGTGAGCCGCGCGCCGGCCAGCGCCTGCTGGATCACCCGCTGCTGCGACGGACCGTTCGGCGCCGTCAGACCACTGCTGGCACCGTCCTGGTTCACCGCCGAACCCCGCACCACGGCCAGCACCTGATGACCGTTCCGCTCCGCGTCCGACAAGCGCTCCAGCACCAGCATGCCGACGCCCTCGGCCCACCCCGTGCCATCAGCCGAGTCCGAGAACGCCTTGCAGCGGCCGTCCGCCGCCAGACCCCGCTGACGGCTGAACTCGATGAAGGCTCCAGGGGTGGACATCACGGTGACACCACCGGCCAGTGCCAGGGTGCATTCACCGTGCCGCAGCGACTCGGCCGCCAGGTGCAGCGCGACCAGCGACGACGAACACGCCGTGTCGACCGTGACCGCCGGACCCTCCAGGCCCAGGGTGTACGACACCCGGCCCGACATGGCGCTGGCCGCGTTGCCGGTGCCGAGGTAACCCCCGGTGTCCTCCTCCGCGTCGGCGAGCAGCTGCATGTAGTCCTGGCCGTTGGTACCGGCGAAGACGCCGGTACGGCTGCCGCGCAGCGACAGCGGAGAGATCCCCGCCCGCTCCAGGGCCTCCCAGGAGGTTTCCAGGGTCAATCGCTGCTGCGGGTCCATGGCCACGGCCTCGCGCGGCGAAATCCCGAAGAATCCCGCGTCGAACTCCGTGACCTCGTGCAGGAATCCGCCCTCGCGGACATAGCTTGTGCCGGAGTTGTCCGGGTCCTCGTCGAAAAGCTGCTCAAGGGGCCAGCCGCGGTCCGTCGGGAATTCCGAGATCGCGTCGCCGCCGGCCGCCAGCAGCTGCCACAGCTCCTCCGGCGAGCTGACCCCACCGGGGAACCGGCAGCTCATCCCGACGATCGCGATGGGCTCCTGCGCGCCGTCCTCCAGCTCGGACAGACGGCGACGCGTCCGCCGCAGGTCGTTCGTGACCCGCTTGAGGTATTCGCGGAGCTTCTCTTCGTTCGGTACCTCATTGGACACAACACATCACCCCAGCTGGAATTTCGAGACGGTCGGATTCATCGGTTCGGATTCGTCGGTTCAGAGGTCCCCGAACTCATCGTCGATGAGTGCGAAGATCTCCTCGTCCGTGGCCGCGTCAATCCGGCCGTCGTCGTCCTCGTCCGTTGCGCGCACGGTGCCGCGCCACTTCGTCAGCATGTCGTTCAACTTGGCGACGACCTTCGTACGATCCTCGTCCGACTCCATGGACGACAGCGCCGCCTCGACCTTGTTCAGCTCCGTCAGCGCGGAGTCGGCCGAGGCCGGATCATTCGCCTGACCGTCGTGGTCGGCGGGAACGATCGCGGCACGCAGGTGCGCGGCGAGCGCGGCCGGCGTGGGGTAGTCGAAGAGCAGAGTCGCCGGGAAGGTGAGTCCGGTCATTCGCTGCAGCCCGTTGCGGAGTTCGACCGCGGTGAGCGAGTCGAATCCCAGGTCCAGGAAGCCGCGTTCGGGATCCACGGTCCGCGCCGAGGCATGTCCCAGGACGGTCGCGGCGTGGTTGCGGACCACGTCCAGCAGGACGCGCTCCCGCCCGCTCTCGGACAGACCGGAGAGGCGGTGGGCCAGGTCCGTGCCCGCGGACCCGGAAGCGGAGACCGCATCCTCGTCCGACGCCGCGCGCAGTGCCTCGCGCGCCTCGGGCAGTTCGCCCAGCAGCGCGCTGGGGCGGGTGGCGGTGAAGGACTGGGCGAAGCGCTGCCAGTCCAGGTCGGCGACCGTGACCGCGGTGTCGTCATGGTCGAGCGCCTGCCGCAGCGCCGACAGCGCCGGCTCCGGTGCCATCGGCACGACACCGCTGCGACGCAGCCGCTCCTCCACGACCTGGGCGTCGGCGGCCATGCCGCTGTCCGCCCAGGCACCCCAGGCGATGGAGGTGGCCGTGAGGCCGTTCTGCCGCCGGTGCTGGGCGAGCGCGTCCAGGAACGCGTTGGCCGCCGCGTAGTTGCCCTGCCCCGGGCTGCCGGCGGTGCTCGCCAGCGAGGAGAACAGCACGAAGGCCGACAGGTCCATGTCCCGCGTCAGCTCATGGAGATGCCACGCGGCGTCGGCCTTGGGCCGTAGCACGGCGTCGATACGCTCTTCGGTGAGCCCGTCCACGACGCCGTCGTCCAGGATCCCCGCGGTGTGGACCACCGCGGTCAGCGGATACTCGGCCGGCACGGCCGCCAGCACTCCGGCGAGCGCCTGCCGGTCGGCCACGTCGCACGCGGCCAGGGTCACGGACACCCCGAGCCCGGACAGCTCCTCGCGCAGCGCTTCAGCACCCGGCGCCTGGGCGCCGCGCCGGCTGACCAGCACCAGATGTTCCGCTCCCGCGGCGACCAGCCAGCGTGCCACATGCGCGCCCAAGGCGCCCGTGCCGCCGGTCACCAGCACCGAACCACGCGGCGACCAGCTTCGGCCGGCCGACCCGCCGCCGAGGCGGGCCCGCACCAGCCGGCGCACGTACACGCCGGACGAACGGATGGCGAGCTGGTCCTCCTGGCCGCCGTCGGCCAGCACGCGGCACAAGCGGTCCAGGGTCCGCTCATCCGCGGCCTGCGGGAGGTCGATCAGCCCGCCCCAGCGGTCCGGGTGCTCCAGCGCGACCACCCGGCCCAGGCCCCAGACCTGAGCCTGGGTGAGATGGGTGAGCTGATCGGCCGGCCCGGTGGACACCGCGCCCCGCGTGAGCAGCCAGAGCGGCGCCCGCACACCGGCGTCACCGAGTGACTGTGCCAGCAGCGCCGTGTCGACGGCGCTCGTGGGCAGCGCGACCACCCCGGAGATCACCGGGTACTCCGCCACGACCTCCTTCATCCGCTGAGCCAGCGCCGCCCGGTCACCCGCCGCGTCCGTCAGGTCGATGCGCACGACCTCGACGCCGCGCGCCGCCAGGGCGTCAGCGATCCGGCCGCCGTCCTCACCTGCTCCAGGGGCCATCACCAGCCATGCGCCGGAGAGCGGCGACACGGTCGGCTCGGCCGCGGGAAGCCAGTCCACGCGGTAGCGCCAGTCCCGGATGGCCGAGCGCTCACGTCCCTCCCGTCGCCACCGGGACAACAACGGCAGCATCGCATCGAGCGGCTCGTCTTCGCCGACCTCCAGCACATCGGCAAGCGCACTGACGTCCTCGCGCTCAACCGCCTCCCAGAAGGCGGAGTCCGCTGTATCAGCCGTCTGCCGGTCGGTCTCTTCCGGCACGATCCAGTACCGCTCACGCTCGAAGGCGTAGGTGGGCAGGTCGACCCGGCGGGCGCCGGTACCGGCGAAGACCGCCTCCCAGTCGGCAGCGACACCATGCACATACAGCTGCCCAACGGCCGCCAGCAGCGTCTGCTCCTCGGAACGGTCACGACGCAGGACCGGGACGAGCACGGCCTCGCTGTCCTCGGCCAGGCAGTCCCGGGCCATCGCGGAGAGCGTCCCGTCCGGGCCCAGCTCCAGGAACCGGGTCACACCCTGCGCCTCCAGCGCACGGATCCCATCGGCGAACCGCACAGCCTCCCGCACATGCCGCACCCAGTACTCCGCCGAGCACAGCTCCTCAACCGACGCGATCTCACCCGTCACATTGGAGACCACCGGGATGCGAGGAGCCGCAAACGACAACCCCTTCGCGACCCCCGCGAAGTCCTCCAGCATGCCGTCCATGTGCGACGAGTGGAACGCGTGACTGACCCGCAACCGCTTGGTCTTCACCCCACGCGCCGCGAAGTCCTCACCGATACGCGCCACAGCGTCAGCGTCACCCGAGATCACCACGGAAGCGGGACCGTTGACCGCCGCCACCGACACACCAGCGGCGCCATCGAGGGCCGACCGGACATCAGCCTCCGGGGCCGCGATGGACACCATCGCACCACCCTGCGGCAGAGCCTGCATCAAACGGGCACGAGCAGCCACCAAGGTCGCCGCATCCGCCAACGAGAGCACACCCGCCACATGCGCCGCAGACAGCTCACCAATGGAGTGCCCGGCCACGAAGTCGGGGCGGACCCCCCACGACTCCACCAGCCGGAACAGGGCCACCTCAACCGCGAACAGCGCAGGCTGGGTGAACCCCGTCTGGTCCAGCACCTCGGCCTCAGACGCGAAGATCACCTCACGCAGCGGCTGTCCGAGGAACCGGTCCAGCTCCGCGCAGACCGCGTCGAAAGCCTCCGCGAACACCGGGAACCGCTCATACAGTTCCCGACCCATGCCGAGCCGCTGCGCACCCTGACCCGTGAACAACACGGCGAGCTTCCCGCCACCGACCACGCCCTGAACCACACCAGGCGCCACGTCACCAGCAGCCAACGCCTCCAGAGCCGCACGGAACTCCGCACGATCCGAAGCCACCACCGCCGCACGGTGCTCCAACGCGGACCGCGACACCGCCAGCGAATACCCGACATCCGCCAGGCTCACATCAGACCGGGACTCCACAAAAGCAGCCAAACGCCCCGCCTGCCCCCGCAGCGCCTCCGCACTCCGCGCGGACACCACCCACGGCACCACACCATCGATGACGCGGACGTCCTCCTCGGACGCCTCCTGCTCGACGGCGGAAGCACTTTCCAGGATGACGTGGGCGTTGGTGCCACTGACGCCGAAGGAGGACACGCCGGCCCGGCGGGGCTGGCCAGTCTCCGGCCAGGCGATCTGCTCGGTCAGCAGCTCGACAGCGCCCGCCGACCAGTCCACATGCGGCGTCGGCTCGTCGACGTGCAGGGTCTGCGGCAGCACCCCATTCCGCATCGCCATCACCATCTTGATGATCCCGGCGACACCAGCCGCCGCCTGGGTGTGGCCGATGTTCGACTTCACCGAACCCAGCCACAACGGACGGTCGTCGGAACGACCCTGCCCGTAGGTCGCGAGCAACGCCTGCGCCTCGATCGGGTCACCCAGCGCCGTACCCGTGCCGTGCGCCTCGACCGCGTCCACCTGATCGGCGGACAGCCGGGCGCTGGCCAGGGCCTGCTGGATCACCCGCTGCTGCGACGGACCGTTCGGCGCCGTCAGACCATTCGAGGCACCGTCCTGGTTCACCGCCGAACCACGAATGACCGCCAGCACCGGGTGACCGTTCCGCTCGGCGTCGGACAGCCGCTCCACAAGCAGCATGCCCACGCCTTCGGACCAGCCGGTGCCGTCCGCGGCACCCGCGAACGCCTTGCAGCGACCATCCGCGGCCAGACCGCGCTGACGGCTGAACTCGACGAACGCCGCCGGCGTCGCCATCACCGTCACACCACCCGCGAGCGCCATCGAGCACTCGCCCTGGCGCAGCGACTGCGCCGCCCAGTGCAGGGCGACCAGCGCGGACGAGCAGGCGGTGTCGACGGTGACCGCCGGGCCCTCCAGGCCCAGCGTGTACGCGACCCTGCCCGACACCACGCTGGCGGCGTTGCCGATACCCCGATAGCCCTCGGTGCTCTCCGGGGCGCTCATCGCGACCGTGGCGTAGTCCTGGCCGTTGGTGCCGGCGAAGACGCCGATGCGGCTGCCCCGTACGGACTGTGGGTCGATACCGGCGCGCTCCAGCGCCTCCCACGAGGTCTCCAGCAGCAGCCGCTGCTGCGGATCCATCGCCACGGCCTCACGCGGCGAGATCCCGAAGAACCCGGCGTCGAAGTCCGCCGCCTGGTGCAGGAATCCGCCCTCACGGACGTAGCTCTTGCCAGGTCGGTCCGGGTCCGGGTCGAAGAGGCCGTCGACGTCCCAGCCACGGTCCGTGGGGAATCCGGAGATCCCGTTGCCGCCCGTGGCCAGGAGGTGCCACAGCTCCTCGGGGGAGCTGACTCCGCCGGGGAAGCGGCAGCTCATGCCCACGATCGCGATCGGCTCGTCGGACACGGCCCCGGCGGGCGCGTCGAGCGGCGCGGCACCCGCGGGGTCCGCGTCCGGGCCGACGAGCAGGTCGGCCAGGTGCTGGACCAGGGCCTGCGGGGTCGGGTAGTCGAAGGCAAGGGTGGCCGGAAGTGTCAGACCGGTGCTCCGCTGCAGGCGGGTGCGGAGTTCCACCGCGGTGAGCGAGTCGAACCCGAGGTCCCGGAAGGCGCGGGTCGCCTGCACCGCGTCCGCTGTGGCGTGCCCGAGGGCGGCGGCCGCCTGCCCGCGGACGAGGCCCATCAGCTCGGAATCGCGTTCCGCGGCGGAGAGTCCCGCCAGCCGCTGCCGGAGGGTGGTGAGCGGGTCCGACGCGTCGTCGTTCGCCGCAGATGCCGCCAACGCCTCCTGGGCCTCGGGGAGTTCGCCGAGCAGCGAGCCGGGGCGGGTGGTGGTGGCGAGCGTGGTGGTGAAGACGTCCCAGTTCAGGTCGGCGACAGCGATCGCCGTCTCGTCGTGGTCGAGCGCCTGCCGCAGGGCGGTCAAGGCGAGCTCGGGGGCCATCGCGGAGACACCGTTGCGCGACAGCCGCTCCTCGACCGCCCGTCCGTCGGCGGCCATGCCGCCGTCCGCCCAGGCGCCCCAGGCGATGGAGGTGGCCGTGAGGCCGTTCTGCCGCCGGTGCTGGGCCAGCGCGTCCAGGAACGCGTTGGCCGCCGCGTAGTTGCCCTGCCCGGCGCTGCCCGCGACGCCGGAGAACGAGGAGAACAGCACGAACGCCGACAGGTTCAGCTCGTGGGTGAGTTCATGCAGGTGGAGGGCTGCCTCGGCCTTCGGCCGTAGCACCGCCTCGATCCGCTCCCCGGTGAGCGCGTCAAGGATTCCGTCGTCCAGCACACCGGCCGTGTGCACCACCGCGGTCAGCGGGTATTCGGCCGGAACGGCCGCCAGCACCCCGGCGAGCGCGTCGCGGTCGGCGACGTCGCAGGCCACGACGGTCACCTGTGCGCCCAGGTCCGTCAGCTCGTCCCGCAGCGCCCGAGCGCCCGGAGCGTCCGAGCCGCGCCGACTCAGCAGCAGCAGATGCTCTGCGCCCGCACCGGCCAGCCAGCGCGCCACATGCGCGCCCAGGGCGCCCGTGCCACCGGTCACCAGGACCGTGCCGCTCGGCGCCCAGGGGCGGGACGCGGTGCCGGTGTTACGTGCCCTCACCAGCCGACGGGCGTGGACGCCCGAGGCGCGGACGGCAAGCTGGTCTTCCCCGCTGCTCGCCGTGAGCGCCCCGCACAACTGGTCGAGGGTACGTTCGTCGGCCGCCTGCGGCAGGTCGATCAGTCCGCCCCAGCGGTCGGGGTGCTCCAGCGCGATCACCTGGCCCAGCCCCCAGAGCTGAGCCGCAGCGGGGCGGGTGAGCCGATCGGCGGGACCGGTGGTCACGGCACCCGCGGTGAGCAGCCACAACGGGGCCTGAACACGGGCGTCGCCCAGAGCCTGCGTCAGCAGCACCGTTGCCGCGGTGGCCGCCGGAAGCGCGAAGTGGGTCGCCTCGGCCTCAACCTCGACGCCCAGCCCCAGCAGCGACAGCACGCCGGTGACCGGCTGCGCGTCCGTGATGCCTCGCAACTGATCGGCGAGAACGCCACGATCGGCGGACTCATCGACCCGTACCGGCACGATGTGAGCCCCGCGGGACTCCAGCCCCGTCACCCACGGGTCGCCGGCCTCGCCGGAGGGCAGTACGGCCAGCCAGGTACCGGAGAGCGTCGAGGCACCGGTGCCGGTGAGCGGGGTCCAACTGACGCGGTAACGCCACTCGTCCACAGCGGACAGGTCACGATGCTGCCGCCGCCAGGAAGACAGCGCGGGCAGCACGCTGCTGAGCGGGGCCTCATCGTCCACCTTGAGCGCGGAGGCCAGCGCGGTGAGGTCCTCGCGCTCCACGACCTCCCAGAAGGCGGAGTCCGCCGCGTCGGCGGACTGCCGGTCGGTCTCTTCCGGCACGATCCAGTACCGCTCACGCTCGAAGGCGTAGGTGGGCAGGTCGACCCGGCGGGCGCCGGTACCAGCGAAGACCGCCTCCCAGTCGGCAGCGACACCATGCACATACAGCTGCCCGAGGGCCGCCAGCAGCGTCTGCTCCTCGGAACGGTCACGACGCAGAGCCGGGACGAGCACGGCCTCGCTGTCCTCGGTCAGACAGTCGCGGGCCATCGCGGAGAGGGTCCCGTCCGGGCCCAGTTCCAGGAACCGGGTCACGCCCTGGGCCTCCAGTGCACGGATCCCATCGGCGAAACGCACAGCGTCGCGTACATGCCGCACCCAGTACTCCGCCGAGCACAGCTCCTCAACCGACGCGATCTCACCCGTCACATTGGAGACCACCGGGATGCGAGGAGCCGCAAACGACAACCCCATCGCAACCCCCGCGAACTCCTCCAACATCCCGTCCATGTGCGACGAGTGGAACGCGTGACTGACCCGCAACCGCTTGGTCTTCACCCCACGCGCGGCAAAGCCCTCACCGATACGCACCACAGCGTCAGCGTCACCCGAGATCACCACGGAAGCGGGACCGTTGACCGCAGCCACCGACACACCAGCGGCGCCATCGAGGGCCGACCGGACATCAGCCTCCGGGGCCGCGATGGACACCATCGCACCACCCTGCGGCAGAGCCTGCATCAGACGGGCACGAGCAGCCACCAGGGTCGCCGCATCCGCCAACGAGAGCACACCCGCCACATGCGCCGCAGACAGCTCACCAATGGAGTGCCCGGCCACGAAGTCGGGGCGGACCCCCCACGACTCCACCAGCCGGAACAGGGCCACCTCAACCGCGAACAGCGCGGGCTGGGTGAAACCGGTCTGGTCCAGCACATCGGCCTCAGACGCGAAGATCACCTCACGCAGCGGCCGCTCCACATGAACGTCCAGCTCCGCACAGACCGCATCGAAAGCCTCCCCGAACACCGGGAACCGCTCATACAGTTCCCGACCCATGCCGAGCCGCTGCGCACCCTGACCCGTGAACAACACGGCCAGCTTGCCGCCGGACACCACGCCCTGGACCGTACCCGCCGGGGCCTCACCGGCAGCCAACGCCTCCAGAGCCGCAAGGAACTCCGCACGATCCGAAGCCACCACCGCCGCACGGTGCTCCAACGCGGACCGCGACACCGCCAGCGAATACCCGACATCCACCGGCGACATGTCATCCGCACGCTCGATGAGTGCGGTCAACCGCCCGGCCTGGGCGCGCAGTGCGGTCCCGGTGCGTGCCGACAGCACCCAGGGCACCACACCGTCGATGACGGGGACGTCCTCCTGGGGCGCCTCCGGCTCGACGGCCGGGGCGCTCTCCAGGATGACGTGGGCATTGGTGCCGCTGATTCCGAAGGAGGACACGCCGGCCCGGCGGGGCTGGCCGGTCTCCGGCCAGGCGATCTGCTCGGTCAGCAGCTCGACAGCGCCCGCCGACCAGTCCACATGCGGCGATGGCTCGTCGACGTGGATGGTCTGCGGCAGCACACCGTGCCGCATCGCCATCACCATCTTGATGACGCCCGCCACACCGGCGGCCGACTGGGTGTGGCCGATGTTCGACTTCACCGAACCCAGCCACAGCGGACGGTCGTCGGAACGACCCTGGCCATACGTCGCCAGCAGCGCCTGCGCCTCGATCGGGTCACCCAGCGCCGTGCCGGTGCCGTGCGCCTCGACCGCGTCGACCTGCGCGGGGGACAGTCGGGCGTTGGAGAGCGCCTGGTGGATCACCCGCTGCTGCGACGGACCGTTCGGCGCCGTCAGACCATTGGACGCACCATCCTGGTTCACCGCCGAACCGCGGACCACGGCCAGCACCTGGTGGCCGTTCCGCTGGGCGTCGGACAGCCGCTCCAGCACCAGCATGCCGGCGCCTTCGGCCAGGCCCATTCCGTCCGCGGCGCCGGAGAAGGCCTTGCAGCGGCCGTCGGCGGCGAGGGCGCGCTGGCGGCTGAATCCGGCGAACGGCTCCAGGGTGGGCATGACCACCACGCCACCGGCGAGTGCCACCGTGCACTCGCCCCGGTGCAGGGCCTGCACCGCCCAGTGGAGGGCGACCAGCGAGGACGAGCAGGCGGTGTCGACCGTGACCGCCGGACCCTCCAGGCCCAGGGTGTAGGACACCCGGCCGGAGAGCACGCTGGCGGCGGTGCCGGTGACGAGGTGCGCCTCCGCGCCCTCCGGTGCGTGCTTCGGGTCGCCGCCGTAGCGCTGCGCGGCCGCGCCGACGAAGACTCCGCCCTGGGTTCCGCGCAGGCTCAGCGGGTCGACGCCCGCACGCTCCAGCGCTTCCCAGGAGGTTTCGAGGAGCAGTCGCTGCTGCGGGTCCATGGCCAGCGCCTCGCGCGGCGAGATCCCGAAGAACCCGGCGTCGAAGTCCGCCGCCTGGTGCAGGAATCCGCCCTCACGGACGTAGCTCTTGCCGGGTCGGTCCGGGTCCGGGTCGAAGAATCCGTCCAGCTCCCAGCCGCGATCTCCGGGGAAGGCCGAGATCGCGTCTCCACCGGCGGCCAGCAGCTGCCACAGTTCCTCGGGCGAGTTGACGCCGCCCGGGTAGCGGCAGCTCATGCCCACGATCGCGATGGGTTCGTCGTCCACCGTCGCGGCCGGCACGGGGGCCGGTGCGGCGCCCGCGCGGTCCGCTTCCGAGCCGAGGAGCGTGTCGGCGAGGTACCGGACCAGCGCCTGCGGGGTCGGGTGGTCGAAGATCATGGTCGCCGGGAGCCGGACGCCGATCGCCGTCTGCAGCCGGTTGCGCAGCTCGACCGCGGTGAGCGAGTCGAAGCCGAGGTCACGGAAGGCGCGGTCGGTCGTCACGGCGCCGGCGGACGCGTGGCCGAGCACAGCGGCGGCGTGGGTGCTGACCAGCTCGGCGAGGGCCGAGTCGCGTTCGGCCTCGGACAGTGCCGCGAGCTGCCGCACCAGCGCGCTGCCCTCGGCCTCTGCGTCACCCGTGCCGGTGCCTGCTCCGGCGGTCACGGCCAGGTCGGCGCGGTCCGCGGATTCCACGGCCGCGCGCGCCTCGGGCACTCCGTCGAGCAGCGGGCGCGGGCGCGCCATCGTGAAGGCCGGGACGAAGCGCTCCCAGTCGACGTCGGCCACGGCGATGAAGGTCTCGTCGTGGTCGAGGACCTGCTGCAGCGCGGTGAAGGCCAGCTCCGGCTCGATGAACGGCAGGCCCTGCCGGCGCAGTGCTTCGGGGAGGACCTCGGCACGGTCGGCGCCGCTGTCCCAGATGCCCCATGCCACCGATGTCGCCGTCAGGCCCCGCGAACGGCGGCGCTCGGCCAGCGCGTCCAGATAGGCGTTGGCGGCGGCGTAGGCGGCGTGGTTGCCGCTGCCCCAGACTCCCGAGATCGAGGAGAAGAGCACGAAGGCGTCGACCTCGGACCCGAAGATCTCGTCCAGGTACTCCGCGCCTCGGGCCTTGGCCTCGACCACGGCGGCGAAGTCGGCGACGTTCGTCTCGGCGAGTGCGGCCAGCTCGGTGTAGGCCGCCGCATGGATCACGGCGCGTACCGGGGTGCCCTCGTCGGCAAGCCGCTCGGCCAGTGTGGCCACGGCGTTCCGGTCGGTCATGTCGCAGGCGACGATGCTGAACCGGATGCCGAGCGCGACGAGTTCGTCGGCCAGCTCGGTGGCGCCCGCGGCCTCGGGGCCTCGTCGGCTGGTCAGGACCAGATGCTCGGCGCCACTGCGGGCCAGCCAGCGTGCGATGTGCGGCCCCAGCCCGCCGGTCGCGCCGGTGACCAGGACCGTTCCGCGCGGTTCCCAGGTGCGGGAGCCGGGGGTGTCGGCGAGGGGCGCGCGGACGAGCCGGCGCACATGGACGCCGGACGGACGGATGGCGAGCTGGTCCTCGTCCTCGGCGGCGGTCAGCACGCCGCACAGCCGGTCCAGGACCCGCTCGTCAGCGGCCTGCGGAAGGTCGATCAGGCCGCCCCAGCGGTCCGGGTGCTCCAGGGAGATCACCCGGCCGAGGCCCCAGACCTGGGCCTGCTGCGCGTCGGTGAGCTCGTCGGCGCGGCCGGTGGCGACCGCGCCCTCGGTCAGCAGCCACAGCGGGGCGTCCACCCCGGCGTCTCCGAGGGCCTGCGCCAGGACCACGGTGGCCGCCGTGCCGCCGGGCAGGCCGGCATGGAGCGGATGGGCGCCGTCCTCCAGGGCCGCCAGCGACAGCACGCCCGCGACCGGGCCGGCGGCGCAGGCATCCCGCAACTGGTCGGCCAGCGAGGCGCGGTCCGGTGCCGCGTCCAGCTGGACGCGCACCAGGCGGCTGCCGCGCTCCTCCAGCGCCGCGACCCACTGCTCACCGCCGCCGCTCGACGGCAGCACCGCGATCCAGGTGCCCGACAGCGAACGCGCCTGCGCACCCGGCATCGGCCGCCAGTCGATCCGGTATCGCCACTGCTCCACGGTCGACGCGTCCCGCTGCTGACGGCGCCACGACGAGAGCGCCGGCAGCACCGCACTGAAAGGGTCCTCGTCCCCGACCCGCAGGGCCGAGGCCAGCGACGCCAGATCCTCGCGCTCGACCGCGTCCCAGAAGGTGGTCTCGGCGGCACTGGTGGCCTGGCCGTTGGTGGGCTGCTGATCGGTTTCGGGAGCGTCGAGCCAGTAGCGCTGGCGTTGGAAGGGATACGTCGGCAGATCCACCCGACGCGCCCCCACACCCGCGAACACCGACGCCCAATCCACCTCGACGCCCTGCGTATACGCCTCCGCCAGCGACGTGAACAGCCGCTGCCGCCCACCCTCACCACGACGCAACGTACCGACCGTCACCACCGCACGATCCGCGGCATCCGCGGTCTCCTGCACACCCATCAACAACACAGGATGCGCACTGGCCTCGATGAACGCACCATGACCCTCATCCAGCAGGGTCGCGGTGGCGTTGGCGAACTCCACCGTCTGCCGCAGATTCCGGTACCAGTACGCGGCATCCAGACCCGAAGTGTCGATCCGGGCACCGGTCACGGAAGAGTAGAACGGAACACGAGCGTTGCGGGGCTGGATCGGAGCCAGGACCTCCAGCAGACGGCCCTCGATCTCCTCCACCTGCGCCGAATGCGAGGCGTAATCCACCGGCACCATCCGCGCCCGGACACCCTCAGCCTCCCACCCAGCCTGAAGCTCCAACAACACCACACGCTCACCGGAAACAACCACCGAGCCAGGACCGTTGACCGCGGCCACCGACACCGCGTCCCCGAACCCACCGATCCGCTCAGCAACCCGCTCCACCGGCAACGCGACGGACAACATGCCACCATCACCACTGAGATCCAGCAGCAACCGGCTCCGCAACGCCACAACCCGAGCAGCGTCCTCCAGAGTCAACGCACCCGCCACAGCCGCGGCCGCGATCTCACCCTGCGAATGACCCACCACCGCGGCAGGCTCCACACCATGCGACTCCCACACCGCGGCCAGCGACACCATCACCGCCCACAACACCGGCTGGACCACATCCACCCGCTCCAGCCACACCCCCGACTCATCCCGCACCACATCAAGCAGCGACCAGTCCGTGAGCGGCTCAAGCGCATCAGCGCACTCCGCCATCCGCGCAGCGAACACCGGCGAAGCCTCCAACAGCTCCACCGCCATCCCCAACCACTGTGAACCCTGACCCGGGAACACGAACACCACACCGCCGGACGCGTTCGCCTGACCGCGAAGGACTCCGGCGGTGGCGTCGCCTGCGACCACAGCGGTCAGAGCAGCCGTGAACTCCTCCCGGCCCGAGGCCACGATGGCGGCACGGTGCTCCAGGGAGGCGCGGGTGGTCGCCAGCGAGTAGCCGATGTCCGTCGGCGATGCGTCTGTCGCGCTCTCCACCAGCTGGATGAGGCGCTCCGCTGCCGCCCGCAGGGCCTCCGGGCCGCGGGCGGAGAGCACCCACGGGACCACGGCGGCATCGGTGTCACCGGTGAGGTCGGTCGCGTCCTCGGGCTGTTCGGGAGCCGGGGCGGCTTCGAGGATGACGTGGGCGTTGGTGCCGCTGACCCCGAAGGCTGACACGCCCGCCCGGCGGGGCTCGTCGGTCTCGGGCCAGGCCACCTGCTCGGTGAGCAGCTGGACGGATCCGGCGGACCAGGCGACGTGCGGCGTGGGCTCGTCGACGTGCAGGGTCTGCGGCAGCACACCGTGCCGCATCGCCATCACCATCTTGATGATCCCGGCGACACCAGCCGCCGCCTGCGTGTGACCCAGGTTCGACTTCACCGAACCCAGCCACAACGGACGGTCGTCAGCGCGGTTCTGGCCGTATGTCGCGAGCAGCGCCTGGGCCTCGATCGGGTCACCCAGCGTGGTGCCCGTGCCGTGCGCCTCGACCGCGTCCACCTGCTGGGTGGAGAGGCCGGCGTTGGAGAGTGCCTGGCGGATCACCCGCTGCTGGGACGGGCCGTTCGGCGCCGTCAGGCCGTTCGAGGCACCGTCCTGGTTGATGGCGCTGCCCCGGACGACGGCCAGCACGGGGTGGCCGTTCCGCTGGGCGTCGGACAGCCGCTCGATGAGCAGCATGCCCGCACCCTCGGCCCAGCCGGTGCCGTCCGCCGCACCGGCGAACGCCTTGCAGCGGCCGTCCCCCGCCAGACCGCGCTGGCGGCTGAACTCGACGAACACGTCCGGCGTCGACAGCACGGTCACACCACCGACCAGCGCCATCGAGCACTCACCCTGACGCAGCGACTGCGCCGCCAGGTGCAGGGCCACCAGCGACGACGAACACGCTGTGTCCACCGTCACCGCCGGACCCTCAAGCCCCAGCGTGTAGGCCACCCGACCGGTGGCCACACTGCCCGCGTTGCCGGTTTCCAGGTATCCCTCGACGCCCTCGGGAAGGGCGTTCAGGCGGCTGGCGTAGTCGTGGTACATGACGCCCGCGAAGACGCCGGTACGGCTGCCGCGCACCGACAGCGGATCGATACCCGCGCGCTCGAACGCCTCCCAGGACGTTTCCAGGAGCAGCCGCTGCTGCGGGTCCATCGCCAGCGCCTCGCGCGGCGAGATCCCGAAGAACCCGGCGTCGAAGTCCGCAGCGTCGTAGAGGAATCCGCCCTCGCGGGCGTAGCTGGTGCCCGGGTGGTCGGGGTCCGGGTGGTAGAGCCCGTCGAGGTCCCAGCCACGGTCGGTGGGGAAGGCGGAGATGGCGTCGCTGCCGCCTGACACCAGGCGCCACAGTTCCTCGGGGGAGGCGATGCCGCCCGGGTAGCGGCAGCCGATGCCCACGATGGCGATCGGGTCGTCGGCGGCGGCGAGCGGGCCGCTCGGGCTCGGGCCGACGAGGGCGTCCTGGCTCTCCAGCAGTTCCGCCTGCAGGTAGCGGACCACGGCCTGCGGCGTGGGGTGGTCGAAGACGAGGGTGGCCGGCAGACGCAGCCCGGTGGCGGCCGCCAGGCGGTTGCGCAGCTCCACCCCGGTCAGCGAGGTGAAGCCCTGCTCCCGGAAGCTCCGGCGGGGCTCGAAGGTGGCCTGGCCCAGGTCGCCGTGGACAGCCGTCGCCTGCTCGCGGACCAGCTCGTGCAGGGTGCGTGTCCGTTCGGCATCGGACATGCCGGCGAGTCGGTCGCGCAGCGCGGACAGGACGGCGTCGCCGTCCCCGTGCTGCGGGTCGGCGTGGCGGACGGGCCGCATCCGGGGGGCATAGGCGGTGCCGGCGCGTATCGCGAGCTGCGGTTCTCGCCAGGTGGTGGCGGTGGTGATGAGTGCCCGTGACGCTTCGTCATCGTCGAGGTCGAGCAGGGTCAGCCGGTCGGGGTGCGCCTCCTGGACGGTGCGCAGGAGGCTCACCAGGTCGGCCTCGGCCGGGTCGGGTCCGTCCTCGCCGGGAGCGGCGGAGACTGCCCCCTGGGTGACGATGACCAGGTGGGAGGAGGCGAGTCGCGGGTCGGCGAGCCATCCGCGGAGCCGGTCCAGCGACTCGTCGCCGGTCGTGCGGGCCTGCGGGGTGTCGGTCGCGGGGGCGTCCGCCGGAGCGATGTGCCGGTGCGGGATGGCGACGAAGCCGGGGGTGGGCGTGCCGGAGTCGATGGCGGCGCCGAGCGCGGCGAGGTCCGGGTACGTCTGAGCGTCCGGCACGAGCGCGTCCGGGCCGATCTGTGCCCAGCCGGTGGTCGCGTGCGCGGCGTCGTCGGCGGCGCCGGTGGCGGCCGTCCCGTCGGCGGAACCGGTCACCTCGGTCCAGTCGAGCCGGAAGAGTGACTCGTGGGAGGTGTCGCCGAGCGCGAGGAGCTGGGCGGGCCGTTCGGCCAGGAGATGACGGATGATCTTGCCGGAGCCGGTCCGCGGGATCGCGTCGACCTCGTACAGCTCCGCGGGCAGCTTGTAGTTCGCCAGTCGTTCCCGGCAGACCGCGAGGACCTGCTCGCGGTCGAACGCGCCGGGCTCGTCCAGGATCAGGTAGGCGATCGGGACTTCGCCCAGGGTGTCGTGGGGCTTGCCGGTCACCGCCGCGTCAGCGATGCCGGGGGCGGCGCGCAGCGCTTCCTCGACCTCGGCGGGGTGGATGTTCTCGCCGCCGCGGATGATGAGTTCCTTGATGCGGCCGCTGATGGTGAAGTAGTCGTCGTCGTCGCGCCGTGCGAGGTCTCCGGTGCGGTACCAGCCGTCGTGCAGTGCCGTGGCGGTGGCCTCGGGCTGGTTGTGGTAACCGGCCATCAGGCTCGGTCCGCTGACCCACACCTCGCCCTCCGCGCCGGCCGGCACGTCCTGGCCGGTCTCCGGGTCGACCAGACGCACTCCGAGGCCGGGCACCGGCTGCCCACAGGAGCCGGTGACCCGCTTCCCACCGGGCGGGTTGATGGTGATCAGGCCGCAGGTCTCGGTGCTGCCGTAGGCGTCCAGCAGGGGCAGGCCGAAGGTGTCCTCGAAGGAGCGGGCCAGTGAGGGCGCGGTCACCGCTCCGGCCACCATGCAGGCGCGCAGCTCGGTGGTGTCCAGGGGCTCCTGGTCGGCGGCGAGCACCATGTGGTGGTACATGGTCGGCACACCCACCAGCAGGGTGAACGATTCGGCTCGCATCAGCCTCAGGACGTCCTCGGCCACGAAGCCGCCCATGATCCGGGCGGTGGCTCCGGTCGCGGTGACGCCGATGACGCAGAGGATGTGGGCGAGGCTGTGGAAGAGGGGCAGCGGCCAGAGCACCCGGTCCCGTTCCGAGAGGCCCAGCACCGGGGCGTAGCAGGCGGCGACCGACCACAGGCAACTGCGCTGGGTGGACAGCACGCCCTTCGGCCGCCCGGTCGTCCCGGAGGTGTAGAGCATCCAGGCGACCTCGTCGAGTCCGAGGTCGTCCCGGGCCGGCTGGGCCGGCTCGGAGGCGGCCATCGCCTCGAAGGAGGCGTGCCCGGCCGCCGGGTCGTCCTCGCCGACGACCACGACTCGCACCCGTTCGCGTCCGTCGGCCAGGATGCGGGTGACCTGTTCCAGGTGGGCGGTGTCGGCGATGACGACGCGGGCGCCGCTGTCGTCGAGTACGTGGGCGACTTCGCCGTCGGCCGACTGGGGGTTGACCGGCACGCCGACGCAGGCCGCCCGGGTGACGGCGAGATAGCTCTCGATCACCTCCACGCTGTTGTTGAGGAGGATCACCGCGCGGTCGCCGCGCCGCAGACCCAGCCCGGCCAGGTGTCCCCCGAGGCGAGCGGTACGCCGCTCCAGCTCCCGGTAGCTCACGCTGCGCCGCTCGTCAGCGAAAGCGATCTGGTCGCCTCGCTGTTCGGCGTGGGCACGCAGCAGTTCGGGCAACGGCTGGATCAGCTCTGCACGCACCTTGGATTCCTTTTCCTCGCCTCGTTGACAGCACACGCCGGGGTTCGTTCCCGGCAATGGGCGCACCAGCCCATGGATGTGTGTGTGATGGCGTGCCGCGGCAGTTCTCGCGGCAGGCCGGCGCCTGTCAGGGAATGTCTATGCCGGCACCACTCAGTGCCGAGCGAATGCCCCCGCCGAAGAATTCGGACAGGTGTGATGGGTAAGTTGCGAGGCGCTGATGACCGCGCCGGAACTCCGTGTCCGCATGAGCAGCGTCGCTGGCTCGGCTCCCCGTGATTGCCCCATGGCAATGAGGTCGTGCCGGTCTGGCATGCGTGAATCTCCCCCGCGTCGTGCTGTCGCCACCCCCGCGACCAACAATAACTTCAGCACTTTGCACGTGCGTTTCGGCAGTGTACCTCTCCCGGCCGACTGGAATTCGACCGGTCACCGTCAGGTCCCCAGCGTACGCGGCGACCTGACAGCGCCTCGGCTCGGCGGGCGGGCGCCGGGCGGCTCAGTGGTCCGTGGGGAGGCCGGGCAGCAGCCTGGCGGCCACGGCCTGGGCGACCTCCGCGCGCTGGTCGCTGAGGTAGAAGTGGCCGCCCGGGAAGGTCAGCAGCTCGAACGGACCGGTCGTGTGCTTCTCCCACGCCTCGGCCTCGTCCCGGTCCACCCTGGGGTCGGCGTCTCCTGTGATCATGGTCACGGGGCACGCCAGCGGCGGTCCGGGCTGGTAGACATAGGTTTCGGCTGCCGTGTAGTCGCCGCGCAGGGCGGGCAGGACCATGCGCCGCATCTCCTCGTCCTCGAGGAGCCGGGTGTCGGTTCCGCTGAGTTCCGCCAGCTCGGCGATGAGGCCCGCGTCGTCACGCAGGTGCACGTCCTCGTGGCGGGAGCGGGACGGCGCGCGCCGGCCGGAGACGAACAGGTGCGTCGGCGGGGTGTCCTGCTCCTCAAGGCGGCGGGCCACCTCGAACGCCAGGGTCGCGCCCATGCTGTGACCGAACAGGGCGAGGGGCTGACCGATGTACGGCCGCAGCTCCTCAAGCACACGGTCCGCGAGTTCCCTCAAGTCCACGATGCAGGGCTCGAGGCGCCGGTCCTGACGTCCCGGGTACTGGATGGCCAGCATCTCCACGGCGGACGGCAGCAATCGCGAGAACGGGTGGTAGAAACTCGCCGAGCCTCCGGCGTGCGGGAGACAAACCAGGCGAACATCGCCGGAAGACATGGAGCCAAATCCCTGTATCCAGGCGCTTTTTCGGGCGTCGTTAGCGGGCATCTGGCTTCTCTTCCTCCAAGCTGGGCTGAGTCGGTAGCCTACGAAAACCCGTCAGGAAGCTTCAATGTCGACCCGATCACAGAAGGCAAGTCGCCTAGAGAAGTACTGACGTATGGTGGGGCCGTTGGCACGGATCGGCATGCGTCGCGCGGCGACCCTCCGACCCGCTCCCCCGGCCAGCCTTCACTCTGCGTATTCCTACGCATTCTTCCCGCAATTATCTGGTCCCTCATCACCAAGCCGTGATCTGCGGCGCGTTGGAGTTCCCTATGCTGCGATGCGATTACATCGTCCCCGGCCAGTTGCCCGAGAACCAGTCTGGCCGCTTCGTCCTCGGGGAGGTCACATACGGACTGGAGGGCTCGAATCCGCTTGTGCTCGAGGGCGTGCCGGTGCTCCCCACGCACATGGCGGCCGACGAGACGGAGGTCCGCACCGAGCGGTGGACGGTGGACCAGCCCGTCCGCACGGGCACCGAGAACGGCCTGGTGTACGGGTATACCGACGACTATCTGTTCTGCGCCGGCTACATACCCGGGCAGGACACGTACACCGATGCGACCCGAGCCGCCTACACGGCGGTCTTCGAGCTGGTCGAGCGGCTCGGTTACCCCAGCATCTTCCGGATGTGGAATCTCATCGGCCGGATCAATGAGCCGAACGCCGAGGGGCTCGAGATCTACCAGGACTTCTGCCGGGGCCGCGCCGAGGCGTTCGAGAGCTACGCGGCCGAGGGCCGGGACATGCCCTCGGCCACCGGCATCGGCTCCCGCGGGGAGGGCGTCGCCTTCTACTTCCTGGCCTCCCGGACCGGAGCCCGGGTCAACATCGAGAACACCCGCCAGATCCCGGCCTACAACTACCCGGAGCAGTACGGGCCGAAGTCGCCGAGCTTCGCCCGGGCCACCCATCTGACGCCGCGTGACGCCGAGGCCGGTGCGGCGCACCTCTACGTCTCCGGCACCGCGGCCATCCTCGGCCACCAGACGGTCCACTCCGACAGCATCGACAAGCAGTGCCGGGTGGCGCTGGAGAACATCGAGCACCTCATCGGCGACCGGAACCTCCAGGAGCACGGCATCGCCCGGGGCCATGAGCTGTCCGACCTGACCCAGGTGAAGGTCTACGTCCGGCACCTGGACGACATGCCGCAGGTCCGCGAGGCGTGCCAGGATGCCTTCCCGGACCCGGTCGACATCGCCTACTTCAACGTCGACATCTGCCGCGCCGACCTCCTCGTCGAGATCGAGGGCATCATCGCGTAGTGCCCGCGGCCCGGGTAGGCGGCCTGTCCGCCCGGACCCCTGCCGGTCTCCCGGAGAGAGAAATCCGCCGGCTGTCAACCGGATGGAGCATCAGGGCGACGCAGTCACCTGGGAGAACACACCATGGGGAGGGTTCCCCCCTCCCCAAGATCCTCCCCATGCTCCAGGGCCCCGCCGAGTCCCCGACAGTGGACACCGGCGGGGCCGTCATGCCACCCCTTACCGCTCGCGAAGGCCGTGGCTGTCCGAAGTCCCCCATTGCCGACCGCGAGCCCGCCGCACGCGGGGCCGGCGCTGACCACCAGGCTGGCCACCGCCGCGTCAGGGGTACCAGCCTCACCTCCTCGAGCGATGGCCGCGAGCCGCTCGACAGTAGAGAACCGCCAACTGCGAAGCCCGTGTCGGGCCGACCCGGCATCCGTGCCGAGGTCGTCGCCGGGTGGCATCCGGTAGGTGCCGCGGCCCGGAGCTTGGGGGGGTGCCTGCCCCTATCTCTTTGGTCAAGCTGTCTGGGCCTCCCGTCGCCCATGGCGGTGTCAGCCCGGTGCGATAGTTGCCGTCGCAGATGAATAGGGTGCTAGCCGCAGGGGGTATGAGTGGAACGGATCACTGAGGACCAGGTCGCACGGCTGGCCAGCTTCGTGTCGGCACGCATCCCCGAAACCGCTCCGCTTCAAGGCGAAGCCCGCCGCACGGCCGCAGCCCTGCGCCTGGCCGCGAACAAACAGATCGCGGCGGTGATCTTCCACCGAAACTCTCCGGCTGAGCACTCAGGGGAGACGGAGCTGCATGCAACCGCCTCGTGGAACCTGCTGGTCGCCTTGGCTGGAATCTGGCACGACCACCCGGACTTCCCCGCTGACGCCGCCGTAGAGACTTTCGATTTCGACTGCGAGTCGCCCCTCTCGACGTCCATGCAGCGCGACTCGTGAGCGATCTCATGCCACTGCGGTAGGCCGGGACTCGTAGAAGGTTCCGTCGCGGAGCATTGCGAAGAGGACGTCGGCCCGGCGTCGGGCGAGGCAGAGCAGGGCCTGGGTGTGGTGTTTACCTTGGGCGATCTTCTTGTCGTAGTAGGCCCTGGATGCCGGGTCGCCCAGGGCGGCGAACGCGTGAGAGGAAGAAGGCCCGTTTGAGCTGCTTGTTTCCTCTGCGGGACGGTTGTTCGCCGCGGATCGAGGAGCCCGAGCTGCGGGTTGCCGGGGCGAGTCCGGCGTAGGCGGCGAGGTGGCCGGCGGTCGGGAAGGTGCCGACGCCAGGGGCGGGCAGGAGTTGAGTCAACGGTCAACCAGCCGTGGACGCGGAGCCTCACCCGTGGATTCCGCGTCGGTGCCGTCGGTGCCGTCGGTACCGACCGGGCCGCGGGGAAGCATCCGGTCCAGCCACCTCGGCAGCCACCAGTTGGTCCGGCCGAGGAGTGTCATGGTCGCCGGTACCAGCACCATGCGTACGACCGTGGCGTCGATGAAGATCGCGGTGGCCAGGCCGAGCCCGAACATTTTGGTGGAGGGGTCCTCGGCGACGGCGAAGGACAGGAAGACCGCCACCATGATGAGGGCGGCCGAGGTGATGATCCGGGCGGTGCCCGAGACGCCCTCGACGATCGCCGTGCCGTTGTCGCCGGTGCGCAGGTACTCCTCGCGTACGCGGGAGAGGAGGAACACCTCGTAGTCCATCGACAGGCCGAACAGGATGGCGAAGAGGAACATCGGGATGAACGACACGATCGGAACCGTCGCTTCCAGCCCGATGAGTGCGCCTCCCCAGCCCCACTGGAAGACCGCGACCATGATGCCGTAGGCCGCGCCGATACTCAGCAGATTCAGCAGTACCGCCTTGAGCGGTACGACTATCGAGCGGAAGACCAGCATCAGCAGCAGGAACGACATCGCCAGCACGGCAGCGACGAACACCGGCAGGCGTTGGCTGGTGCGTTGGCCCACATCGGACAGGCTCGCGGCGGCGCCGCCGACGTGGGCCCTGGCCGGGCCGTGCCCGATCGCCGTGGGCAGCACGTCGGTGCGCAGCCGGGCGATGGTGTCGGCCGTGGCCTTGTCCTGAGGGCTGCTGGTCGGGAACACCACGAGGGTCGCGATGCCGGTGACCCGATCGATGTGCGTCGGCGCGACGGATGCGATGCCCGGATCCGCCGCGGCCGCCCCGACGAGTCGGTCCAGCACTCCCGGATCACCGGCGGGGTCCGCGGCGATGACGAGGGGACCGTTGGTGCCCGGGCCGAACCCCTCGGCGACGAGGTCGTAGGCGCGGCGCTCGGTACGGCTGTGGGGCAGTGAGCCGTCGTCGGGCAGGCCGACGCGCAGGCCGAGCACGGGCAGCGTCGCGGTCAGCAACAGCCCCGCCGCGCCGATCGCGTACAGCACCGGGTGCCGGCTGACGTGCCCGATCCAGCGCCGCCACCCGGCGGCGGGGGCGGCGTCCGCCGCCGGGTCCCGCCGCCGTGCGAGTCGGCCCAGCTTCCTGGTCTGCAGAGCCCGGCCGATCCGGCCGGCCCGGGCCAGGCGTGGGCCGGCGGCGCCGAGGAAGGCCGGCAGCAGCGTCACCGACGCGACCACCATGGTCAGAACGACGATCGAGACGGCGAGCCCGCCCACCGTCATGAACGGCACGTTCGCGACCGCCAGGCCGAGGATCGATACGATGACGACGCCGCCGGCGAAGACCACGGGCCTCCCCGCCGTGGCCACCGCTCGCCCCGCCGCCTCGTGGGGATCGAGCCCGCGCGCGAGGTACTCCCGGTGCCTGGCGAGCACGAACAGCGCGTAGTCGATGCCCACTCCGAGCCCGACCATGCTGCCCAGGACGGGGGCGAAGGTCGGGACATCCGTCACCCCCGCCAGTACCGTCATCGTGGCAACTCCGATGGTCAGCCCGAAGACCGCCATGCCGATCGGCAGCGCGGCGGCGACGAGCGAACCGAACGCCAGGAACAGGATCGCGGCCGCGGCGAGGATGCCGATCAGCTCGCTTGCGCCGCCGTCGGGGTCGGAGAAGGCGTAAAAGAGGCTCCCGCCCATCTCGATGCGCAGGGGCAGTTCGGCGCGCAGCCGGTCGCCGAGATCGACGAGGGCGTCGAGGTCTTCGGCCGACAGCCGGCTCTGGTCGGGGTACTGCACCCGGACGACCGCGATCCGCCCGTCGGCCGAGACAAGGCCGCCGCGCACGGCGGTGTCCCCGCGTGCGTCGAGTGCCCCCGCCGGGTCGCTCGTGCCGAGCACGTGCGGCAGCCGCTGCACCTCGGTCTGCAGCCGCGTGAGAGCGGTGCGCGCGCTGCCGTGGTCGAAGAACGTCGCACCGTCGTCGAGGGGGGCGACGACGACTTGGGCGGTCATCCCCTCCTGGCCCGTGCCGGCCCGCTCGATCAGTTGCGCGGCCCGTTGGGAGTCCAGTCCCGGAGCGGTCATCGAGTCCGCGGTCCGCCCGCCGATGGCGATCGCGGCGAGGACGGCAAGCGTGGCGGCGATCAGCCATGCCGCGATCACCCGCCAGGGATGGCGGGCGGCGCTTGCGCCCAGGCGCAACAGGGCTTTCGAGAGCATCGGGTCCTCCAACCACCTCGTCGGCCGTCCTTGTACGGCCGCCGATGCCGAGGCTCGTCGCCACGGCGCTCCGCGGCATCGGCCCGCGGGCCGCGGATCCGTCGGCCCCAGGGCGGAGCGACGAACCGTCCTTTCGGCCGATGCGCGGCACGCCGCGGTCCCTAGGCTGAGAAGCGTGCTCCGAGACGACCTGCGAACCCTGTGGACCGAACCCCGGCCGCCCGCCCCTCCGGCCCGGGTGTGGCGGGACTGGGGGGTGCTCGCCGCGGGCCTGGGCGGTGTGGTGCTGGAGGCCATCCTGCGCGAGAACGTCGTGTGGCGGCCGGTGGCGGTGGTGTTCACCGTATGGCTGTGCCTGCTGCCCCTGTGGCGCCGGACCCGCCCGCTGGCGATGGTCACGCTGGCGTTCGGCTCGGTGATCCTGCTCCAGGTGGCCTCGCTGGTCGCCGCTCCGCGCGAGCCCGTCGGCCTGTACACCGGCGCGGTCGTGCTCGTGCTGGTGTACGCGCTGCCCCGGTGGGGATCGGGACGGGAGATCGGGCTGGGCGGCGCGGTGATCCTCGCGGCCGGCGCGCTGTGTTCCGTCACGGACGAGACGCCGGTCGTCGAGAACGTCGTGGGCTTCGTCTTCCTGCTGCTGCCCGGCGTGTTCGGGGCTGCCGTGCGGTTCTGGGTGACCGCTCGCGAGCGGCAGTTGGAGCAAGTGCGGTCCCGCGAGCGCGAGCAGCTCGCCCGGGAACTGCACGACACGGTGGCCCACCACGTGTCGGCCATGGTGATCATCGCCCAGGCGGGCGGGGTGCTCGCGGGCGCCGACCCGTCCGCCGCCGTCAAGGCGCTGGAGGGGGTCGAGGAGGAAGGGGCGCGCACGCTGGAGGAAATGCGCGCCATGGTCGCCACGCTGCGCGACCGCGGGGTCGGCGCCGAGCTGGCGCCCCCTGCCGGAGTCGCGGATCTGGAGCGCCTGGTGCGCACCCCGGGTGGTCGCCTCAGGGTCGACCTGGGGCTCGACGGCGAACTGGACACGTTGCCCCCGGCCGTGGACGCGGCCGTCTACCGGATCGTGCAGGAGTCGGTGACCAACGCGCTGCGCCATGCGGTCGACGCGACCGAGCTCGTCGTTCGGGTCGCCGCGGAACGGCACACGGTACGGGTGAGCGTGCGCGACAACGGCCGGCGCACCGGCCGGGGTCGCGACGGATACGGACTTACCGGACTGCGCGAGCGCGCGACGCTGCTCGGCGGCACACTACGAGCCGGCCCGGGTACCGACCGGGGCTGGCATGTCGAAGCCGAACTGCCGAGAGCGAGGAGCGAGAACGGTGTCCATTCGCGTCCTCGTCGCTGACGACCAGACGATCATCCGCACCGGGTTGCGGATCATGCTGAACGCCCAGCCCGACATCGAGGTGGTCGGCGAGGCCGCCGACGGGCGGGAAGCGGTGCGCCTGGCCCGCGGACTACGCCCCGACGTCTGCCTGTTCGACATCCGCATGCCCGTGCTCGACGGGCTAGAGGCCACCCGGCTGGTCGCCGGCCCGGGCGTCGCCGACCCGCTGGCCGTGGTCGTCATCACCACGTTCGACCTCGACGAGTACGTCTACGGCTCACTGCGTGCCGGCGCCCGCGGATTCCTCCTCAAGGACACGGGACCGGACCTTCTGGCGCAGGCCGTACGGTCGGCGTCCGACGGTGAAGCGCTGATCGCGCCCAGCGTCACCGTCCGTCTGCTCCAGGCATTCGCGGACCTGCCCGCCGGCCGGCCCGTGGCCCAGCCGGTCTCCCCCGTCACCGCCCGCGAGGAACAGGTGCTCCTCGCCGTCGCTCGCGGGCTGACCAACACCGAGATCGCCGATGCGCTGCACATCAGCCTCAGCACGGTGAAGACGCATCTGGCCAGCCTGATGGCCAAACTCGGCGCCCGCAACCGGGTCGAGATCGCGATGTGGGCCTACGAAACGCGCCGTATCCTCCCCGGAACCTGAGCCGGGTGCCGGGCCATGTCCCATGAGTCCCCGCCCGGACGTCAGTGCACCGGTCGGCTCACGTCGGCTCCACGTGCCTCACCCGCCCCAGAGCGTGACGTACCAGGAGGCCGGAACTGGGACGGTGAGACACCCGATACGACAAGACTCCCGTCAGCTACCTCGCCAGTCTCCACCTGCACGCCTCGATGATCTGGATCAAAGACCTCACCAGGACCACCGGATGATCACGACTCGATGCGCGCGCTAGGAGCGGGTCCCGCACAGTTCCTGACCCACGAGTGTGATCATGGCCTGCTGGGTGTCCTGGCCGCCGTCACTGGTGACGTACACCACGGCGGTCCGGGTCCCGTCTCGGGTGGCGCCAGCCCAGGTGACATAGCCGAGGAGTTCGCCTCGGTGGCCGAAGTAGCTGCCGCCACAGGGCAACGGAATCTCGGCAAGACCGAGTCCATACCTCACGCCCAGCTCGGGCGCGCGCATGGTGGTCGTCATCTCGTCGAGCTGCGCCGGAGCCAGCAGACGGCCGCCGAGCAGCGCGGCGTAGAACCGGTTCAGGTCGTGCGCAGTGCTGATGATCGAGCCGGAGCCGACGGCCATACTCGAGTTGAGCTCCGTGACGTCGATGCCGGTGTCGGTGCCGAACGCGGCGTAGCTCTCGGCGTGCGGGCCCAGGATGGACGGGAAGACGCCGGGCGTACTGGTGCCCCTCAGGTCCAGGGGGCGGATGATCCGGTCCTTCACCTCCCGTGCCCAACTCCTGCCGGTGACCTTGTGGATGATCATTGCGGCGAGAACGTAGTTGGTGTTGGAGTACGACCAGTCAGTGCCCGGGGAGAACTTGGAAGGATGCTGCATCGCCAGCCTTACCAACTCCTCGGGGGTGTACGTGCGGAACCGTTCGACCCGGTAGCCTTCCGCACTGGTCAACGCGGGTATCTGCGGCCCGACATCAGTGATGCCGCTGGTGTGCTGCAGCAGTTGCCGCACGGTGATCTGGCTGCCGTCGTTGCCGTTGCCCCGGACCACTCCCGGCAGCCACCGCTCGACGGTGTCCTCCAGGGACATTCGCCCCTCGCCGACGAGTTGGAGCACAACAGTGGCGGTGAAGGTCTTGGTGGCACTGCCGATCCGATACCTGCCGTCCCGCGGCATCGGCCTCCTTGAGTTCATCGCGGCCGTCCCGGCGTACGCGCTGTGGCGTGCGTCCGGTGACATCACCTCGGCCTGCACACCGACGGTCCCGGTGTCGTGGATCGCCTCCACCTGCTGTTGGAGCGGATCGGCCGACCGCGGCTTCGCCGACGCCGTGGGCGCGGTCGATGCGACGAGGACGGCTGTGGCCAGGCTGGTCAGGACGAGCAGGCCTCGCCGACGCCTTCTTAACCCATGCATGACGACCCCTTCTCTGCGTTCAGGTTGCGCGCGCGTTCAGGAACCGCTCAGGCTGTGGCCCGCGACGGAGTTGCCCCGGAGGCGGCGGTCGGTGACCATCCCACCAGCGGAGGGGGGGATCGGCCTATCCGGCTTTCCCCCTGACGTACCGATGTGCTGTCGTCAGGGCGGTGCCGGGGGTTACCCCCCTAAAACCCTCCCCAAGGTCCGGCTCGGTCCGGTTCCAACCGGGACGGAGCGGGGTCCTGGCGAAGCGCCTCCGGCGTGCGCAACTTGCCGAAAAGGGCTTGCCCGACCGGGAGCCCTACCAGCAGAGGCGAATCAGCGCAGCGCTCTGAACTGGGAGAACGCTCCCTACGGGGCGCGTTCGAACCTCCTGAGACCCGCCCGAGAGTCCTGAGCCCCTGCCGGTCTCCTGGAGCGGAGAATCCGCCGGCAGTGTTAACCGGATGTTAGCTCTCGCTCCGGAGTCTGTACGGGAGCCGGCCCGAAACCGGAGGCTGCGGGCTGCGGCACCGCTTCCGCGCACCGCTCGCGGAGGCCGGGCCGCGTCCCGCACGTCGAAGGAGGGCCCCGTGACCGTGTCCACACCCCCCGCCGCGCCGAGCAGCCGCACGCCCTGGAAGGCCGTGATCGGCGGCTCGGTCGGCAATCTCGTCGAGTGGTTCGACTGGTTCGTCTACGCCAGCTTCGCGACCTACTTCGCCGGCGCCTTCTTCCCCAAGGGGGATGCCACCGCCCAGCTGCTCAACACCGCCGGCATCTTCGCCGTCGGCTTCTTCATGCGCCCGGTCGGCGGCTGGCTGCTGGGCCGCTACGCCGACCGGCGCGGCCGCAAGGCGGCGCTCACCCTCACCGTCACCCTGATGTCGGCGAGCGCCCTGCTGATCGCCGTCGCGCCGACGTACGACCAGGTCGGCTACGCCGGCGCGGCCGTGCTCCTGGTGGCCCGACTGCTCCAGGGCCTCTCCGTCGGGGGTGAGTACGCCGCCAGCGCCACCTATCTGACCGAGGCGTCCAACCCCGGCCGGCGCGGCTTCGTCGCCAGCTTCCAGTACGTCTCCATGACCATGGGTCAGCTGTGCGGGCTCGGCCTGCAGATCCTGCTCCAGCACACCATGTCGGACGACGCGCTGCACTCCTGGGGCTGGCGCATCCCGTTCCTCGTCGGCACCGTCGGCGCGGCCGTCGTCTTCTGGCTGCGGCGCAACCTGCTGGAGACGGAGGCGTACGAGGCGGCCGAGGGCACCGGGGAGGGCAGGGACACCGAGGGCCACGAGCGCGGCACCATCCGCCAGCTGCTCCAGCACCGCAGGGAGTTCGCGCTGGTGATGGCGCTGACGATGGGCGGCACGGTCGCGTACTACACGTACACCACCTATCTGACCAAGTACCTGTCGAACACCGCCGGGATGAGCAAGTCCGACGCCTCGCTGGTCAGCTTCTGCGCGCTGTTCCTGTTCATGCTGCTCCAGCCGCTGGCCGGGGCGCTGTCCGACCGGGTGGGGCGCCGCCCGCTGCTGATCAGCTTCGGCGTCGGCTCGATGCTGGGCACCGTGCCCATCATGAGCACCCTCTCCGACACCAGCTCCTTCGGCGGGGCGCTGCTGCTCTCGCTGGCCGCGCTGGTGATCATCACCGGCTACACCTCGATCAACGCGGTGGTGAAGGCCGAGCTGTTCCCCACCCATGTCCGGGCGCTGGGCGTGGCGCTGCCGTACGCGCTCGCCAACGCGCTGTTCGGCGGCACGGCGGAGTACGTGGCCCTCTGGTTCAAGAACGCGGGCGCCGAGTCCGGCTTCTACTGGTACGTGTCCGGCTGCGCCGCCGTCTCGCTGGTCGTCTACGCGACCATGCGGGAGACCCGGGACGCCGCCCTGACCCCGGACCGGCCGGTGGAGGCGGCCCCCGAGGTGAGCCCGAAGACCCCTGTCTGACCTGGGCCGGACCCACTTACCCTTACCGCCATGCACATTCTCCTGGTCGAGGACGACGACCGGCTGGCGGCCGCCCTGACCGCGTCGCTCGCCCGCCACGGCCACCAGGTGGTCCGCGCCGGGCGGGCCGACGACGCGCTGCGGCTGAAGGACGGCGCCGACTTCGTCCTGCTCGACCTGGGGCTGCCCGACATGGACGGCCTGGAGGCGCTGCGGCGGCTGCGGCGGGTCTCCGCGGTGCCGGTCATCGTCGTCACCGCGCGGACCGAGGAGCGCGACGTGCTCCGCGGGCTGCGCGGCGGCGCCGACGACTATCTGGTCAAGCCCTTCCGTACCGCCGAGCTGATCGCCCGCATGGAGGCGGTGGTGCGGCGCGGCACCCGGCCGCTCGCCGCCCCGGGTCCGGTGGTGGTGACGGCCGCGGGCGGGGTCCGGATCGACCTGTCCACGCGGCGCTTGGAGGTGGCGGGCCGGCCGGTGGAGCTGACCCGCCGGGAGTTCGAGGTGCTGGCGCTGCTCGCCCGGGAGCCGGGTGTGGTGCGCGGCCGGGAGGAGATCCTGGACGCGGTGTGGGGCGATGTGCTGCTGTCGGCCTCCCGCTCGCTGGACGTCCACATCGCCGGTATCCGCGCCAAGACCGGCCGCCCCGGTCTGATCGAGACGCTGCGCGGCACGGGCTACCGGCTGGCGGTGGGCTCGGTTTCGGCTCCGGAGCCGAAACCGAAGCCACGGCCGAAGCCGGAGACGGCGGGGCCGGCGCCGGCCGGCCCCACGGCGACCACGCCCATGGATCCGGAGACCGGGACGGCGGGCGGATGCGGCTGCGCATCCTGAGCGTCTACGCGGTGCTGGTCGCCTGCCTGGTCACCGCGCTCGCCGTGCCGTTCGCCCTCGCGTACTCCTCGCACCGCACCGGGCAGCTGCTGCTGGAGCGCCGGGCGGACGCCACCCGGTTCGCGGAACTCGCCGACCAGGCGATCCGCGACGGGGACACCACGGGCCTCGCCCTGGAGGTGCGGCGCTACACCGAGCTCTACGGCACCCCGGTGGAGATCCGCGACCGTGACGGCGCCCCGGTCACGGGCGACGGCGCCTGGGACGAGGCGGCCGCCCGGCGGGCGCTGTCGGGCCGCACCACCGGAAGCCTGCCGCTGGTCACCCCCTTCGGCCCGGATGCGGCGGTGGTCGCGGAGCCGGCCGGGCGGGACGCCCAGGTGTCGGGAGTGGTGGTGATGCGGGTGGCGACCGCGACCGCCCGGCACGAGGTGACGCTGGTCTGGGCGGCCATCGCGGCGGGCTCGGTGGTCGCGGTGGGCTGCGCGCTGTTCGCGGCGCGGCGGCTCGCCCGGTGGATCCTGCGGCCGGTCACCGAGCTCGACGCCACCACCCGCGCCATCGCCGAGGGCCGGATGGACGCGCGGGTCGGCGCCGCCGACCACGGCCCCGCCGAGCTGCGGCTGCTGGAGCGCCGCTTCAACGCGATGGCCGACGCCGTCTCCGCCGCCCTGGACCGGCAGCGCGCCTTCGTCGCGGACGCCTCGCACGAGCTGCGCACCCCGCTGACGGTGCTCTCGCTGCGGCTGGAGAACCTGGAGCCGCATCTGCGCCCCTCCGGCGAGGCCGACTTCGCCGAGGCGTCGGCGGAGGTCGACCGCCTCGCCCGACTGATGGAGGACCTCCTCACCCTGGCCCGGGTCGAGTCCGACGCCACCGCCCCTGAGCCGATCGCGGCGACGGAGCTGCCACGGCGACTGGAGAGCTGGCGGGAGGTGTACGCGGCGCGCGGTCTGACGCTGGAGGTGGCGGTGGAGACCGGGGAGGCGATGCGCTCCCCGGGCGACGCCCCGTCCACCGCGGCGCCACCGGCGCTGCCCGCCGCGGCCGCCAGGATCGCCGACATCGCGCTCGACAACGCGGCGAAGTTCGTCCCGCCCGGCGGGACGGTCACCGTCTCGCTGCGCGAGGGGGTGCTGCGGATCGCCGACGACGGGCCGGGGCTCGACGCCGAACAGCGGTCGGCGGCCCTCGGCCGCTTCTGGCGCTCCCCCGGCCACGGCAACGTCCCGGGCAGCGGCCTGGGTCTGGCGATCGCGGCCGAGCTGGCCCGCTCCAGCGACTCCACCCTCACCCTGCTCCCCGCCCACCCGCACGGCCTGGTGGTGGAACTGCGGCCCCACGGGCCCAGACCCGGTCCACCGCGGCCACGGCGCTAGCAGCCGCCCGGCGCCCCCGGCCCCACGACCAAGGCTTCCCGGCAGCGGACCTGGTGCGGAACCGCAGCCCGACCCTCACAGGCCCCTCAACCGTGCACGGAGCGCTAGCAGCCGCCCGGCGACCCCCGCCACTTCGCTCCCCCTCCACGGAGCGGTAGTAGCCGGCCGGCGACCCCGCCACTTCGCCCACGACCACGACGACCTCCCGGCAGCGACCTGGCGCCGGCCGCCGCGACCCGACCCTCACAGGCCACCTCAACCGTGCACGGAGCGGTAGTAGCCGGCCGCGCCGGGGTGGAGTGGGACGGTGCCGGTGCCGATCGCGTAGCGCTCGTCGAGGCGGCTGCCGGGGGCGTCCGGGACGGGGAGCCGGTCCCGGCGTGCGAACAGCACACCGGTGACGGCACGGACCACGTCGTCCGGCAGATCGGTGCGGCAGACGAGGTAGCTGGGGGTGGCCACGGTGGGGGTGGGGCCGGGCTGGTCGTAGACGCCGGCAGGGATGGCGACACCCTCGTAGACGGGGCCGTACGTCCGGCGCAGCGCCGGCGCCAGGTCGCCGAGGGGGACCAGTCGTACGGGGGTGCGTCGGGCGAGGTCGGCGATGGCCTGGGTGGGCGCGCCGCCGGACCAGAAGAAGGCCGCGACGTCGCCGGAGCGCAGTGCCGTCACGGAGGCGCCGAGCCCCAGCCGCACGCCCCGGTCGGTGTCCACCCCGGCGGTCTCCAACACCCGCTCGGCGGTCACCGAGGTGCCGGACTCGGCGGCGCCGATCGAGACGGTGTGGCCGACGAGCTGGGCGGGCGTGCGGATCGCGGAGCGCGCGGGGACCACGAGGTGGAGGTAGTTGAGGTAGAGCCGGGCGAGCGCGGCGACCGGCAGCCGCCGGGGGAAGACCCCGTGTCCGGCGGCGGCGTCCGCGGCGCTGTCCGCGAGGCTGAGGGCGAGGTCGGCGCGTCCGTCGCCGAGCAGCCGCAGGTTCTCCACGCTGGCCGCGGTGGTCAGCACCCGCACCCCGAGGTGTGCGTGCGAGCTGCGCACCTCGTCGGCGAGTCTGCTACCGAAGATCGCGTACGGCCCGCCGCGGGGGCCCGTCGCCAGTCGGACCGCTCCGTGCGGCCCCGACTCCGTGCACCCGGTGAGCGCGCCGCCCGCCAGGAGGGTGCCCAGGGGGAGAGCCAGGAGGCCGCGGCGTGGGAGGGCTGACACGGGGACATCGTAGAACCCCGCGTCGGCGGGCCCAGGCGTGGCCGCGGCCGCGCCGGTCGCCGCGGAGCGCGGCGGTCGGCCACCCGAACCCTCCGGCGCTCAGCCGGCTCCTAACTGGGCCCACACCACGTGGCCCCCGCCGGCTGTCCGGCGGTCCCCCCAGGCGTCGACGAGGGCGCACACGAGCATCAGCCCGCGTCCGCCCTCGTCGTCCGCGGCGGCGTGCCGCGCCGTGGGTCCGACCGGTCCCCCGCCCTGGTCGGCGACCTCGACGTACAGCAGCCGCTCTTCGGCGCGCAGGACACACAGGATCCGCTCGCTCCCCGTGTGTACGAGCGCGTTGGTGACGAGTTCCGAGACCACCAGCTCGGCGGCGTCACAGACGTCGCCGCCGAAGCCCCATGCGGGCACGTGCGCCCGCACCCGTCGCCGCGCGGCGGCCACGGACGTCCCCTGGGCGGGCAGATGGAATCTTTCCTGGCGGTCGCCGTCAACGACGCCGGTGGGCAAGGAGCGGACCATCGTCGTGCGTTGAGGTAGTGCCACGGCCGTTTCGCCTTCCATCTACCTGTGGGGTGGGACCAGGTGGTGCTACAAGTCCTCGACGTCGTGGCCTTGTTGGACCACTCCGCTCCCTCACTATCGTTGCTGGCACTGCAAGTTGGCAAGAGGCGTTCTGCAAAATGCAGAGTAGCGAGCGCAGTCTGTTCGATCCAAGGCGATCGTGGCACACTGATGCCGTCATCAAGGCTCACCAAGGCGTCCGAGCATCCAGGCCCTCCGAGGAGGAACGACGTGGCTGAAGCGCGGTCTGCCCCGACCGTCGGGCAGATGGTCCTCGGCATGCGGCTGCGCGCTCTGCGGGAGAAGGCGGGCGTCTCCTACGACCAGGCCGCCAAGGCACTGCACGTCAACCAGACGACGGTCCGCCGGATGGAGAAGGCCGAGGTCGGCCTGAAGATCCCGTACGTCGAGAAGCTACTGCAGACCTACCGGGTGGAGCGGGAGGAGATCGACGCCTTCCTCGCCCTCGCCGAGGAGGCCAACCGGCCGGGCTGGTGGCACCGCTTCCGTGATGTGCTGCCGGAGTGGTTCAGCCTGTATGTGAGCCTCGAGGAGGCGGCTGTCCGCATCCGGGCGTACGAGCCGCACTGCGTCCCCGGGCTGTTGCAGACCGAGGAGTACGCCCGAGCGCTGCTCCGTATCGGCTTCCCGACCGCGACCGACCAGGAGTTGGACCGTCGGGTCGCGCTGCGCATGGAGCGGCAGTCGCTGCTCACCAAGGAGGGCGCCCCGCACCTGTGGGCCGTGATCGACGAGACCGTGCTGCGCCGTCCCGTCGGCGGCCCCGAGGTGATGCGTCGCCAGATCGACCATCTGATCGACAGCTTGGAGCGGCCGAATGTCACGCTCCAGGTGATCACGCTCACCTCGGGTCCCCACCCGGGCATGTTCGGCCCCTTCCAGCTGTTCCGGTTCGCCATCCCCGAACTGCCGGACATCGTCTACAGCGAAAGCCTGACCGGCGCGGGTTACATCGACCAACGCGCCGATGTGGCCACCTATCTGGAGGCCCTCGACCGGATGTGCACTCAAGCAACTCCGGTGCACCACACCGAGGCCTACCTCGGAGCGATTCGCAAGGAGCTCTGACCGTGGATCCCAACGATCACGATGTGGCACCCCTCGCACACATCTACAACGGCATGCCCTCCAGGGAACTCGGCACGGAAGGCTGGCAGAAGCCCTGGAGCGGTCCCAACGGCGGTAGCTGCGTCGAAGTCATGAAGCTCGGTGACGGCCGGGTGGCGCTGCGCCAGTCCACCGATCCCGACGGCCCCGCGCTGATCTACGCCTACCACGAGATCGAGACGTTCATCGAGGGAGCGAAGGCCGGAGCGGCCGACTTCCTGCTCACCTAGCGACCCGACGCGGCGCGATCCCCGCAGCACCCCACGGCACCACCCCCACGGCAGCACGCCACCGCACCACCCCGACCACGCACCGAAGCCGACCACTTCGGCCGCCCCAGCGACCACGCGGCGCACAACAGAACGGAGGGCCGCATGTCCGACCACGGCGCACCCGGCCAGATAGACACCAGCAGGCCGCATCCGGCCCGGATGTACGACTACTACCTCGGTGGCAAGGACCACTACGAGGTGGACCTCCAGGCCGCCGCCCACGTCCTCGAGGTCTACCCGGGCATCAAGACCTGCGCCCGCACCAACCGGTCGTTCATGCACCGCGCCACCCGCTGGCTGGCCGCCGAGGCCGGCATCCGGCAGTTCCTCGACATCGGCACCGGCATCCCCACCGAGCCCAACCTGCACCAGGTCGCGCAGCAGGTGGCACCCGACGCCCGGATCGTCTACACCGACAACGACCCGATCGTGCTGACGCACGCCCAGGCCCTGCTGCGCTCCACCCCCCAGGGGCGCACCTCCTACATCCAGGCCGATGTGCGCGAGCCGGAGCGCATCATGGCCGCTCCCGAGCTCGGCGACACCCTGGACCTCAGCCAGCCGGTCGCGCTCTCCCTAAACGCACTGCTGCACTTCGTGCCGGACGAGTTCGAGCCGTACGAGATCGTCCAGCGGATGCTGGAGCCGCTGGCCTCCGGCAGCTACCTGGTGCTGTCGCACTGCACGCCGGACTTCGACCCGGCGACCTGGGAGAAGGTCGTGGAGATCTACCGCCAGGGCGGCATCCCGGCCCAGGTGCGCTCCCGGAAGGAGGTCGAGGAGTTCTTCACCGGCCTGGAGCTGGTGGAGCCCGGCGTGGAGGTGCCGCACCGCTGGAAGCCCGACGCCGAGGCGGCCGCGGCCACCGTGACCGACGCCGAGGTGTCCTTCTGGGCGGGCGTGGCCCGCAAGCCCTGATCGGCGTCCGCCCGCCGATCCGGCGACACGACGTCCGACGACGGCTACCGACACGGCGGCCGGAGCGAGGTGCCCTCGCTCCGGCCGTTTCGGCGTTTCCCCGGGGCCGGTCGTCCGGCCCCGACCGGCCTCACCAGTCCGTCGGCGCGTAGTCCTTGAGGAAGACGCCGAAGAGGTCCTCACCGTCCTCGCCGCGCACGATCGGGTCGTAGACCCGCGCCGCGCCGTCGACCAGGTCCAGCGGGGCGTGGAAGCCCGCCTCAGCCAGTCGGATCTTGTCCGGGTGCGGCCGCTCGTCGGTGATCCAGCCGGTGTCGACGCTGGTCATCAGGATGCCGTCGGACTCGAACATCTCGCGCGCGCTGGTACGGGTCAGCATGTTCAGCGCGGCCTTGGCCATGTTGGTGTGCGGGTGCCCCGCGCCCTTGTAGCCGCGGCTGAACTTGCCCTCCATCGCGGAGACGTTCACCACGTACTTGCGCCGCGCGGACGAGCCGGCCAGCGCCGCGCGCAACCGGCTGACCAGGATGAACGGCGCCGTCTCATTGCACAGCTGCACTTCGAGCAGCTCCACCGGGTCGACCTCGTCCACCCGCTGGATCCAGGTGTTGGTCGGGGCCAGGTCCGGCACCAGACCACCCGCGTCGATCGCGGTGCCGGCCTCGATCCGGGCGAGCGAGGCGGAACCGGTGGTCAGCGCCAGGGCCGCCACGTCGTCCGCGGTCAGCCCGCCCGTCCGGGGCGTGGCGGGGCCGGGCAGCGCGGCCTGCGCGCCGCTGCCGAAGGCGCCGAAGACCACCGACTCGGGCAGCTCCCCGGCGGGCAGCGGTGCCGACTCGCCGGCGACCAGTTCGGCGTAGGCCTGCGGGGAGCGGCGCACGGTCTGGGCCGCGTTGTTGATCAGGATGTCCAGCGGACCGGCCGCGCTGACCGAGTCGGCCAGCGCGACCACCTGGGCCGGGTCGCGCAGGTCGATGCCGACGATCTTCAGCCGGTGCAGCCAGTCGGCGCTGTCCGGCATCGCCTTGAAGCGGCGGACGGCGTCGTTGGGGAAGCGGGTGGTGATGGTGGTGTGCGCCCCGTCACGCAGCAGCCGCAGCGCGATATACATCCCGATCTTGGCCCGGCCGCCGGTCAGCAGCGCCCGCCGCCCGGTGAGGTCGGTGCGGGCGTCGCGCCGTGCCCGGTTCTCCTTGGCGCAGGACTGGCACAGCTGGTGGTAGAAGGCGTCGACCTCGACGTACCGGTCCTTGCAGGTGTAGCAGGAGCGCGGCCGCTCCAGGATGCCGGCGATCTCCGTCGTGACCGAGCTGGTCAGCGCGCGGCCCAGCGTCTCGTCGTCGATCCGGTCGGCGGCGCCGGTCGCGGTCGCCTCGGTGACCGCCCGGTCGTGCGCGGTCTTGGCGGCACGTCGCTCCTGGCGGCGGCGCTGCTTCACCGTCCGGTAGATGCGGGAGGTGGCGCGCCGCACCGCTATCGCGTCGGGATGGTCCAGCGGCAGCTGGTCCAGTTCGGCGAGCACACTGAGACAGACCGCCATCCGCTCCGGGTCGACGCCTGCCACCTCGGCGGCGTCCGCCCACTCGGCCGGACCGTCTTCCGTCACCGTCATCGCCACAGCCGCTTTCATGTTCGAGTCTTCATGGAACCTCGGGAAGGGTATGTAAGGGCGGGCCGGTTCTCCAACTTTTGTGGCCCTCGCCTCAGCGCCGCGCTCGCGCTGCAACCGCGCAGGGACCGGCGAGTGAGCCGAAGGGCGCGCCCCCGCCTCACGGCCTCGGACGTACTCCGGCCCCGTGCGGTCCGGCGAGTGAACCGAAGGGCGCGCGGCTGCCGAAAGGGAGAGCGCGCGGAGCCTGTGAGGAACGAGCAGGCGAGCACGGTCGACTGTCGGCAGTCGCTTAAGGCGCCCGGAGGCGAACCGAGCCCTCAAAAAAAAGGGGGCCCCTCGCCTATTCCGGCTTGCGGTAGGCGTACGCGGGTGGGGTGGCGGCCGCCGTGGTCGGGTCCGGATCGATCAGGCTGCGCAGCAGCGCGTGGTCCGGGGAGAGCGCGCAGGCCGGGTCGGTGCGGTTGGGGTCGCCGGTGAGGGCGTACGCCTGGCAGCGGCAGCCGCCGTGATCCTGCTCACGGCGGGGGCAGCCGCGGCACGGCGCGGCCATCCAGTCGGTGCCCCGGTAGAGGTTGAAGGCGGTGGAGTGGTCCCAGATCCAGTCCAGCGGGTGGTCGCGGATGCTGGGCGGGTCCAGACCGGGCAGGGTGGCGGCGGCGGGGCAGGGCAGGACCCGGCCGTCGGGGGCGACGGTGAGCGAGACCGCGCCCCAGCCGCCCATGCAGGGCTTGGGCTCGCCGTCGAAGTAGTCGGGCACCACCCACACCAGGTCGAGCCGGCCGGCCAGCCGCGCCCGGCATCGGTCGACGTCCTCCCGGGCTCGCGCGAGCTGCTCGCGGGTGGGCAGCAGGGCCGGCCGGTTGCGCAGCGCCCACCCGTAGAACTGGGTGTTGGCCAGCTCGATCCGGTCCACGCCCCAGTCCAGGCCCAGCGCGACGATGGCGTCGACGGCGTCCAGGTTGCCGCGGTGCAGGACCACGTTGAGGCCCAGCGGCAGACCCGCCTCCCGCACGGCGGCGGCCGCCTCCTCCTTCTCCGCGAAGGAGGAGCGGCGCCCGGCGATGCGGTCCGAGGCGGCCGGGTCGGCGTGCTGCACGGACAGCTGGACGGCGCGCAGCCCGGCGTCGCACAGCGGGCCGAGCCGGTCCCGGCTGAGTCCGGTGCCGCTGGTGACCAGCTGGGTGTAGATCCCGGCGCGCTCCGCGGCGGCGACGATCTCCACCAGGTCGGGACGGAGCAGCGGTTCGCCGCCGGAGAGGTGGGTGTGCACCACCCCGAACGCCCCCGCCTGCCGCATGACCTCCACCCACTGCGCGGTGGACAGCTCACGGGAGCGGCGGACCAGCTCCAGCGGGTTGGAGCAGTACGGGCAGTGCAGCGGGCAGCCGTGGGTGAGCTCGGCGAGCATCGCCCAGGGCCGGTCCCGGTCGGCGCTCATCGCAGCAGTCCCTGGGCGCGCAGCCGGTCCAGGAAGGCGGGCACCTCGCCCGCGACCGGGGCGCCGGGGTGGCGGGCGGCCAGTTCGGCGACGATGGCCGCGACCTCGCGGACGCCGTCGCACAGGCGCAGCACGCTGCCGGCGCTGCCGTGCAGCACCACGACGCGCTCGGGCAGCACCAGCAGTTCGGCCCCGCGCACCGGGTCGTGGCGGAGGAGGACGGCGGGCGGCAGGACGGGCCGCCACGGCGCGGTGTCGGCGAGCGGGGCCGTCACGGCTCCCCCTCCTCCGGGTCTTCGGCCCCGGAGCAGGCGCCGACGCCGACGCCGGCTGGGGCGCCGACCATGGGACGGGCCCCGGTCCCGGCGTGCTGCACCGCGTCCAGCAGCGCCCAGAGCACCTCGCACTTGAAGGTCAGCGCCGCCAGCGCGCGCTCCTGCTCGGCGGGGGTGCGGGCCCAGTGCAGCACCAGGTCGAGCGCCTCTCGGCTGTCCCGGCGGCCCTGGGCGACGCGCTCGCGGAAGTAGCGCAGCCCCGCGCGGTCGATCCAGGGGTAGTGGCGTTCGAAGGCGTCGACGCGGGTGCGCATGAGGTCCGGGGCGGACAGCTCGGTGAGCGAGGCGGCGACGGCCTCCAGGGGGCTGCCGAGGCGACAGAAGTCGACGTATCCCGCGACGGCGAGGCGGACGCCGGGCGCCACCTCCGCCCCGGACAGCAGCCGGTCCCGCTCGACGCCCGCGGCCTCGCCGAGCCGCAGCCAGCGCTCGATGCCTCCCTCCCCTTCGACCGTGCCGTCGTGGTCCTGGATCCGGCGCACCCACATCCGGCGCAGCGCGGGCGCCTCCAGCTTGGCGGTGATCAGCGCGTCCTTCACCGGGATGTGACGCTGGTAGTGGAAGCGGTTGAGGATCCAGCGGCGCAGCTCGGCGGGGCTGAGCTCGCCTTGGTGCATCCGTACGTTGAAGGGGTGCCGGTCGTGGTAGTGCTCGCGCGCGACGGCGCGGAGCCGCTCCTCGAAGCCGATGCTCATGTCGTCTCCCAGGTCCTCTCCGCGGTCCTCTCCCCGGCTCTCCTTGCGGTCTTCTCCCCGGCCCTCTCCGCGGTCTTCTCCGCGGCCCTCTTTGCGGTCCTCTCCCCGGCCCTCTCCGCGGTCTTCTCCGCCCCCGCCGGGCGCGGCGCGGGGGCGGCGCCGGCGGCAACCGCGGCCCGGCGGCCTCGCGCGCTCACAGTTCGATCACCATCCCGTCGGCGGCCACCTCGATGCCCTGGGCCTCCAGCCGCTTGTGCTGGGGTGCGGTCGGGTCGGTGAGGGGATTGGTGTTGTTGAGGTGGGTGTACAGCCGGCGGCCCGGCAGTCGCGCGAGCCGCCGCGCGGTGCCGTCCGGCCCGTCGATGGGCAGATGTCCCATGGCGCTGGCGGTACGGGTGGAGAAGCCGCGGTCCAGGGGCTCCTCCTCGGCCCAGAAGGTGCCGTCGACGATGACGCAGTCGGCCTCGGCGACGGCGTCCTGGAAGGCGTCCGGCCAGGCGGCGAGGGCGGGGGCGTAGACCAGGGAGCGGCCGGTGGTGTGGTCGTGCAGGCGCAGGGCCACCACCCAGCCGTCGTCCCCGCCCCGGGCCGCTGGGACGTCCGCGGCGTAGCGGGGACGCTTACCGGAGACGGGGATCGCGCTGACCGCGAGCGGGGAGTCGACGGCCAGCGAGCCGTCGCGGCCGCCGATCCGCCGCCAGTCCAGCCGCACGTAGGGGGTCAGCGCCGCGCCGAGCCGCAGCCCGTCCAGCAGGGCGGTGCGGACCTGTGCGGTGCACAGGATCCGCAGCGAGTCCGCCTCGCGCAGCCGGGCGAGCCCCAGCGTGTGGTCGAGTTCGGCGTCGGTGAGGAGCACCCCGGCGACCGGGGTCTGCCGGGGGCCGGGGCCGGGACGCAGCTCGGGGAACTCCTCGATCTGGTCGCCGATGTCGGGGGTGGCGTTGATCAGGTACCAGCGGCCCTCCGCCGCCTGGACGGCGAGCGAGGCGTGGCGGCGGCGCCGGCGCGGATGGGCGCGTGCCCCGGAGCAACCGGGGCACGCGCAGTTCCACTGGGGAAGGCCGCCGCCCGCCGCGGTGCCGAGCACGCGCAGCAGCATGGCGGGGTCAGCGCTTGGTGAGGGAGTAGGCGGTGACCTCCAGCGCGGTCTCGATGACCACGAAGTCGGGGGTCTGCCAGACGGTCTCCGCGGGGCCCGGCTGCGGGGCCTGCTCGGGGTGCTGCTCCGGTTCGTTCATGAGCCGTACCTGCCTTCCTGTGTCGGGGGGGGGGGAGTGTGAGCGGGCGGAAGCGCACGCGTCGCTCGCGTTCCGCGCTCGGGCGAAGGTCATGTCGTCGGCTGGTGGTGCCAGGATGGCGGGGGCCGAGGGGTCCGTGAAGACCGAGTTCGGCGCTCCCAAGGGGGGCCGGACGGGCGGGAAGGGGCGGTGGGGCGGGCGAGTCGCCGACGGATCCCGGCCCTGTGACCGGGCGTCGACAGCTCAACGCCACGCTAGCCACGCGCGTTACCGCAGGCCACCGGAGGGCGGCCGAACGCGCGAACCCCGCCGAGGACCGTGGCCCCCCGCCGGTGCCGGCATGGCCTGTACCCGCCCTTGACGGGGTGGCGATCGCTGCGTTCCGCGTGGGTCGCGCGGCCTTCGGGGAGGCTGCCCGTAGCGCGCACCTCTTCCGGAGCAGGACACCCCCCTGGCCACGCGGCGACGCTCCCGCGCCCTCCCCCACGGCCGGCGCCGCCGCCCCACCGGGGTGTCCGGCGCACCGGAGACCAGCGCCGCGCCGGGGCCTCGGTCGGTGCCGGGCGCCGTGACGACCATGTCCAGCGGCCGGTCGATCCCCTGGGGGCTGAGCTGGCTGCCGGACGGCTCGGCGCTCACCACCGAGCGCGACTCGTTCGCCGTCGTCCGCCAGTCCCCGACCGGCGTCCGCACGCCGGTCGGCCGGGTGCCGAACGGGGTGACCACCGACGGCGGGGGCGGGCTGCTCGGCATCGCCTTCCCGCCGAACCGGAGCAGCGACCACCGAACCGCTACGACGAGCTCAACCTGAGCGAGCCGGGGCGGAACGACGGCCGGCCTGTGAGGGGACGTGCTCCGCGGCCGGGATGACCGGCCCCGGGCGCCAGTGGCCGGTCGGTGAGGCGTCCCCCGGCGGGTTCGCCCACGCCGACGGGGCCCTCTACAGGGCGGCGACGCGCGGCGAGCGGCTGGGGCGGATCCCGCTCGCCGGCCCGGAGACCGGCGGCCCCGGGCGTACACCGCCGGGCGGTACGGCCGGCAGCGCACCGTCGAGACCGTGCCCGGTGCCTCTGGGTGACCACCACCGACGTCGACGCCGCCGGCGGCCGGCCACCCGGCGCGGACCGCGTGTCGCGCGTCGAACCGCGCCGGAACCACCCCGTCCCCGTGCGGCCCCTCACGGCCGCCCACCACGCCGGCCCGCTAGGAACCGGCGAGCGACCCGAGAGGCGTGCGACTGTCGAGCGTGGGGAGCCAGGTGTCCACGTCGGTGGCCGGCCCCAGCGCCGCCGCCAACCGGTCCACGGCGTCGGCGAGGCCGCGTGCCGCCTCCGGGTCCAGTGCCGCGGCGCCGTCCGGGCCGACGGCGAGCAGCCGGTCGAGCACGAAGTAGCCGCGCAGCACGGCGTCGGTGCCCAGCGCGGTCAGCACCGGGCGCAACGCGTAGTCGATCGCCAGGACATGGGCGGTGCTGCCGCCGGTGGCCAGCGGCAGCACCGTCTTGCCGGTCAGCGCCCGCTGCGGCAGCAGGTCGAGCAGCACCTTGAGCAGCCCGCTGTAGGCGGCCTTGTAGACGGGGGTCGCGACCACGAGCGCGTCCGCCCGGGCGACCGCGTCGACCACGTCCCGTATCGCCGGGTCGGCGGTGTCCGCCGCCAGCAGCGGGCCGGCGGGCAGCTCACGGACGGCGACGGTGCGCACGGTGTGCCCGGCTCCGTGCAGCCGTGCCTCGACGGACCGCAGCAGGGCGGCGGTGCGCGACGAGCGGGACGGGCTGCCGGAGAGGGCGAGGACACGAGCCATGGTGTGCTCCTTGCGGGGTGGGTGGCGCGGGGGACGGGGCCGCGAGGGCCGGGCCGTCGCCGGAAGGCGTGGGAGGGGGCGGCGTGGGGGGCGCCGTGGCGTGGGGGCGTCGTGGCGTGGAGGGGCGTACGGCCTCGGCGGCCGGGCGTGGCCTACGGAGAGCGGCCGCTCGGGCGGTGGCGGCGTACGCGCGGGGGATGCCGCGGCCGAGGGGCCCTACGGCGAATGCAGTCAGCGACCGGTGGGACAGATGGCTGCCGCGACGCGCAGGAGGTCGACGCAGCGGCGGCGGGTCAGGGACTGCTGGTGCATGCGCCGATGCAAGCACGCCGATTTCGCGATCGTCAACGGCGGCTCTCACCATCCGAGACGATCGGATGTCCACCGCTCAGCGCCCCTCGGGCACCGTGAACGGGAGCTGCCGCCGTGTCACACTCGGTGCGAGGACCGGACGACGGACGGGAGTCGCGTGGACGCGGAGGAGCGTGAGCAAGCGCGGGCCCGGGCCCGCCAGGAGACCGACCACCTGACCGCGGAGGGCGTCCGCGGCGCCGCCCTCACCTGGGTGGACAACGCCGGGCTGATCCGGGTGAAGGCCGTGCCCACGACGCGGCTGCCGCAGGCGGCGAGCCGCGGGGTGGGCATGTCGCCGGTCTTCGACGTCTATCTGGTGGACGACTCGATGACCACCAGCCCCCACGTCGGCGGCCCGGACGGTGATCTGCGGCTCTTCCCCGACCTGGAGCGGCTGACGGTCCTGGCCGCCCAGCCCGGCTGGGCCTGGGCCCCGGTGGACCGCTACGACCAGCAGGGCCGAGCGCATCCGGTGTGCCAGCGGCTGTTCGCGCGGCGCATGGTCGAGCGCGCCCGGGAGCGGGGCCTGGAGCCGCGGATGGGGTTCGAGACCGAGTGGGTGGTGGCCCACGCGGGCGGCCCCGAGCCGGCGCCCGACGGGGCGTCGGTCCCCGGGCCGCGGCGGGGCGCGGTCGGGGAGCTCGGGGCGGAGCCCCGCTACGCCGGCACCGGCCCCGCCTACGGCATGGCCCGCGTGGTCGAGCTGTCCGACTATCTCGCCGGGGTGCTGGAGGCCCTGCACGCCCAGCGGATCGACGTGCTCCAGATCCATCCCGAGTACGCGCCGGGCCAGTTCGAGGTCTCCGTCGCCCCGGCCGATCCCGTCGGCGCGGCCGATCTCGTGGTGCTGGTGCGGGAGACCATCCGGGCGGTCTCGGCCCGGCACGGGCTGGCCGCCTCGTTCGCCCCCGCCATCGAGGTGGGCTCGGTCGGTAACGGCGGCCATCTGCACCTCAGTCTCTGGCAGGAGGGGCGCAACCTGTGCCGGGGCGGGGACGGGCCGTACGGGATGACCGCGGTCTGCGCGGCGTTCCTGGCCGGTGTGCTGCGCGAGCTGCCCGCCCTGCTGGCGATCGGCGCGCCCAGCCCGGCGAGTTACCTCCGGCTCGAACCCTCGCGCTGGGCCGGGGTGTTCCAGTGCTGGGGGCTGGAGAACCGGGAGGCGGCGCTGCGCTTCGTCACCGGCGCCCCGGACGACCCCGGCGCGGCCAACGCCGAGGTCAAGTGCTTCGACGCGGCGGCCAACCCGTATCTGGTGGTGGGCGCGGTGATCGCGGCGGGGCTGGCCGGGGTCGACGCCGGGCTCTCGCTGCCCGCCCCGGTCGCCGGCGACCCCGCCCAGGCCGGGACCGAGGCCCGACTGCCCACCTCGCTGGCCGAGGCGCTGGACTGGTTCGAGCGCTCGGCGGTGCTGCGCGAGGCGCTGGGCGAGCCGCTCTTCACGTCCGTCGCCGCGGTGCGCCGGGCAGAGGTGGCGCTGTTCGAGGGGGCCACCCCGGAGGAGATCGTCTCCGCGACCCGCTGGCGGTACTGACATGGCGTCGGCACCGGACCCGGAGACGTTCCCCCTGCCGCCGCTGGTGGACCACCACTGCCATGGCGTGGTCCGCGCCGACCTCGACGCGGCCGCGTTCGAGGCGCTGCTCACCGAGTCGGACGCGCCGGCCGCGCCGGGCACCAGCTTCTTCGACACCCAGGCCGGTTTCGCGGTGCGCCGCTGGTGTCCGCCGCTGCTCGGACTCGAACCGCACTGCCCGCCCGAGCGCTATCTGGCGCGGCGGCGCGAGTTGGGGGCCGTCGAGGCCACCTCGCGGCTGCTGGGCGGGCTGGGCATCGGCGCGTTCCTGGTGGACACCGGGCTGCCGGGCGAGCTGACCACTCCGGGGGAGCTGGCGGCCGCCGCCGGCTCCGCGACCGCCCACGAGGTGGTGCGGCTGGAGCAGCTGGCGGAGCGGGTCGCCGACGACGCCCGTACCACCCACGCCTTCGTCGCCGACCTCGGCGAGGCGGTCCGTGCGGCGGCCCGTTCCGCGATCGCCTTCAAGTCGGTCGTCGGCTACCGCCATGGCCTGGACTTCGCACCCGGTCCGCCCGGGGAGACCGAGGTGTTGGCGGCGGCCGCCTGGTGGCTCACCGAGCGCCCCGCCGGCGGCCGGCTCGCCGACCCGGTGCTGCTGCGCCATCTGCTGTGGTCCGCCGTCGCCACCGGCCTGCCGCTGCAACTGCACACCGGGTTCGGCGACCCGGACCTCTCGCTGCACCGCTGCGACCCGCTGCTGCTGACCGACTTCATCCGGGCGGTAGGCCCCACCGGCGCCCCGCTCGTCCTGCTGCACGGCTACCCGTACCACCGGAACGCGGCGTACCTCGCGGCCATGTACCCCCATGTCCACGCCGACGTCGGGCTGGCGCTGACCCACAGCGGGGCGCGCGCCGAGGCCGTGCTGGGGGAGGTGCTGGAGCTGGCCCCGTTCGGCAAGGTGCTGTTCTCCACCGACGCCTACGGGCTGCCGGAGCTGTACACGGTGGGCGTGCGGCTGTTCCGGGAGGCCCTGGCCGCCCTGGTGGCGCGCTGGGTGACGAGCGGCGCCTGGGCCCGGGACGACGCGGAGCGCGTCGCGGCGCTGATCGCGGCGGACAACGCGCGGCGGGTGTACGGGCTTCCGGCGCGGTAGCCGCGGGGGCGGTCCGACCCGGCGCACCCGGCGGGCGGCCGATCCCGACGGGCCGCCGCGTCCCCGGCACCCGGTGGGCGGCCCCTCGGGTAGCGTTCGTGCGGACCCTGACCCGTCGCCCGAGGTGGAGCGCATGCACGTATCCGGATCGACCGTCCTCATCACCGGCGCCACCGGCGGTCTCGGGCGGACCCTCGCCCGTGCCTTCGCCTCCAGGGGCGCCGAACTGCTGTTGACCGGGCGGCGTGCCGAGCCCCTCCGGAAGCTGGCCGACTCCGTCGGCGGGCGGGCGATCGTGGCGGACCTGAACGACCGCGAGGACCTGGCCCGTCTGGCCGAGGAGGCCGCCGGCGTCGACATCCTCATCGCCAACGCGGCCCAGTCCTCCAGCGGTCCGGTGCTGGCAAGCCCGCTCGCGGACATCGACCGGTCGCTGGAGGTCAACCTCAGGGCGCCGATCGCGCTCGCCCGGATGCTGGGGCCGGGCATGGTGGAGGCGCGGCGCGGCCACATCGTGCTGGTCGGCTCGCTGTCCGGGCGCACCGCCTCCCCCGGCGCCGCGCTCTACAACGCCACGAAGTTCGGGCTGCGCGGCTTCGCCCACGCCCTGCGGCAGGAACTCCACGGATCAGGCGTGGGCGTGTCGATCGTGCAGCCCGGGTTCGTCCGGGACGTCGGCATGTTCGCCGACTCGGGCGCCACGCTGCCGCCGGGGGTGCGCACCGTCTCCCCGGGCCAGGTGGCGGCGGCCACGATCCGTGCCGTCGAGCGCGACCGCGGCGAGGTCACCATCGCTCCGTTGGAGCTGCGGCTGAGCGGCGTGATCGGCGGGCTGTTCCCGGGCGTGGCCGGGGCGGTGCAGCGCCGGGTGGGCGCCCGTACCATGCGCGAGATGGCGGAGGCGCGGCGCTCCGGCGACGGCGAAGGCTCCACCGCCGACCGAGGCTCCGGCGCCGACTGAGGGATCGGTGCCGGTTGAGGGATCGATGCCGGTTGAGGTTCGGGTGCCCTTGAGGTTCGGGTGCCGGTTGAGGCTCCGCCGCAGTTGAGGGACTCTCCCGGCGGCGACGGCCCCACCGTCGGCGAGGGCTCCGCCTCCGATTGAGCGGGGCGTCCGGGTCCGAGCGTACCGTTCCGCGGTGCGGCCCGGGGCTCCGCTGCCCGCCCTCCCGGAAACGATCCGGAAATACGGGCGACGGCCAACGATACGTGCGGAACGCGCGGGGGCATGGCAAGAATGTGCCCAGACATCGCGCGACCGGGGGGCGGTCGCGTGCGGCGTACCGCGCCGTCGTCGGGCGACCGGCGTTGAGGAGCGAGGGAGCGGGCCTATGCGTGCGGTGGTCTTCGATGCGTTCGGGCGCAGGCCGGTGGTCCGGGAGGTCCCGGATCCCGCACCCGCCCGCGGCGGCGCGGTCATCCGGGTCGAGGCGACCGGGCTGTGTCGCAGCGACTGGCACGGCTGGATGGGACACGACCCGGAGATCCGGCTGCCGCACGTCCCCGGCCACGAACTGGCCGGGGTCGTCGAGGCGGTGGGCCCCGACGTCGCCAACTGGCGGCCGGGGCAGCGGGTCACCGTGCCCTTCGTCTGCGCCTGCGGTCGGTGCGGAGCCTGCGCGGAGGGCGCGCAGCAGGTGTGCGAGCGACAGTCGCAACCCGGTTTCACCCACTGGGGGTCGTTCGCGGAGTACGTCCCGATCGAGAACGCCGACATCAATCTCGTCGGCATCCGCGAGGAGTTGTCCTTCACCACCGCCGCCGGCCTCGGCTGCCGCTTCGCCACCGCGTTCCGCGCCGTGGTGGCGCAGGGCCGGGTCACACCGGGCGAGTGGGTGGCGGTGTACGGCTGCGGCGGTGTCGGCCTCTCAGCCGTCATGATCGCCGCGGCGGCGGGGGCGCGGGTGGTCGCGGTCGACATCTCGCCCCACGCACTCGACCTGGCCCGGCGGTTCGGCGCGGCGCAGTGCATCGACGCCTCCTCGGTGCTGGGCTCCGTGGCGGAGGCCGTCCAGGACGCCACCGGCGGTGGCGCCCACCTCTCCCTCGACGCCCTGGGCTCCCCGCGGACCTGCGCCGCGTCCATCAACAGCCTGCGCAGACACGGTCGCCACGTCCAGGTCGGCCTGCTCCCGCCGGCCGCCGGGAACCCGATGCTCCCGATGGACCGGGTGATCGCCCTGGAGCTCCGGCTGCTCGGCAGCCATGGCATGGCGGCACACGCCTACCCGCCGATGATGGAGATGGTCAAGGCGAAGGTGCTGCGCCCCGACCTGCTGGTCACCCACACCATCGGCCTCGACCAGGCCCCGGAGGCGCTGGTCGGCCTGGCGGCCCGGGGCGGCACGGGCGTCACCGTCATCGAGCCCCACCTCCGCCGGCCGCCCGCGGGGTGACGGCCCGGCGGCCTCCCCCACGCCCGGGGTGCCGGTGGGGGGAGGACGCGCAACGCCGGTCGACCCGCGCGGGGAGCCACCGGGTGTCGTCGGCCGCACCGCCGGGAGCGGGCCTGCTGCGCACCGACCGCGCCCGCCGGGCAGCCGCTCGCTAGCCGGCGAGCTGGGTCTCGATCGCGGCCACCAGCTCGGGGGCCTCCGGCTCGGTGCGCGGGCGGAACCGGCCGACGACCTCGCCGCGCGGGGAGAGCAGGAACTTCTCGAAGTTCCACTGGACGTCGCCGGCCTCACCGGCCGCGTCCGGGGTGCGGGTCAGCTCGGTGTAGAGGGGGTGTCGGTCCTCGCCGTTGACGTCGAGCTTCTCCAGGAGGGGGAAGGTGACGCCGTAGCTGGTGGAGCAGAAGGTCTGGATCTCCTCGCTCGTCCCCGGCTCCTGCCCGGCGAACTGGTTGCAGGGCACGCCCAGGACGGTGAAGCCGCGCTCCACGTACCGCTGCTGGAGCCGCTCCAGGCCCTCGTACTGCGGGGTGAGCCCGCACTTGGAGGCCACGTTGACCACGAGCACGGCCTTGTCCCGGTGCGCGCCGAGCGTGGTCGGCTCGCCGGACAGGGTGCGCAGGGGGATGTCGTACAGGCTCATCGTTGTCAGACCCGCTTTCGTCGGTCGTCGCTTCCGGACCCCAGTCAACCACCCCGCGACGCACCGGTCATGGCCGCTCCACCTGACCTTTCACCCGCTCCACCCCCACTGTTCCCGGTAACATCATGTGGTCGGCAGTGTTCGGACCGCGACCGAAGGCCGAGGTGTATGACCGCGGTGTACGAGGTGGAGGACACCCCCGGCCGGGCGCCCGTGGTGGTCGTGCTGACCGCGCTGCCCCTGGAGTACGCGGCCGTCAGGGCGTATCTGGAGGACCTGAGGCCGTGTGCGCACCGGGCCGGCACCCTCTTCGAGGTCGGCACCGTGCCCGGCACGGCGTGGCGGGTCGCGCTGGCCGAGATCGGCACGGGGTCGCAGGGCGCGGCGGTGATCACGGAACGGGCGGCGGCCCTGTTCCGGCCGCGGGCGGTGCTGTTCGTCGGGGTGGCCGGGGGGCTGCGGGAGGACATCGCCGTCGGCGATGTGGTCGTGGCGACCAAGGTGCACGCCTACCAGGGCGGGCGGGAGTCGGACGAGGGCTTCCAGGCGCGGCCGTCGGGCTATCTGGCGCCCCATCATCTGGAGCAGCGGGTCCGTCTGCTGCACCGGACCGGCTCCTGGGTCGGGCTGCTGCCGGCCGCCGCCCGGAAGCGCCCGCCGCGGGTGCATCTGGAGCCGATCGCGGCGGGCGACGTGGTGCTGCGGTCCGTCTCCTCGGCGCTCGCGCGGCGGTTGCGCGGCAGCTACAACGACGCGGTCGCCGTGGAGACGGAGGGGGCCGGGGTGGTCCACGCGGCCCATCTCAACCATGCGCTCTCCGCGCTGATCGTGCGCGGCATCAGCGATCGGGTGGACGGAGGTGAACGGACGGCGGACGCCGCCGACGCCCGGCCGAGGGCGGCCCGGCAGGCCGCCGCCCGGCACGCCGCGGCCCTGGCCGTCGCCCTGGTCCGCGAGCTCGCCCTGGAGTCCACTCCCGACGACCTGGCCGACGACCTGGCCGGCGACCTGGCCGGTGCCCCGTACGGAGACCCCGCAGGCCACCGGTCCGGCGACCGGCTCGGCGATGCCGGGCGCACGCCATCGGCTCCCGCGACGGCCGGCGGTGGCGACAGCGGAGTCGAGAACGGGAACGGCGGCGGAGGCGGGACCGGGGGCGGCGGCAGGCCGCGCGTGCTCTTCGGCGGAGAGTCCTACGTCCTGCACGAGGAGACCCGCGAGGAGCATCACTCCGCCGACGGCTCCCTGATCGAGCGGCAGTCCCTGGCCCTGCGCGGCGAGGGACCGCGGGCCGCCTACGTCTGGCTGCGCCAGGTCACGGCGGTCCGGGACACCCTCGGGGCGCGCGACGCCCGCCAGGCGCTGGCCCAGGAACGGGACGTGCTGCCCGCGTTGGGAGAGCGGGTGCCGGGGCTGCCGCGGCTGGACCGGTATGTGCCCGGTCGGGCGCCGGTGCTCAGCGTCGTCTGGCCACGCCAGGAGGTGACGGGGCATCCGTGCGAGACCCTGGCCACCGCGTTCGACGCCGACGGCCGCCCCCTCGACCCCTGGCGCCGGTTCCGGCTGTTCACAGGGCTGGCGGCGCTCTGCGACACCCTGGCCGGCCTGCACGAGCTGGGCTTCAGCCATCGCCGCCTCGGCCCGTCCGGGATCGTCGTCCTCGGTGGCGGGCCGACGGCCACCCGCTTCGCCCTGCGCGACCTCGGGCTCGCCTGCCGGGTGCCCGCCTCGGGAGACACGGCGGCCGGCGAGAGCGCCGACGTCCACCGGTTGGCCGTCGTCTGCGCCCGCCTGGTCACCGGCCGCCCCGCCCCCGGCCCGTCCAGCCCCCTCCCCCAGGACCTCCCTCGCGTCCTGCACCGCGCGCTCGCCGCCGACCCCGCCGACCGCCCGCACATCCGCACGCTGCAGGCCGCGCTGCGCCGGGCCGCGCATGAGGACCTCGGCTGAACGGGGACGACATCGACGAGTGCGACAGCGACCGCAGCGAGCGAACAGGGGGAACCGTGGCGAGCGAGGAGGACGCGATGGCCGGCCGGCTGCTCATCGTGGAGTACGAGCAGGTGAAGGAGGAGCAACGGGCGCGGATCGGGTTCCGCGACAATCTGCTCTACGCGACGCTCGCCTCCATGGCGGCCATCATCACCTTCACGCTCCAGAACGACGGCCAGACCGAGTTGCTGCTGCTCCTGCCGCCGGCCACCGTGCTCCTCGGCTGGACCTACCTGGTCAACGACGAGAAGATCTCGGCCATCGGGCGCTATGTCCGCGAGGACCTCGGCCCGCGGCTCGCCACCCTCGCCGGGGGTCAGCCCAGAGGGGTCTTCGGCTGGGAGACGGCGCACCGCAGCGACCGACGCCGGGTCTCCCGCAAGCGACTGCAACTCGCCGTCGATCTGCTGATCTTCTGCGCCGCGCCGGCCGCGTCCCTGATCGTCTACTGGGTCCAGGGCCCGGTCAATCCGGCGCTGTTCACGCTGTCCGTCCTCGAGGTGGCGTTGATCGTCCTGCTGGGGGTGCAGATAGCGCTCTACGCGGACCTCCGCGGCCCGTGACACCATGGTCGGCCCGTGTTCACAAGGGGGAGCTGTGCGGTTCGGTGAGACTGGAGAGCGGAGCCCGGCGGCGGACGGGGATCGGGTCGACGTGGTCGTGCTGACCGCGCTGGGCGTGGAGTACCAGGCGGTGCGCGAACCGCTGCGGGGCCTGCGCACGGTCACCGCCCGCGGCTCGTGGTTCGAGCTGGGCGGCTTCCGCGACGGCCCGGTGGAGCGGAGGGTCGCCATCCATATGACGGGTCCCGGGAATCCGCAGGCCGCGGTGTCGGCCGAGCGCTCGGTGGCCCTGTTCGCGCCGCGGGCGCTGCTGTTCGTCGGGGTGGCGGGGGGCCGCAAGGACGTGGCGCTGGGCGATGTGGTGGCCGCCGACGTGGTGTACGACTACGAGACGGGGAAGGACACCGAGGCGGGCTTCCTGCCCCGTCAGAAGACCCATCACTCCGCCTACTCCCTGGTGCAGCTGGCCCAGCTCGTCGCGGCCGACGGGGCCTGGCGGCGGCGGCTCCCGGGCGCGTCCGCCGACGGCCCACGGGCCCATGTCAAGCCGATCGCCGCGGGCGGGCGGGTGGTGGGGCACCAGCTGTCGGAGGTGGGTCGGCGGCTCACCGGGAGCGCGGGCGACGCCGTGGCGGTCGACATGGAGGGCTTCGGCTTCCTGGCCGGCGCCCATGTGAACGAGGAGGTCCCGGCGCTGGTGGTCCGGGGGATCTCCGACCTGCTCGACGACAAGGGCGAGGCGCACGACGAGCGCTGGCAGCCGGTCGCCTCCCACCATGCGGCCGCCTTCGCCTACGAGGTGATCAGTCGGCTGCCCGCGGCCGTCCCGGAGCCGCAGCCTCCGCACCCGGCAGCGGTCCGCACGGCGGCGTCGGCGCCCGCGGCGCCTCCCGTGGCGACCTCGGTGAGCACGGCGGCCCCGGTGACCCCGCTGACACCGGCGACCCCGGCGACCCCGGTGACGCCGGTGTTCATGGCTGCCCCGTCCACCCCCCGCCGCAGCCGCCCCGGTCGGCTGTCGGTCGCCGAACTCACCCTGCTGACCGACGGCCTGCTGGCCATCCGGGACCTGACCGCCCCCGCCACCTGGCAGCTGCTGCTGGACGCGCTGCCCACCATGGGCACCGCGGTGGGCCGGCACGGGGCGAGTCGACCCGAGGCGTTGTCGCTGCTGCGCACCTGTGAGGACTACGGCGCCTGGGCCGAGCTCGTCGAAGGCGTGCTGCTCATCGCGCCGCACTCCCCCGCGGCGGCCCGGTTCGCCGCACTGGTGACGGAGCTGGGACTGGGCTGAGCCCCGCGCCGAGGGTCCGGCCGGACGCCCGACCCAGCCGCTCATGCAGCAGCGGTTGCTCCGCTTGTGTCTGTTCTGTACAGGTGCCCCTGGCGCCCATGCCCTTCGAAGGCCGCCCGTTACAGTGGCCTTGACGCGCCATCATGACGAAACACGGGGGAAGGCGGGTCATGTCTCTTACCGCACGAATATCCCGGCCGCGGGCGCTTGCCCAACCGCCTCGCCAGAGCGGGCTGACCGCCGTCCAGGGCACCGCCGGGCTTCCAGTGATCGGTACGTCGCTGACACTGGTGCGCGATCCGCTGCCCTGGTGGCTCCAGCAGTACACCCGCTACGGCCCGGTGACCTGGACGCGCGCGTTCGGCACCCGGCTGGTCATGCTCACCGGCCCTGACGCCCTGGCCGAGGTGCTGACCAATCCGCACAAGGCGTATGCCAGCGGGGAGGGTTGGGAGTACTTCATCGGGCCGTTCTTCCATCGCGGACTGATGCTGCTGGACTTCGCCGAGCACCTGGACCACCGACGGGTGATGCAGGGCGCGTTCACCCGCGACCAGCTCGCCGGGTATCTCACCGCACTCAACGCGGGCATCACCCAGGGGCTGGCCGGCTGGCGGCCGGGGCCCGACTTCCGGGTGCTGCCGGCGATGAAGCAGCTGACGCTGGACCTGGCCACCGAGGTGTTCCTGGGGCTGCGGCTGGGCGCCGAGGCGGACCGGGTGAGCCGCGCCTTCATCGACACGGTACGGGCCGGCCCCGCGGTGATCCGGTTCCCGCTGCCGCTGAGCCGCTGGTCGGCCGGGCTGCGCGGACGCCGGACGCTGGAGGACTTCTTCGCCCGCAAGCTGCCGGAGAAGCGGGCCGGCACCGGCGAGGACCTGTTCAGTGTGTTGTGCCGGCTGCGCACCGACGACGGGCTGCGCTTCACGGACGACGATGTGATCAATCACATGGTCTTCCTCCTGATGGCGGCCCACGACACCGTCAAGATCACACTGACCGCGATGCTCTACTACCTGGCCAGACACCCCGAGTGGCAGGATCGGGCCCGGGAGGAGAGCCGGGCGGTGGGCACCCCGGTGCTGGGCTACGCGGACCTGGACCGGCTGGTCGCGGTGGACCTGGTGATGAAGGAGGCCCTGCGCCTCCACACCCCGGTGCCGGTGCTCATGCGCCGGGCGGTCCGGGACACCGAGCTGCTGGGCCACCATGTGGCGGCGGGCACCAGACTGGTGCTCGGGCTGCACGCCACCCACCGGCTGTCCGAGTACTGGCCGGACCCGGAGCGCTTCGACCCCGGGCGGTTCGCCGAGGACCGACGCGAGGACAAGGTGCATCCGCTGGCCTGGGCGCCGTTCGGCGGCGGGGTGCACAAGTGCATCGGTCAGCGGTTCGCGGGGCTCCAGATCAAGGCGGTGCTGCACCAACTGTTGCTGCGTCACCGCTGGAGCGTGCCGCCGGGGTACACCATGCCGGTGGACATGAGCACGTTGCCGATCCCGCGGGACGGCCTTCCCGTACGGCTGGAGCACGCCTGAAGCAATGACTCCGTTTCGATGATCATCAAAGTTTGATAGATCGACTCAACGGAAAACGTTGCCCTCAGCACGAGTTAGCCTCTAGCCTGAGCTTCACTGTGCGAATCGAAGAAAAGTTCATTCCCGTCCAGAAGGTATCCACGGGGGAGAGTCCTGGATGAGCGACCTTGCCGCCCAGATCCTTAAGCACGTCTTCCGGTTCCGCCGCACGCAGAATCCACAGGATCCGTGCGCCGAGAACCCCTGCGAGACATGCATCGACATTCACCGGGACAAGCTGGAGTACTTCCTCAGCCAGCAGTTACCCATAGAGTTCGTCATCCTCGCCTTCCCGGCCAAATCACCCAACCCCAACAAGGTCCTGGGCCATCTGCCCGACCAGGGCGAGCGACTCGCCGTTGAATTCCTGCAGGCGTTCTGCGAGCAGCTCAGCCACTTCCACGCCCCGGGCGCCCGGGTCCGAATAGCCTCCGACGGCCATGTGTTCGGCGACCTGGTGAGGGTCCCGGACGAGACCATCGATGAGTACCGCGCCGAACTGGTCCGAATGATCGAGACCTCCGGCTGCGAGAACATCGACCTGTACTCGCTCGACGACGCCTTCCCGCCGGCCGATTACTCGCTGATGCGCGAGGAATTGACGTTCAAGTACGCGACGCCGCTGGAAGAGCTCCGTCGTCAGGTCAGCACCGACCAGAACGCCAAGTACCTGTTCAACGGCATCCACCGGTTCGTCTTCGAAGACCAGTCCGGGCTCCCCGAGAACGCGGGGCTCAGCCGCAACCGGATGCGGGAGCAGGCCAAGGGCACCGCCTACTCCGTGATCCAGCGCAGCGACGCCTGGAGCCGTCTGGTCGCCGAGCGCTTCCCGCGCTCCCTGCGTCTCTCCATCCACCCGCAGCAGTGCCACGCCGAGAAGATCGGCTTCCAGCTGCTGCAGACCTCGGAGAACTGGTTCACCCCCTGGCACTCCGTCGCCCTCGACGACGGCAGCGGCTTCCGCCTGGTGCGGAAGGAGACGGCCGAGGAGATGTCGGCCACCCTCGTCTGGCGCAACAAGCGGCCGAGCCACTACGTCGCCCCCGCACCCGGTTCCGTAGGAGTCAGCATCAATGCCGAACCCGTCCGATAGCGCTGTCACCGACCTCAAGCGCACCCCGCTCAGCCCCTTCGGCGTGCTCCTCGAATCGCCGACCGGGGACGCCGATTTCCGCGACATCGCCCCGGAAACCCTCGGGCAGTGGACCGACGAGGCCAAGGTGGTCGTCCTCCGTGGCTTCAAGCTGCTGGAGAAGGAGGACTGGGTCGCCTATTGCGAGACCTGGGGCGAGATTCTGCAGTGGGACTTCGGCGCGGTCCTGGATCTGAACATCCAGGAGGACCCGAAGAACTATCTGTTCGCGCGCGGATCGGTGCCCTTCCACTGGGACGGCGCATTCGCCAAGGCCACCCCGCACTATTTCATGTTCCAGTGCCATGAGGCACCGGAGGCGGGTGGCGGGGAAACGGTCTTCTGCGACACCCGCCTGGTCTACCAGGATGCCAGCGCGGAACTTCGGCAGCGGTGGGACGACATCAGCATCACCTACCGGACCGACAAGCTCGCGCACTACGGCGGAAAGGTGACCCGGCCGCTCGTCGACGTCCATCCGCAGTCCGGTGAGAAGGTGCTTCGGTACGCCGAGCCGCTGCCCGCGGACAAGTTCCTCAATCCGCTCTCCGTGGAACCGGAGGGAATTCCGGAGGCGGAACACGAGGCATTCATCGAGGAGATCCGGGACATCACCCACCGTCCGGAATACTGCTATGCGCACGGATGGCGGAGCGGCGACATTCTCATCGCCGAGAACCACTCCCTGATCCATGGCCGGAACGCCTTCGTCGGCGATTCCTCCCGATGGTTGCAGCGCATCCAGATCCTCTAGTACGTCCAGCGACATCTGCCAGATGCACGGCCGCTCGAAAGGAGCGGGTCTTGACAGGCCACATGCAGGACCAGTACGACGTCGTCATCATGGGAGGCGGTCCGGCCGGATCGACCTTGGCCGCCTTCCTCCGCCGCGACGCGGGGTTAAGCGTCGCGATCATGGAGCGGGAGATCTTCCCCCGCGAACACATCGGTGAGTCCTTCGCCCATCCGCTGGTTCCGGTCATCCAGGAGAGCGGCGCGCTGGAGAAGGTGCTCGAGAGCGACTGCTGGATCCAGAAGTACGGCGGGGTCTACAACTGGGGTCCCGGTGACCCCTCAGCCGCCTACTTCGAACATGCCGCGGTCATCTCCGACGGTGTTCCCCGCTGGTCCATGCATGTCAACCGGGCCGAGTTCGACCACGTCCTCCTCAACCACGCCGCCGACTGCGGCGCGGACGTCTTCGAGGGGGTGGAGATCGCCACCTTCGAGCCCGCCGAGTCCGGCGACGACCTGTGCACCGTGACGTTCAAGGACGGCCGGAGCGTCCGGGCACGGTTCTTCGTCGACGCCTCTGGCCGCCAGAACAACGTGGCTCCGCTCGGGGAGCGCAAGCGTCGGGACTGGCTCTCGGGCTACAAGAACATCGCGATCTGGTCGCACTTCCTGGACTGCGAGTTCACCGAGAACCTGCCCGGCGACTGGAACATCTTCCGCGACCGCGCCTGGTCGCCGATCGGCTGTTTCAGCTTCACCGACGGCTGGATCTGGTACATCCCCACCCGGCAGCTCGTCGACGGCGAGCGGAAGACGGTGCACTCCATCGGCATCGTCACCAACCCCGCCGTGCTGGAGAACAAGGAGAAGGACTACACCGATCCGACCCGCTTCCTGGAGACCATCCGGCAGGTGCCGCTGCTCAAGGAGATGACGCAGCGGGCCCGGCCGGTCCGGGAGCACATGCTCACCGCCACCAACTACTCACGGATCAGCGAGCGTTTCGCCTCCTACGAGCAGGGCTGGCTGGCCGTGGGCGACGCCTCGTACTTCGTGGACCCGCTGTTCTCCTCGGGCGCCTCGTTCGCGGTGACCCAGGCGATGGGGGCGGCGCTGCTGCTGCGGTCCACCTTCGACCCGGACCTCTCCGAAGAGGTCAAGCACGAGCTGTGGCACGACTACGACAACGAGTGGCGGGGCATGGCGGACACCTTCGCCCTCGCCATCGACCAGTGGTACCACGCCATCGGCAAGTACACCCCGGACAGCGTCTACTGGAACTCCAAGGGGTCGAGCCCGGACCTGGACATCCGGGAGAAGACCTTCCAGGCGCTGCTCAACACGGCCCTGGTGCCGGACCTGCTGCGGGTCATGACCCACGGCAGCGGTGAGATGGAGGACCTGGAGCGGGACGGCCCGTACATGCGGGCCTTCGGCAGCGCGGTGGCCGACCCGGCCCCGGACGCCGTGCTCACCCTCGCCCCGAACGTCGCCATGCGGCAGACCCTGGGCCTGGACATCCCGGGCTTCAAGGGCATGGAGCTGCCGCAGCCGTACGAGCTGCCGGATGAGGCCAAGGCCGCGATGGCGAAGTACTGGGAGGACCCGATAGCCAACTCCCACATGGCTCCCGCCCCGCTGTCCGAGCCCGTGCCGTGTCAGCGCTTCCACTTCACCGACGGCCCCGACCGTATGGGGGTCCGAGCGCTGGAGCGGGACGGCGGCACCGGTCTGTGGGAGCTGCTGAACGAGGGGTCGGTGCGCTACGGGGAGCTGTGTGAGCGGCTCAGCCCGCCGCAGATCCAGCTCGTCAAGCGCCTGGTGCGAGCAGAAATGATCCATGTGAGCTGATCATGTGTGCGCACGTCTCTACGCCACGGGCGGCCTCGCGCCGCCCGTGGCGCGGTGTCTTGCGGGACTCCCTGACGATCCGTCGGCCGGAGTTCATGGTGGCGGCGTTCCCGATCGTGATGATCCCCACGCTGCTGATGGCCGCGGACTTCGGCGCCGTGGTCTCCTGGCGGTTCGTCGGCGCGTTCGTGCTGGCCTATCTGCTCTTCCAGTTCGGCGACATCATCAACTGCCTCGCCGATCGCGACCTCGACGCGAAGTACAAGGTACGGCTCTCCGGCGCCGTCCACCGGCTGGGCGTGGCCAATGTGCGCTGGCAGATGCGGCTCACCTGGCTGGCCGCGGTGGTGCTCGGCACCCTGCTGGCCGTGTGGACCCGACACTGGGACCTGATACCGCTGGTGGTGCTCGAACTGCTGTGGGCGGCGCAGTACTCGGTGCGACCGCTGCATCTGAAGGCGCGCGGGCTGTGGCAGGTGCTGACCCTGTGCGTCATCATCTTCACGCTGCCGATGCTGATCGTCACGCGGGTGTACGCCGCAGCGCCGCCCTGGGAGCTGCTGACGCTCATCGCCGGATACAGCGTGCTCCAGGAGGGCGTGATCCTGGTCAACACGGCCGAGGACATCCCCGAGGACGCCGAGGCCGGGCTGCGCACGTCCGCGCTGACGTTGGGGCTCGCCAACGCCGTCGCGGTGGGCGCGGCGATGGTGACGGTCGGCGGAGTCGCCTGCACGCTGTCGCTGCTCGCCCTGGGCGACCCGTCCTGGGGCCTGCTCGGGCTCGGGGTGGCGGCCGGTTGGGTGCTGTGGGAGCTGGCGGCGATCTGGATCGCCGTGCGGGGGAAGCCGCTGGAGGCCGCGGTGGCGCTGCTGCGGCCGCCGGCCCGGAGAATGCCGGCCTGGCTCACCGCGATCGCCTGGGGCGTGCTCTCCTCCGCGGCGCTGGTGCTCTCGCACCGCTGACCCGTCGACCGCCTTCGCATCGGGGCGGTCGGGGCGGTCATCCCCAGGACGCGATCAACTTCCCGAGCAGCTCCTTGAGTCGGCGCGCCTCGTCCTCCGAGAGCCGGTCGGTGAACTCCTTGTCGATGGCGGCCGCCCGCTCCTCGATCTCCTCGGCGGTGCGGTATCCCTCGGCGGTCATCCACACCCGGTAGGCGCGCCGGTCGCGCGGGTTGCGGGTGCGGCGCACCAGGGAACGCCGCACGAGGCCGTCGACCGTGGAGCTCATGGTCGTGCGATCCACTCCCAGGCGCTCCGCCAGCGCCTGCTGGGAGGAGGACTCCTCGGCGTGCAGGATGCACAGCACCCCGTACTCCTTGACGCTCAATCCCTTTTCGGCGAAGGCGAGTTCGGCGCGCGAGCGGATCAGGGCGTGGGAGCGTCCCAGGAGGTAGCCGATGCACTCGCCCAACGCTTCCGGCACCGCTCCCGGTGGCAGGCCCGGCGCCACTGAGAGGTCTTCGAGAGGCGAAGGCGCGTTCATGAACTCAGGGTAGCGGGCGTGGCTTCGCTCTCGGCGAGGAAATCGCTCCCCCTGACGAGCAGGGCCGAGGCGACCGCCCCGGCGGCGGCGAGGGCGGCGGCGAGCAGCAGGATGTGGTCGAGTCCGGAGACGAACGCCTGCTCGGCGGCGGCCGCGACCTGCTCGCGCGTCCCGACCGGCGCCCGCGAGGCGACCTCGTGAAGCCCGGCCGAGGTGACCGCGTCCGCGGTCCCCGGTGCGGCGGAGGGGACCAGCTCCTGGAACCGGTCGCGGACCCGGCTGTCGAAGACGGTGCCGAGCAGCGCGACGCCGAGCGCCACCCCGAGCACCCGGCAGGTGCTGCTCAGCCCGGAGGCCATCCCGGCGCGTGCCGGGGTCACGGTGCCCAGCGCCACCCGGGCGACGACCGGGTTGAACGCGCCGACGCCCAGCCCGATGAGCACCCCGCCGGCCAGCATCGCGGTCCAGTCGTCGCCCGGCCCCACACTGGCGGACATCAGCAGCAGCCCGGCGGCCGCGCATCCCAGGGCGCCGCTGAGGACGGCCCGTATCGGCAGCCGCTGGGCCAGCGCCAGGCCGGGTCCGGCGGCCAGGAAGGCGCCGGTGGTGATGGGCATGAGCCGCAGCCCGGTCTCCAGCGCGTCGTGTCCCAGGACGTTCTGGAGGTAGAGGACGAAGAAGGTGAGCATCGCGAAGACCGAGGTGGCCAGTGCCAGCACGGCCAGCGAGGCCCCGGTGATGCTGGGCGTGCGGAACAGGCCGAGGTCCAGCAGCGGGTCCGCGGCGCGCCGCTCGACCGTGGTGAACAGGGCGAGCAGTGCCGCGGCGGTGACGAAGAGCCCCAGGATGAGCGGGCTCGTCCATCCGCGTGCGTTGCCTTCGAAGAGGGCGAGGACCAGCGCCGTCAACCCGCCGGACAGGGCCAGCAGTCCGGGCAGGTCGAGGCGGCCGGGCACCCGGTCACGGCGGCTCTCCGGGGTGCCGCGCAGCACCATCAGCCAGGCCAGGGCACCGACAGGGATGTTGATCCAGAAGATGGCGCGCCAGTCGAGGGATTCGACCAAGGCGCCGCCGACCAGCGGGCCGATCGCCAGGGAGCCGCCGTTGATGGCGCCCCAGACGCCGAGCGCCACCACCCGGTCGCGCTCCCGGTAGGCGGCGCCGAGCAGGGCGAGCGAGGGGGCGAGCAGCGCGGAGCCGCCGATGCCCTGGACGCCCCGGCACAGGTTGAGGGCGAGCGGGGTGGTGGCCAGCCCGGCGGCCAGCGAGGAGAGCGAGAAGACGATCAGGCCCCAGCGGAAGGTGCGCCGGTGGCCGATCCGGTCGCCGAGGGAGCCGAAGGTCAGCGTGGTGGCGGCGAGGGCCAGCGCATAGCCGTCGATCACCCATCGCAGGGCGTCGAAGTCGGCGTCCAGGTCCCGCTGGATCTGTGGGAGCGCCACGTTCACCACCGTGACGTCCAACAGGAGCATGAAGGTCGCGAGGGACACCGCGACCAGCGTTCGCCACTTGGCCACTGCCCGATCCCACCGTTCGGAGGTCGACTGTCCTTCCGTCACATTCGTCAGTGGAGCTGACGGTCACCGTAGCGGGGGCGGTGCGCCGCTGCCAAGACACCGTGGTGCCCGGGACGGGAGGGGGAGGGAACGGGTGCGCGCGGGCCGCGCTTCAGTGCGACGCCATGCCGTTGTGGCCGGCCGCCGCCTCGATGGTGCCGCCGATCTTCCCGCGCAACTCGTCCAGGGATTCCAGGGATTGCGCGACGACGACCCATCGCTTTCCGATGAGGTATTTCCCGCCGTACGCCTCGGATTCGGTGAGCCAGGCGCGCTGTCCGGAATCGGCGGCGAAGGTCACCATGCGATAGGTGCCGCGCTCGGTGGTGCAGCCGCCCTGTGTCAGTTCCTCGGCTTCGACATTGATCCGGGCCGTGCATCCGATGGCGTCGGCGATATTCCGTAGGGACTGTGGACGGGCCGGGGATTCCCGGTCGGATTCGGCGGCGTTTCCCGTTCCGCCGCAGCCGCTGAGGAGGAATGCGCAACACAGGGCGGTGACGGCGAGGACGGGGTGCCGCGGAGGCGGGGTCATCGTCACTCCCCGGCCGCGACGCCCGCCTTCTTGCCGTCCTTGGTGACGGCGAACCAGAGGCCCTGCTTGCCCTGGCCGTTGGTGTCGCCGGGCTTGGCGTCACCGGTGAAGGTGTAGACCGGCCAGCAGTCGATGGCGAGCTGCTTGGTCCCGTCGGGCCGGGTGACGGTGGTCACCAGCTTGTCGGCCACGCCCTCGACCTTGGTCTTGTCGACCGGCGGTGCGGGCTTCCAGGTGTCCAGGCAGGCGTCGTTGCAGGCGAACTTCATCGGCCAGGCGCTGTCCTTGTTGAAGCGGTAGAGCGTCATCCGCTTGCCGTCGACGATGATCGTGCCGAGCTTGGGGTCCTCGGTGGTGGTCAGCTCGGTGTCGGCGGCGCCGGCATCCTGCTCCCAGCCCTCGCCCTGCTCGCCGCCGCCCGCCTGACCTGCCTTCTTGCCGTCGGGGGCGAGGGCGTTCCAGGTGCCGCCCACGCCATGGCCCTTGGTGTCGCCGGCCTTGGTGTCCTTGGCGAAGCGGTAGACCGGCCAGCCGCCCAGGGTGAGCTGCTTGCTGCCGTCGGAGCGGACCACCGAGCCGAGCAGCGAGGAGTCCATGCCCGCCGCGGCCGAGGCGTCGTCGGCGGGGACGACCGGCCACGCCGTGGCGCAGTCGCCGTCGCAGTTGGACTTCGGCGGCTTGGGCGTGTCCTTGTCGAACCGGTAGAGGGTGAAGCCCCGGCTGTCGGTCACGATCTCGCCCAGCTTGGCGTCCTCCCGCACGGAGAGCTGCTCGGCCGGCTTGACGTCCGCCCCCTCGCCCTCGGCAGCGGAGCCCGCGTCGCTGCCGTAGCCGTCGGACCCGTAACCGTCGGACCCGTAATCCTTCCCCTTTCCATAACCGTCCTTGCCGATGTCCTTGGTGTCACCGACCGGCTGGACCTTGTTGTTGCTCTCCTGGGACTTGTTATCCTCGCCGCCGCAGGCACCGGCCGTGAGCATGATGAGGGTGGCCGCCGCTCCGGCGAATGCCGCGTGCCGCTTGTTCCTCATGTTCCTCATGTGCGTTTCCCTTCGCCTTCGATTCGCTTCTGGTGGTGCGTTCGGGTTCTTCGGTCCGGCTCTGCCGCGCCGTGTGCCCCCTTGATACGGGCGGCGAGGCCGCGGATGTTCAAAGGCCGGGGAATTTGTCACATCGCGTCAAAACCGCAACAGGCGGGTAACAGTTCATTCCTGGATGCGCAGGGCGAGGGCCGGGCAGCGGCGCACCGCGCGGAGGGCGCGGGGGCGCTGCCGGCGCGGCAGCGGCATGCTGGCCTGCGCCGGGTAGCCGTCGGCGTCGAGCTGGATGACGCCGGGGATGATGTCGGCGCACAGCCCGTGCCCCTGGCACAGCGTCCAGTCCACCATCAGCCGTTCCTCTCCCCCGCCGCGTGCCGGCGCGGACGGCGCCGCCGGCTCGGGTCCGCCCTCCTCGGCGGGCAGCGGCAGGGCGCCCAGCACCTCGCGGCCGCAGCCGGAGCCGAAGGCGTGCTCCTCGAACTCCTCCGGGAAGGCCGCGAGCGCGGAGGCCACGAACGAGGACGTGCCGTCGGGGTGGCTGCAGGCGCCCCGGCCCCGGACCGCCCTGACCCGGCCGTGCAGGGCCTCGAAGGCGGTCCGCCCGCCGCCGTACACCACCCGGGCCAGCGCGTCGGCCATCGCGGGCAACCCGAGCACGCACGGTCCGCACTGCCCGGCCGACTCGGCCGCCATCCAGCGCGCCACCTGGAGCGTCTCCCCGGCCGGGCAGGTGTCGTGCGGCAGCGGCAGCACCGCTCCCGCGCCCAGCACCGCGTCGTACGCGGACAGCGAGGCGCGGGAGACCGTCGCCGCGCGGGCGGCCTCCGGGCCCAGCCATCGACCGTGGTAGCCGCCGACCAGGACGCCCTGTCCGGCGTCGGTGCCGGAGAGCTGGAGGACGTAGGTCAGCGGCACCCCGGTGGGGGTCTCCACCACCTGCCGGCCGGCGACGGTGAGCAGCAGGGTGCCGGGCTCGGTGGGCAGTCCGGCCTCGCGGTACGGCAGCGCCCCCAGCCGGGCGGCGACGGCGAGTTGGGCGAAGGTCTCGGTGTTGGACAGCAGGGTGGGGAGGCTGGACAGGCCGCTGTCGCTGGAGCGCACCTTGCGCCCCGAGGGCAGCGCCGGGCCCCGGTTGAGCCCGCTGGTGAGCGCGGTCCCCTCGCCGGTGACGAAGCGTTCGGGCAGCAGGGTCACCCGCATGGGGCAGCCGCCGGAGGGGGCGCGCTGGGCGATGGCCTCCCGTATCGAGCGCTCCACGTCCGGCCGGGTCACCCCGACCGCCACCTCCTCGGCGCCCAGCGCCTCGGCCGCCAACTGGGCCCCGTCCAGCACCAGGTGGGGGGTGTGCAGCCAGAGCGCGGTGTCCTTCAGACAGCTGGGCTCCCCCTCGCTGCCGTTGACGACCACCGCCGTCCGGCCGTCGCGGCGGCGCGCCGAGGCGGTCACCGCCCGCAGCTTGCGGGCGAACGGGAAGCCCGCTCCGCCCCGGCCGCGCAGGTCGATGTTCTCGGCCAGTTCCACCAGTTCGTCCGCGCGCAGCTCGGGGAGCGCGCCGTGCACCGTCAGGTGCGCCACCCGGTCCAGCCGCGCCACCTCGTCCAGGCCCGCCAACAGCCGTGGCGGGCCCACACAGGCGAGCGTCGGCCAGGGGCCGGTCACCGCCGGAACCGGCGCCGGCCACCGGGGCGGGGATCGGCGGCGTTCGCCCGCGCCGCCGATCCATCGCGTCCGGTCCGGGCGCGCAGCCGATGGACGAGCAGCGCGGCGACCCCCACCAGGCACAGGCCGTAGGCGAAGGTCACCCAACCGGCTGCCAGCCGGCCCGACTTGAGGCCGTGCACCAGGGCGGCGCCCCAGGCCAGGTAGGCGCACATGTGCACGGCCCGCCACCACTGGGAGCGCCCCTTGGGGGCGAAGGCGCTGCGCAGCGCCCCGGTCACCGCGACCGTCACGAACAGATAGCCGGCCAGCGTGCCCAGGCCGATGAGGACCGGCTGGGAGCTGTCGGTGAACGGCAGGACGGCGGAGGAGCCGCTGGCCTGCCCCCGGGCCACCTTGACCCAGATGTGCAGGCCCAGGAAGCCCAGCCCGGAGACGCCGAGGCCGCGGTGGACGGCCTGGGCGACGAGCCGGTGCGAGGACTGGAGCAGCAGCCGATCGGTGGCCACCAGGCCCCACAGCACGGTGGAGCTGAGCGACACGAGCGCCAGCACGCCCGCGCCGAAGTCGAGGAAGTCCATGAAGCGGGTGAAGGCGCCGGCGCTGCCCGCCACCGCCAGGGTGATTACCACGGCCGCGGCGAAGAGGCCCACCATGGCGGGGCGGGGGCCGGCGCGGCCGACCAGCGGCGGCGGGGCGGGGCGGCGGGCCGTGGTGGTGCGGCCGGCGGCGCGTCGCCCGCCACCGGGCCGAGGCGGCGGCCCGGCGTGGCGGCCCCTGCGGCGGGGGCGGTGCGGCGCGTATGCCTCTGTTGTTGTTTGCACGTGCGACTGCGTCGGGGAAAGGGTCATCGAAGCCTTCCGAGCGCGCGGCGCCGAGCACTTCACAAGCACCTCGACGCCCAGGTCGGGGGGTGGCCGGCCGAGTTGCCAGCGGCACCGGCCGGAGTGCTGAAGTATCTCGGGTCTACCCAGAAGCTTCACAAGCTTTATCGCGGTGTGACAAATTCTTCGGCGCACGCAGTCGCCGCGCCACGCGGCTGCGGAAGATGCCCATCCGGGCGGTCCGGACGCCGATCCCGACCACCCCCGAGAGTGGAAGGTGTCCCCATGCACGCATTCTGCGGTTCGCGACCTTCGGTTGCCCCCCACCCGATGTCGGCCGCGGGGAGATCCCGCAGCCAGCACCGACCGCGCTGAGGAGCGCCCATCAGGGCGCAAGAGGAGGACCCTCAACTCCTGTTTCACCGGGCGTCTCTAGCCCCGGCCAGATCGAGGTAAAAATGTGCGAACTACTCAACCGAATGTGGTCGCGCCCGAAAAGCGAGTGGCACTGCGTTCTCCGCAGTGAAATCCCATCTTTCGCGGAATCGGTCACAGACGCACTTCGGAGTGCAAAACCAGGCTTTCCCGCTTTTCTGCCGGAAACGTCCCCTGAAGAGGCCCAACGGATCGTGGAGCAGGCCCTGTTGCTGGCTCTCGGGCTGCGCGAGGCGCCCGATGACCGGCCCATGACCGTTTCTGACCGTACGTCGACGCGCGTAAACCCGCGCGGTCATGTGCGGCCGGTGTCCCTGGCGCCCGTCGCCGAGGTCACCCCCGTGACCCCGGTGACCCCCCTCCGTGCCGCCCCGCCGGTCGCCGACCCGGCCGACCGGGCGCGCCAGGTCCTGTTCGAGGCGCTGACCCGGGACACCGCCTCCGCGGGCGAGCGGTCACTGCCGCAACTGGCGCACGCCGCCCGGTGGCCGCTGCCCGACACGGTCCTCGCCGTCGCCCTCGCCGCACCCGGTGAGCTGCCGCGGCTGACCGCCGCGCTGGGTGACAACCTTGTCGGGATGGTGGAGAACCGGCCCTGCCTGCTCGTCCCCGACCCCGATCCGGAGACGCGGCTCACCCTGGAGTCCGCGCTGCGCGGCCGCACCGCGGCCGTCGGACACACCGTCCCGCTCTACGACGCCGGCGCCTCGCTGCGCTGGGCGCGGCGGCTGCTGAGCCTGACCCCGCAGAGCGGCGGCCCCGAGGCCCGTGTGGTCTTCGTCGACGACCATCTGTCGACCCTGTTGCTGTTGCAGGACGAGTCCTTGGCCAGGGCGCTGGCCACGCGCTGGCTCCAGCCGCTGGCGGGGCTGACCCCCCGCCAGAGCGAACGGCTGGAGGAGACCCTGCTCGCCTGGCTGGAGGGCGGCGGCGCGCCGGAGGCGGCCAAGGCGCTCCATGTGCATCCGCAGACCGTGCGCTATCGGCTGCGGCAGATCGAGAAGCTCTTCGGTCCGGGGCTGCGCGACCCCAGGACCCGGTTCGAGCTGGAGCTGGCCCTGCGCAGCCGGCGGCTGATGGCGCAGGTGCGTCGGCACCGCTCCCGTATGGCGCGCAAGGCGCGCGGCGTGACGGGGAGCGTGGCCGGAACCGTGGGAGGCATGGCGGGTGGCCGGCTTGGCCTGGGTGTCGCGCGCGAGGCCCGTGTCAACGGGTTGTAGGGCGAACGACGACGCGGCGGCCCCGGCATCACGCCGGGGCCGCCGCTTGTGTGACCTCCTCTCTCTTCCGTGTGGGTGGTCCGCCGTCTCCGTAGCCGGCTCTCCCTTGGATCAGCCGCAGTCGCGGCCGCTGTTGATGCACCCCGCCGCGCGCGCCATCAGGCGGTTCGACATCACGTTGATGAAGTCGCCGTGGTCGGTCACGGGCTTGTGCAACTGCTCGGGAAAGCTGTCGACGGCGAAGACGGCGCCGCCCGGGACGTCATAGGTGATCCGCTGCACCAGCTGCGGGATGGCCCGGAAGCCCTGGGGGCAGACGCCGTTGTCGTCGGCGAAGGCGACATGGGTGCGATGGTTGGCGCTGTCGATGTTCCGGCCGTCCCAACAGCTCTGGAAGCGGAAGGTGCGCACCACCTTGCTGCCGCCGGGGCAGATCGGGTACTTGTCCGTCAGCTCGCGGTTCTCGAAGCCGGTGCAGGTCCAGGAGGCGTTGGCGTTCGCGGTGCCGTTGGTGAACGACTTGGCGTCGCCGGTGATGATGCGCAGGAAGCGCGGCATCGGCGTGACCCGGCTGACCGGGCTGCCGCGGAACTCGATGGACACCTCGGAGGGGGTGAGGATGGTGCCGACGTTGCCCTCGATGCCACCGCCGGGCGCGTTGACGTCCCGCTCCTGGCGGCCGTCGCGCACCCGTAGCACCGGCCAGTAGTAGGTGGACTGGTCGCCGTTGCCGCAGGTGGTGCCGGACGCGGCGAGGCTCTCGTTGGTGGAGAAGCCGTCAGTGGAGTCGTTGCCCACGTAGTCGTGCATGTGGTGGGCGCCGTTGCTCACCCCGGGGGCGACGATGACGTTGTCGGAGTTGAACCTGCCGTTCTCGTTGCGGCCGCACTCCGAGGTGAACGTGCCGGTGGAGCCGTTTCCCCGGAATCCGGGCTCGTTCACGTTGGGCCGGACGTTCCTGATGTCGACGAAGTCGCCGCGCGAGGGGCCCTGACCCTGCTGCCCCTGGCCCTGGCCCTGGTCTGGAGCCCCCTGCCCCTGGTCCTGGCCCGGAGCGCCCTGGCCCGGCCCTTGGCCGCCCGTCTGACCGGTGGTGCGCACCGTGTCCCACTTCACCTGGCAGCCGCTCATCCTCGTCAGCCCTGAGGTGTCCGCGGAGGCGGAGCGCAGCGCGTTGACGATCCGGCCGATGGTGGCGCCGCGCTTGTCCTTCAGCTCGATGAGCACGGTGCCGCTCGTGGCCCGCCCGGAGGTCAGTCGCCGGTAGGCGTCGGCGACCTGCACATCGAGCTGGGCGAGGTTGCGGTCGACGGTCCGGCGAGAAGCCGCGGGGACGTCCCGCAGCCGATCCCCCACGTCCGGGCAGTCGATGGTCTGGGCGCGCTGTCGGGTGTTCGCGCCACCGGTGTCGCGCCCCGCCTCGGGGCCCGAGGAGTTTCCGGCCGAGGCGTTCGCCGCGATGACGGCGACGCCGCCGGCGCCCAGCGCCAGCACCGAGGCCAGCACCACATAGGGACGGGCGAACCGCGCGCGTTTATGGCTTTGTTCTCTCATCAGCTCACTTCGCTTCGTCATCGGGTGTCGTTCAGCGCGTCGAAGTCGACAAGCCCGGTCTCTTCGAGCACCGTGATGTGGTCGAGGACGATCGTGTTGGCGCGGGTGGCCAGGGACCGGACCATGGAGTTGCGGGTGTTGGCACGCACCTGCGCCACGAGGTTGAAGACCTTGCCGTGCGCCCGACGCAGCAGGTTGGCGAAGAGCCGCTCGTACTCTCGGCCGCTGGCCTCCTCCAGCTGTCGGAGCCAGTCCTGCTGCTGCTCGCTGGGCTGGTTGGCCAGGTCGACGCCGACGGCGCCGCCGACCTGGATCACCATCCGGTCGAGTTCGGTGTGACCTTCGACGAGGTGTTCCCCGGCCACCTTGACCGCCCTGGTGCTGCCGCGTTGCTGTGCCTGGCGCCCCGCGGGCAGCTCCCACAGCCCCGCCAGTCGCACCTTGCGGACGAACTCCCGGTCCAGGGGGGTGAGCGGGCCGTACTGGGTGCTCATGACCCCGCGCCCGTCGTCCTCGCTCGCCTGCCCGGCGGGCGCGGCGGCGCCGGCGGTGCCCCCGCCGCTGCCGAAGGACTGCACGGGGATCAGCAGGGCCACGAGCGTCGCCGCCAGCGCACCCACCACCAGGGTGGTGGCGAGCGCGTAGCGGGACGCGGTCGATCTGCCGGAGACGAAACGCCGCACGCCGGATAGCACGGGGCTGTCCTCCTCTTCGCTGCCGGATGGGATGCGAAGGGACGCTAGCGCCGGGTGCGGCGGTGCCGGTGAGGGTTGGTCACCGAATGAGCAAACAACGGTGGCGGCACGGAATCCCTGCTACCGTGCCGCCACACCTTTTTCTGAGGCTCGGTTCGCCTCCGGGCGCTGTAAGCGACTGCCGACGGTCGACCGTGCTCGCCTGCTCGTTCCTCACAGGCTCCGCGCGCTCTCCCTTACGGCAGCCGCGCGCCCTTCGGCTCACTCGCCGGTGCGTACGGGGCGGGGGTACGTCCGCAGTGGCGCGGGAGGGGCGTCCGCGGTGCCCCGGGGGCGAACCGAGCCCTCAGAAGAAGCGGGTGCGCTGGACGTACGTGGCGAAGTCGGCGGGTTCGCGACCGAGAACGCGCTGGACGCCGTCGGACAGATAATCGTCACGGTTCTCCCGGACCCGTCGGAACAGCTCGTTCAGCAGCGTGACCACCTCCGGCGGGAGGCCCTGCGCGGTGAGCTCGGCCGCGTACTCCTCCTCGGTGAGCGGGACATAACGGATCTCCCGACCGGTGGCCTCGGCGATCTCCGCGACCGCCTCGCCGAAGGAGAGCGGCCGCGGCCCGGACAGCTCGTACGTCTGCCCGCCGTGGCCGTCCTCGGTGAGGGCCGCCACCGCCACCGCCGCGATCTCCTCGGCGTCGACGAACGGTTCCAGGCCGTCGCCGGTCGGCAGGCGCAGCTCTCCCGCGGCCACCCCGTCGGCCAGGATGAACAGCTCGCTGAAGTTCTGCGCGAACCAGCTGGGCCGCAGGATGGTCCAGGCCGGTCCGGCCTCCTTCACGATGGCCTCCTTCGCCAGCAGGTCCTGGTCGCCGGCCTGCTCTCCGCCGCGCACGGAGAGGTAGACCAGGCGCTCCACGCCCCGTTCGGCGGCGAGCGCCCCGAAACCGCGCAGCTGCTCGGCCGCGTCGGGGCTCTCCGAGTCCACCACATAGACCGCGGCCGCGCCGTCCAGCACGGCGGCCCAGGTGGACCGGTCGTACCAGTCGAAGCGGTGCGCGCTGGAGCGCGAGGCGACACGGATCAGGTGACCACGCTCCTGGAGCTGGGAGGCCACGCGGCGGCCGGTCTTGCCGGTGCCGCCGAGAACAACGATCGGCTTGTCAGTCATGGCGATGAGTCAACCGCCGCCGGCCGTGCCCCGACCATCGTCTAAACGCTCAGCGGGATGTCCGTGCGTCCACGGCCGGTCCGCGCCGCCCGGGACGCGCCCGGGCTAGGGCCGGGACAGCTGGCCGGCGGCGCGCGGCGGGCAGACGAACTCGCACCACACCACCTTCCCGCCGCCGCGCGACTCCACGCCCCACACGTCGGCCAGCCGGTCCACCAGGAGCAGCCCGCGCCCGGACACCCCCGACTCCCCGGCCTCGCGGCGGCGGGGCAGGGTGCTGGAGGTGTCCTCGACCTCGACCCGGAGCCGGCGTTCGTAGCCGGTGAGCATCCGGACCGTCACGACCGCGGGGCCGTCCGTGTGGAGCAGCGCGTTGGTCATCAACTCGTCGGCGACCAGCTCGATGTCGTCCGTGCGCTCGCCGGCGCCCCAGGCTCGCAGCGCCGCGCGGATCATGTGCCGGGCCGAGGAGAGCGCGTCCGGGTCGCCCTGGGCGACGTGCTGCTGGAGCTTGCCGCTGGACTGTGGCACATCGGTGCCGCGGCGGCGCAGCAGCAGCAGCGCCATGTCGTCCTCGCCGCCGCGGTCCTCCACGACGGCGCAGAGCTTCTCGGCCAGCTGCTGGATGTCGTAGGGGCCGTCGCGGACGATCTGGGTGAGCTGTTGGATGCCGTCGTCCAGGTCCGCTCCGGGCACCTCGACCAGCCCGTCGGTGCACATCAGCAGGGTCTCGCCGGGGTCCAGCTCCACGGTGGTGACGGGGTACTCCAGACGGCGGAACTCGGCGGACAGGCCCAGCGGCAGCCCACCGGCCAGCGGCAGCCGGCGGCAGGTGCCGTCGGTGTGGCGCAGCAGCGGGTCGATATGGCCGGCGCGCACCAGGTGCACCATCCCGGTGGGCGGGTCGACCTCGCCGTAGGCGCAGGTGGCGAAGCGGTCGGTGTCCAGCTCGTGGAGGAAGATCGAGGCCCGGGCCATGACCGTGGAGGGGCTGTGTCCCTCGGCGGCGTAGGCCCGCAGCACGATGCGGAGCTGGCCCATGACGGCGGAGGCGTGGGTGTCATGGCCCTGGACGTCCCCGACGGCGACCCCGACCCGGCCGCCGGGCAGGGGGATGACGTCGTACCAGTCGCCGCCGATGTCGCGGCCGATGCGGGCGGAGCGGTAGCGGACGGCGATATGGGTGCCGGGGATGGCCGGGATGCGGCGCGGCAGCATGGCCTGCTGGAGCCCCTCGGCCAGGTCGTGCTCCTGTTCGAAGAGCATGGCGCGTTGCAGGCCCTGGGCGATGCTGGTGCCGAGGGTGACGATGAGGTTGCGCTCCTCGGCGCCGAAGCCCTCCTTGTCCTTGTAGAGCAGGCCCAGGGTGGCGATCGGGCGGCCCTGGGCGATCAGCGGCAGATAGGCGGCGCGGGAGACGCCCAGCGGATCCAGGTGCGGCCACAGGACGGGGTAGCTGGTGGCGAAGTCCTGGCGGGTCTCGATGAACCGGGGCTTGAGGGTCCGCACCACCTCGCTCATGGGGAACGGGTCGTCGATCCCGGTCCAGTCGAACTCCGGGATGGGCTGTCCCAGCTGCCCCTCGGCGACGATGTGGATGCGGCCGCCCTCGACCAGGCCGAGGATCACGCTGGCGAGGCCCAGGTGGCCGAGGGCGCGGGCGTCGTTGAGCACGTCGATGACGTCGGGCACGGTCCTGGCGTGCGCGAGGATGGCGGTGACCCGCTCCACGACGCTGGTCACCCGGATGCGCTCCTCGGCCAGGTCCGGGCGCCCGGACTCGCCGCCGGGCTCGCCGGGGGCGTCGCGGAAGATCCCGATGATGCGGTACGGCCGCCCCGTCTCGTCCCGCTGGATGGTGGCCTGGGTGTGCACCCAGCTCTGCTCGCCGTCCTCGTGTCGGACCCGGACGTAGGTGCTGTAGCGCTCGCTGCCGTCCTTGAGGGCCTGGGAGACCACGGCGTCCAGCCGGGCGGTCTCGGTGGTGGGCAGGGTACGGCCGAGGGAGGACGGGTGCCCGTCGTACTGGTCGGCGGTCATGCCGAGCACCCCGAGCGCGGGCGGGTCCACATACATCAGGCCGCTGTCGAGGTCCCAGTCGAAGCAGCCCATGCGGTTGAGGGCCAGGCTCAGTTCCGGGCGGGCGGGCCAGTCGTCCGGCACCGACTCGGCGGCCGACGTCGCTCGCCGTTCAGCCATAGCGCCACTCTGCCACCATTCGTCGGTTTTTTCGACACGGCGGTGGCCCACCCCGACCGTACGGTCACTCCTTGACGGCGCCGCCCAGCACCCCGGCGATGAGGCGGCGCTGGAGCAGCACGTAGACCACCACCACCGGCAGGGCGATCAGCACCGCGGCGGCGGCCAGCGGCGCGGCGTCCGAGGCGTGCTGCCCCCGGAAGAAGGCGAGGCCGAGCGGGACCGTGCGGTGCGCCTCGTCGCTCACCATCACCAGGGCCATCAGGAACTCGTTCCAGGTCCACATGAAGGTGAGCACGACCAGGGTGGAGACGGCCGGGCGGGACATCGGGACCAGGATCCGCCACAGGGTGGTCCAGCTCCCCGCGCCGTCCACCCGCGCCGCCTCGATCACCGGGAGGGCGCCGCTCCGGAAGTAGCCGCGCATCCAGAAGACGCCGAAGGCCAGCGACTGGGCGGTCTGCGGCAGGATCAGCGCCGCGTAGCCGTCAGTCAGCCCGAGGTGCCGCAGATCGAAGTAGAGGGGGACGACCAGCGCCTCCTGCGGCAGGGTCAGGCCGATCACGAAGAGGTAGAACAGCGCCGTGGAGCCGGGGAAGCGCAGCACCCCGAAGGCGTAGCCGGCCGGGACCGCCAGCGCGGTGCTGAGCAGCACCACCGCCACCGCCACCAGGGCGGAGTTCCCCAGATAGGTGCCGAAGCGGCCGCGGCTCCAGGCGTCGGCGAAGTTCTCCCAGTGCGGCCCGTCCGTCGGCAGCGAGAAGCCGGTGTCGAGGGAGTCGGGCGGGCCCAGGGCGGTGGTGAGGACGCCGACGACCGGGGTGAGCGCGAGGACGGTGAAGACGCCCAGGACGGCGTAGGTGACGCCGCGCTCGAACCGGGAGGTCACCCCGCCGCCGTGGGCGGCGGTCGGGGCGGCGCGGCCGCGCTCTCGGGGGCTCATGGGCGCCGTCCTTCGGCCAGCCGGGCGACGGTGACGGTCAGCGCGAAGATCAGGACGGTGAGGGCAACGCCGACGGCGGCGGCGGAGCCCACCTGGTTGGTCTCGAAGGCCCGGTGGTAGACCTCGTAGGCCGGCACGGAGGTGGCGTCGCCCGGCCCGCCGCCGGTGGTGATGTAGATGAGGTCGAAGTTGCGCAGCCCGGCCGCGATGGTCAGGGTCAGCGCGACCGCCAGCTGCGGCCGCAGCCCGGGCAGGGTCACGGCGCGGAACTCGCGCAGCGGCCCGGCGCCGTCCAGCCGCGCCGCCTCGTACAGCTCGCGTGGGATGCGCTGCGCCCCGGCGAGGAAGAGCACCAGGCACAGCCCGGTGCCGACCCAGGTGCCCACGATGCCGACGGCGGGCAGCGCCCAGTCGTAGTCGCCCAGCCAGGGCCGGGCCAGCCGCCCCAGGCCGAGCGCCCGCAGCGTGTCGTTGAGCAGGCCGTCGGGGGCGAGGATGGAGCGCCAGGCGACGCCGACCACGGTCAGTGCCAACACCTGGGGCAGGAACAGCACGGTGCGGAAGAAGGTCGTGCCGCGCACCCGGTTCCGGGACAGCGCGGCGGCCAGCAGCAGCCCGATGAGCACCGGCAGCGCGGAGGAGAAGAGCAGGAGCAGCAGCGCGTGGGCGAAGGGCGCGCGCAACTCGGGGTCGGTGAACAGATCGCGGTAGTTGTCGAGGCCGGCCGGGGTGGCGCGGGTCAGCCCGTCCCAGTGCAGGAAGGAGAGCCAGACCGACTGGCCGAAGGGGTAGAGCAGGAAGGCCGCGTAGAGGAGGAGGGCCGGGAGAACGTAGAGGTAGCCGACGGCGCGCGGCTCGCCGGGCGCCCGCCCCCGGCCGGCCCGCCGGCGGGGTGGGCGGCTCACCGGTCCGCCGCCCGGGTCCGCCGCTCCCTGAGGAAGGCGCCGTAGTCGCGTTGCAGGGTGGCGGCGAACCGGCGCGGGGAGAGGTTCCCGGCGAGGACGCCCTGGAGGGACTCCGAGAGCGTGTCGTAGAAGGTCGGGGTGGCGTAGTCGAGGTACGGGACGAGTCCGTCGGCCGCGCTCAGCCGTTCCCAGCCGGCGACCAGCTGTCCGTCGACCGTGTCGGGCCCGGCCCGGCGCGCCGCGGGCCCGGGCACGACGGGCAGCACACCGTGCCGGGTCATCACGTCGGCGGCGTGCGGGCTGGTGAGGAAGTCCAGATAGGCGGCGGCCACCTCGCGGTGGCGGGAGCGTGCGGCGATGGACCAGGCCAGGCCCTGACCGCCGGTGGTGACCGGGGCGCCGCCGGCGGTGGTCGGGGGCGGCGGCATGAAGCCCAGCCGGTCGCCCATGGCCCGCTTCAGCTCGGCCAGCTGCCAGGTGCCGGTGATCAGATAGCCGCCGGAGCCGGCGGCGAACTTCTTGGCCGCGTCGTCGTACCCCAGGCCGTTGGCGCCCGCCGGCAGATAGCCGCGCTCGACCCAGTCGGCGAGGGTGGCGGCCGCCTCCCGGGTGGCGGCGGTGTCGAAGCCGTCGCCACGGCCGAACACGGTGGCCCGGGCGCGGTCCGCGCCGAGCCGGCCGTGGAGCACGCCGAAGGTGTGGATCGCCGGGTACTTGTCGAGGTTGCCGAACTGGACGGGTAGTTCGCCGGCCGCCTTGAGCCGCGCCAGCCCGTCGGTGAACTCGTCCCAGGTGGTCGGCGGCCGCAGCCCGGCCTTCGTCAGCACGTCCTTGTTGTAGTAGAGGCCGATGTACTCGCCGGTCTGGGAGATGCCGTAGAGGCGGCCGGTGCCGAAGCGGCGGCCGTCCGCGGAGACCCGGTTGAGGTTGAGCAGGGCGGTCGGATAGCGGGTGTTCCACTCGTAGATCCCCGCGTAGTCGTCCAGCGGGGCCAGCAGCCCGGCCTGCACGAAGGCCACCATGTCCGGGTAGCCCTGGTTGGCCTGGACGACGTCGGGCGGGTTGTTGCCGGAGAGGGCGAGCTTCAGGGTGGCCTTCAGATCGGTGAACCCGCGCGCCACCCGCTTGACGGTCACGTTCGGGTACTTCCTCTGGAACTCCCGGTTCAGCTGCTCCAGTTCGTCGTTCTGACCGCCCTGGACCTCCTGGTCCCAGACCGTCAGCGTGACCTTGCCGGCCTTGGCCGGGTCGGGCACGGCGGTGCCGACGCCGGTACCCGGCCGGCCCGCCGCCGAGCCGTCGGTGCCCGGCACACAGGCCGCCGCCAGCACCAGCACGCCGGCGGCTAACGCGGCCGGCAGAGCCCGGTTCCGCTCCCGTCTGCGCCCCCTCATCCCGTCTCCCCTCTCCACGGGTCTCCCCCGGCCCGCCCTGCGCCGTCGCCGCGGGTGCGCGTCACCCTGCACCTCCCTCGTGGCGCGGGGCAAGGGGCAGTCCCCCGCTTCCTTGGCACACTGATCGGCAGCAGGAGACGGCAAGAGGCAGTCAAGAACGCGGATCCGGCCACGCTCGCCGCGGTCCGCGAGGTCGATGTGGAGGGAGTGGCCGGATGAGGCTGACCGTGCTGGGCGGGGGCGGGTTCCGGGTGCCGCTGGTGCACCGAGCCCTGCTGGAGGACACGAGCGAGGACGGCCGCCGCACCGAACTGGTGCTGTACGACACCGACCCACGGCGACTGGACGCCATCGGCGCGGTCCTCGCCCGGCAGACGGCCGACCACCCGGCGGGCGGGCCCGCCGCGCCCTCGGTGCGCGCCACCACCGACCTCGACGAGGCGCTGCGCGGCGCCGACTTCGTCTTCTCCGCCATCCGCGTCGGCGGCCTGGAGGGGCGGACCCGCGACGAGCGGATCCCGCTCGCCGAAGGGGTGCTGGGCCAGGAGACGGTCGGCGCCGGAGGCGTGCTCTACGGACTGCGGACGCTGCCGGAGGCGGTGCGGATCGCCGAGCGGGTCGCCGCGCTCGCCCCGGACGCCTGGGTCATCAACTTCACCAACCCCGCGGGCATGGTCACCGAGGCCATGCAACGGGTGCTCGGCGACCGGGTGATCGGCATCTGCGACTCCCCGGTGGGGCTGTGCCGGCGCGCCGCCCGCGCCCTGGGGGCGGACCCGGACCGGGTGAGCTTCGACTACGTCGGCCTCAACCACCTCGGCTGGCTACGCCGGATGCTGGTCGACGGCCGGGACCGGCTGCCGGAGCTGCTCGCCGACCCGTTCGCGCTGGAGTCCTTCGAGGAGGGCCGGCTGTTCGGCGCCGACTGGACGCGGACCCTGGGCGCGCTGCCCAACGAGTATCTGCACTACTACTACTTCAACCGGGAGGCGGTGGCCTCGATCCGCGAAGCGGCCACCACCCGCGGGGAGTTCCTGCGCGAGCAGCAGGCGGGCTTCTACGCCGAGGCGGCCGACCGCCCACGGGAGGCGCTGGCGCTGTGGGAGCGCACCCGGCTGGAGCGCGAGGTGACCTATCTGGCGGCGAGCCGGGAGGCCAGCGGCGGCTGGGAGCGCGACTCCTGCGACCTGGAGGGCGGCGGCTACGACCGGGTGGCGCTGGCACTGATGCGCGCCATCGCGCGCGACGAGCGGGCCACGCTGATCCTGAACGTGCGCAACCGCTCCGCGGTGCCGGGGCTGGACGAGGACGCGGTGGTGGAGGTGCCCTGTCTGGTCGACGCCGGCGGCCCACGCCCGCTGGCGGCCGGGGCGGTCGCGCCCGACCAGCTCGGGCTGATGCTCTCCCTCAAGGCGGTGGAGCGCTGCACGATGGAGGCCGCGGAGAGCGGTGAACGGGCGGCGGCGCTGCGCGCGCTGGCGCTGCATCCGCTGGTGGACTCGGTGCGGGTCGCCGAGCGCATCCTGCGGGCCGCGTGGTGAGGTGATCTCGGCGGTCCGGTGATCTAATGGGTGATGGGGCACCTACGCGAACCCGTTCAGCGGAGGCGTCGTCCTATGGCCGACAAGCACCCCGACGAGCACGCCGACAAGCGCGCCGACAGGCACGAGACCGACGCGAACGGCCACGCCGGCGGGCACAGACCCGGCAGGAACGGCCGCGCGGGCCGGAAAGCCCACGCCGGCAGACACCGGCCGGACGAGAACGGCGATGTGGCCGGGCTGGGGAAGTCCTCCTGGTGCCAGCGGTACAGCGCCCATATCGCGGCTCAGCAGGCGCAGGTCAACGCCATGCGGAAGGCGGGGTTGTCGCCGTCCGACACCGCGATCGCCGACAAGATCGACACTCAGCTGCGGGCCGCGCGCGCCGCGGTCGAGAGCCACGACTGGAGGTCCCGGTTCACCGGCTCCCAGCCCGACCGCGCGCTGGCCAACATCAACGAGGTCGAGGTGCAGCTCCTGCGGCTGGCGCCCCGCAGGGGGCTGGCCTGGTTCAGCGCGGGCGTGGTGGCCCAGGCCGAGCAGCATCTGCGGCCGGACGACTGGCGGCTGGTCGCGCTACGGGCCGAGCTGCGCCGCACCAACGGCAGGCTGACCCCGGGCGCCCGCGAGTTGGCGGCGCGCACCCTGGACGCCGCCAACCACGCGGAGAACATCGAGCGCGCCCGGGTGCGCAGCTTCAGCAACATCCTCATGCTCTCCGTCTTCGTCATGTCGGTGCTCACCACGCTGTTCGTCGTCTGGGGCTTCGTCGACGTGAACGGCGTGGCCGTCAAGATGTGCTTCACCCCGGAGCCGGGCAAGACGCTGGAGTGCCCGATCGGCCACGAGGCGAACGGCAGCGACGTGCTGCTGGTCGCCTTCGCGGGGGCGCTCGCCGCGGCCTTCGCGGGGGCGCTCTCGCTGCGGAACTTGCAGGGCACGGGGGCTCCGTACCAGATCCCCATGATGCTGCTGCTGTTGCGCCTTCCGGTGGGGGCGCTGTCCGCCATCATCGGCATCCTGCTCATCGGCGGCCAGTTCGTCCCCGGCCTCAAGGCGCTGGACACCAGCCCGCAGATCGTGGCCTGGGCACTGGCCTTCGGCATCCTGCAGGAGACCGTCACCCGCCTCGTCGACCAGCAGGGCAAGACCGTGCTCGCCAACATCCGCGGCTCCGGGAAGGAGTTCGAGGAGCAGCCCGTAACCACCGGGTCGGCACCCGCGCCCCAGCCCGCCAAGACGGCGGTCCCGCCGCCGAAGCCGCCGGGCAAGACGGGCTGAGCCGTGGGGGGGGGCGGATGCGGGACCGGCTGGTCCGCGGAGTGCCCCGCCCCGGGCCGGAGCCTCGGTTCCGCGTGCGGCCGGCGGAGCCCGGCTCGACGCCCGCCCAGCCCGCGGCCGTAACGGCGGGTGCGCAGGGCGGCGCCGCGGCGCGGGCGCCGTCGAGAGGCGGCGCACCTGACGGAGGCCACGGTGTGTCCGCAGGCGGACACGGGGCGCGTACGGCCGCTCGGCCCCGTGCGGCACGCCGCTGTCGTCATGAACAGCGTCGTGGAGCGGGCGTGGCAGGCGTGCTCGCCGTCCGGTGACCCGACCGCCGCGGACCGTGTTCGCACCGCTGTCACATTCCGGTTTGCCCTGGCCCGACCACCCTTGCCAGGCTGGTCGTATGGCCACCATCAGCGCGCTGCCCAAGCTCGTCGAGACCCTGCTCGCCGGCCCCCGACCGCTGCCCATCCTCACCGCCGGGGACCCGTTGCTCCGGAGCCCGGCCGTGCCCTACGACGGTCAGCTGGACGGCCGCCTGTGGGACCGGCTGATCACCGCGATGCGGGAGGCCATGCACGCGGCGCCCGGTGTGGGGCTGGCGGCGCCGCAGATCGGGGTGCCGCTGCGGCTGGCCGTCGTGGAGGACCCGGCTCAGGTGGAGCAGGAGGTGGCCCGGGCCCGGGGACGGCTGCCGCTGCCCTTCCGGGTGCTGGTCAATCCGTCCTACGAGCCGGTCGACGCTGAGCGAGCGGCCTTCTACGAGGGGTGTCTGAGCGTCCCCGGCTGGCAGGCGGTCGTCGCGCGGCACGCGCGCGTGCGGCTGCGCGGGCAGGACGAGCGGGGACAGGAGCTGGACGAGGAGCTGGCCGGGTGGCCCGCGCGCATCGTGCAGCACGAGACCGACCACCTGGACGGGATGCTCTACCTCGACCGGGCCATCACCCGCTCGCTCGCGTCCGCGCGGGCCATGGAGGAGCGCTGGACGCAGCCCACCCCGGCGGCCGCGGCCCGCGCGCTCGGCTTCGAGCTGCCCTGACCGTCCGGCGCACGCTGACACCTGGCGCCCCAGCACCCGGCACCCGGCACCCGACACCCGACACCCGCCGTAGGCCCCCGCGCGTCAGCCGTCAGCCGCCGTCCGGTCCACCGGTCGCCCCGGCCGCCCGGATGTCGTCGGCGTACATCGCCGCCAACCGGGCGGCGGCCTCCGCGACCGCCGCGCGGGCCTCGGGCGGGCCGAGCACCTCGACGTCCGCCCCGAACTGGAGCAGTTGGCGTGCGGCGACGGGGACGGGACAGGAGACCGCCACCGGCACCCACTCGTCGCCGTCCTCCGCCGCGTCCTCGTCCGCCCCGCGCCCGTCCGCCTCGCCCTCGCCCGCCGCGCCTTCCGTCCCCTCCATCCCCTCGGCGCCCCCGGTCTCGGGCGTGTCCTCGGCGTGGTCCGGGGCCGGGACGGTCGGCGGCAACCCGGCGAGCCGGGCCGCGCCGATGATGCGGATGAACATGTCCAGCCGGGAGCGGCGCACCCTGGTGCGTACCCACAGCCCCTCCGGGAGCCGCTCCACCCGGCGCCGCAGCTCCTCCCAGACGTCGGCCAGCTCCACCCCGTCGCGGCGGCGCACCGGCGCGTCGGTGAGGCTCGCCTCGGCCACCCGGTCCGCGCGGAACAGCTGCGGCGTGCCCTGTCGGTCCGCGATCAGGTACCAGACGCCGGCCTTGGCCACCAGCCCGTACGGGTCGACGGTGTAGGTGCGCGGCCGGTTCTCGCCGCCGTGCCGGTAGCGGATGCGCAGCCGGCGGTCGGCGAAGACGGCGTCGTGCAGGGTGTCGAGGTCGGGGCGCCCCGCTGGTCCGGACAGCCAGCGGTCGGGGTCGACGAGGATGCGGCGGCTGGTGAGTTCGGCGGTGGGGCGGTGCGGGGCGGGGAGCGCGGCCATCACCTTGCGCAGCGCGGAGCCGAACGCCCCTTCGAGGCCGAGCGCGCTGTGCGTCCCCTGCGCGGCCAGCACGAACAGCGCCCGCGCCTCATCGCTGGTCAGCCCGGTGACATCGGTGCGAAAGCCGGGCAGCAGCGCGATGCCGCCGTGGCGGCCGCGCTCGGCGTAGACCGGCACGCCGGCGGCCGAGAGCGACTCCACGTCGCGGTAGATGGTGCGGACCGAGACCTCCAGCCGGGCGGCGAGCTCGGCGGCGGGCACCCGGCCGCGGGTCTGGAGCAGCAGCAGGACCGAGAGCAGACGATCGGATTTCACCCGCCCATGCTGCCGGACGGCGCGACCGGTGGCCGCCGCCCGGCCGGCGCCGCGGAAGGCCGGCGGAAAACATGACGGCGGGTGTCAGGTTATGGCGGGAAGGTCATCGCGACGCCCGGACCGGGCGTCGCGACGAACGGAGAGTTACCCGCATGCACGCGATGACCGACCCGCGCCCCCACTTCGAGCGCGCCGCCGACCAGCTCGCCGCCCTCATCGACGCGGTTCGTCCCGAGCTGCTCACGGAGCCGACGCCGTGCGCGGAGTACGACGTGCGGGCCCTGCTGAGCCATGTGGTGGGCGGGACACACCGGATCTCGCACGTCGGGGAGGGCGGCGCGGCGCTGGAGGTGCCGGCCGAGGCCCCGGGCGTGTCGGACGACGGCTGGCCCAAGGCGTACGCCGAGGCGCGGGCCCGGCTCGTGGCCGCCTGGGCGGACGACGCCCGGCTGACGGCGGCCGTCTCGGTGCCCTGGGGCGAGGCGCCGGGCCGGATCGCCCTGGCCGGATACGTCATGGAGGCGGTCGCGCACGCCTGGGACCTGGCGCGGGCGCTCGGCGACACCCAGCCGCTCGACGCGGAGCTGGCCGAGTTCGCGCTCGCGTTCGCCCGCCTCGCGCTGCCGGCCGAGCGGCGCGGCGGCCCGGTCCCGTTCGACGCCGCGCTGCCGGCCCTCGAGGGCGCCGACGCCTACGGCCGGTTGGCGGCCTTCTTGGGCCGCCGTCCCGACTGGGCACCGGACCCGGCCCGTGCCGCGGCGGCGCTGGCCGCGCGGGTCTCGGGGCCGGTGCTGCGGCCCGGCGAGGACGGCTACGACGCCGAGGTGGCGGGCTTTCAGACCGCCTTCCGACACCGCCCGGCGGTGGTCGTCGGGGCGCGGACGGCGGAGGACGTGCGCGCCGCGGTGGAGTTCGCCCGCGCCTACGGGCTTCCGGTGGGGGTCCAGGCCACCGGGCACGGGCTGCCCGCCGCAGCCGAGGGCGGGGTGCTGATCAGCACCCGACGGATGACCGGCGTGCGGGTGGACCCGGAGGCGCGCACGGCGTGGTTCGAGGCGGGAGCGCGCTGGGCGCGGGTGGTGCCGGAGGCGGCGCGGCACGGCCTGGCCCCGCTCAACGGCTCGGCGCCGCACGTGGGCGCGGTCGGCTACGTCCTCGGCGGGGGGCTCGGCCTGCTGTCCCGGGAGTACGGCTACGCCGCCGACCATGTGCGCTCCCTCGACGTGGTGACCGCGGACGGACGGCTGCGCCATGTCACGGCGGACAGCGACCCGGACCTGTTCTGGGCACTGCGCGGCGGGGTGGGCAACTTCGGGGTGGTGACCGCGATGGAGGTCGACCTGTTCCCGGTGGCCCGGCTCTACGGCGGCGGGCTGATGTTCGACGCCGAGCTGGCCGAGGAGGCCCTGCGGACCTATCTGAGCTGGACCGAGACCGTGCCCGAGGAGCTGACCTCGTCGATCGGGATGGTCCCCTTCCCCGACCTGCCGCAGGTCCCCGAGCACCTCCGCGGCCGCTATGTGGCGCACATCCGGATCGCCTACACCGGCGACCCGGCCGAGGGCGAACGGCTGGTGGCGCCGCTGCGGGCGGTCGGCCCGCGGCTGGTCGACTCGCTCCGCGAGATGCCGTACGCGGAGTCGGGGTCCATCTACGACGACCCGGAGCAGCCGCACCCGTACCAGGGCGACGCCGCGATGGTCAGCGGCCTGGACGCCTCGGCGGCCCGGACGGTCGTGGAGCTGACCGGGCCCGGCTCGCCGGTCTGGTCGGTGGTGCAGATCCGCCACCTCGGCGGGGCGCTGGGCCGCCGGCCGGTGGTGGCGAACGCGGTCGCGCACCGCGACGCCCGCTTCCTGGTCAGCGTGTTGTCGATGGTGGGCGCGGACGACCGGGAGCGGATCCGGGAGGCCCATCGGGCCCTGCTGGACGCACTGGCCCCTGGGGTCGTCGGACGCGCCGTCAACTTCGTCTACGGGGACGGTGAGCGCAGCACCGGCGAGCGACTGGAAGCGCTGTACGGGGCGGCCGGCCTCCGGCGGCTGACGGAGGTGAAGGCCGCCTACGACCCCGGCAACACCTTCCGCCTCACCTACAACCTGCCGCCGGCGCGCTGACGGGGCGCTCCGTACGGCCGCCCCCGGGTGATTCCGCCTCGCCGCCCGGGGGCGCCGGAAAAATCACCGGGAATCACTCTTGCCTTCTTCGATGGCCTACGCATCAATGACAGGGCTTGCCATGGCCATGGCGAATGGAGCGGGTCGGCGAACGCACCCGCGGCACTCCCCCACATCGGAGGAAGCTCCATGACACGAAGCAAGCCCGGTAGACCCCGCACGCTCGTGATCGGCACGACATCCTGCGCCGCGGCCCTGGCGGTCGGCGCCCTGGCGCTGGCCCCCACGGCGGCGGCCGTCGACCCCACCACCGCCACGCTGACCGCGGAGTGCGGCAGCTACGGCGCGGGGGCGGCGACGCTGACCGCCACCCAGAACGGCACCTCGGCGACCATCAACCTCAGCTCGTCGGCGGTCAAGGCGCCGCTCGACATCCCGGCGGGCGCGGTGAAGTCGACGCTCACCCTGACCAAGAACGGCTCCGGCACCACCACCTTCACCGGCAACGCCAACCCGGCCATCAAGACCGGCGACGACGTGAGCACGGGCCCGCTGAACGGCACGGTCGCCCCCGGTGACCGCCTGGAGGCCAAGTCCCTGAAGCTGGTCGTCTTCGGCCTCATCACCGTCAACTGCACCGCCACGTCGGCGCAGTCCCCCGGCCCGTTCGTCTTCGACTGACGGACCTCCACACCGTGCGCGTCGGACGGGCGGGACGCCCCCGCCCGTCCGACGCCGCGGGCGGCCCGCGGGCGGCCCGCGGGCGGCCCGTGGTCGGCCCGTGGTCGTACGGCCGGCCGGGCCCGGGGCTCGGGGCCGGGCCCGGCCCACGGGCGGCGCCCTCCGGGTTCCGAGCGCTCGGGGGGCGTCCCCTCGGGGAACGGCGACGGGCCCTTACAGTCCCTCGTCGCGCAGCACCGGGCGGAGCGCGTCCAGGACGGAGGGGTCCTCGATGGTCGAGGGAACCGGCTCGTCACGCCCCTCGGCGATGCCCCGCATCGTCTTCCGCAGGATCTTCCCGGACCGCGTCTTGGGGAGCGCGTCGACCACCGACACCTGCCGGAAGGCGGCCACGGGGCCGATCTCCCGGCGCACCGCGGCGATCAGCTCCTCGCGCAGCACCGCCTCGTCGACGTCGACACCGGCCTTCAGCACCACGAGCCCGCGCGGAAGTTGCCCCTTGAGTTCGTCCCGCACACCGATCACGGCGCACTCGGCCACCGCGGGGTGGGCGGCCAGCACCCCCTCCATCGATCCGGTGGACAGTCGGTGGCCGGCCACGTTGATCACGTCGTCGGTGCGGCCCATGACGAAGAGGTAGCCGTCCTCGTCGAGGTAGCCGGAGTCGCCGGTGAGGTAGTAGCCCTCGTAGCGGGAGAGATAGCCCTCGACATAGCGGGCGTCGTCGCCCCACAGGGTGGGCAGCGTGCCCGGCGGCAGCGGCAGTCGGATCGCGATGGCGCCCTCCTCCCCGGCGGGCAGCGGCGCGCCGGCCTGGTCCAGGACGCGCACGTCGTAGCCGGGCACGGGCACGCTCACCGAGCCCGGCTTGACCGGCAGCGGCTCCAGGCCCCGCGGGTTGGCGGCGACCGGCCAGCCGGTCTCGGTCTGCCACCAGTGGTCGACCACCGGCGTGCCGAGCTTCTCGCGCGCCCAGTGGTACGTCTCGGGGTCGAGCCGCTCTCCCGCCAGGAACAGCGTCCGGAAAGTCGACAGGTCGTACCCGGCGAGCTCACGGGCCTCGGGGTCGACGCGCTTGATGGCGCGTAGCGCGGTCGGCGCGGTGAACAGAGCCGTCACCCGGTGCTCGGCGATCACCCGCCAGAACGCGCCCGCGTCCGGGGTGCCGACCGGCTTCCCCTCGTACAGCACGGTGGTCGCGCCGATCAGCAGCGGGGCGTAGACGATGTACGAGTGGCCGACCACCCAGCCGACGTCGGAGGCGGTCCACCAGACGTCGCCGGGGCGCACGCCGTAGACCGCCCCCATCGACCAGGCCAGCGCGACCGCGTGCCCGCCGGTGTCGCGGACGACGCCCTTGGGCTTTCCGGTGGTGCCGGAGGTGTAGAGGATGTAGAGCGGGTCGGTGGCGGGGACCGGCACCGGCTCGGCGGGGGCGGCGTCCGCCATCAGCTCGTGCCAGTCGACGTCGCGGGGGCGGCGCAGCGTCGCCGGCGCGGCCTCGCGCTGGAGGACCACGACCGTCTCCGGCTGGTGCGCGGTCGTCTCCAGCGCGGCGTCCACGATGGGCAGGTACTCCACCACGCGGGACGGCTCGATGCCGCAGGAGGCGGCCACGATCACCTTGGGTCGCGCGTCCTCGATCCGCGCGGCCAGCTCCCTGGGGGCGAAGCCGCCGAAGACCACGGAGTGCACCGCGCCGAGGCGGGCGCAGGCCAGCATGGCGATGGCGGCCTCGGGCACCATCGGCATGTAGACGACCACCCGGTCGCCGCGCTCCACCCCCAGGCCCCGCAACGCGCCGGCGCAGCGGGCCACTTCGTCACGCAGCTCCTCGTAGGTGTAGCTGCGCCTGGCGCCGGTGACGGCCGAGTCCCAGATCAGCGCGGTCTGCCCGGCCCGGCCCGCCGCGACGTGCCGGTCCAGCGCGTTGAAGGAGGTGTTCAACTCCCCGTCGGGGAACCAGCGGTACAGCGGGGCGTCGGTGTCGTCCAGTGCGCGGGTGGGCGGCCGTGTCCAGTCGATCGCCTTCGCCGCGTCCAGCCAGAATCCCGTCGGGTCCGCCAGGCTGTGCCGGTAGCTGTCGGAGTACGAGCCCATCGGTGTGGCCTCCCTCGTCGTCGCGGACGGACGCCGCGCGGCACCCGGCCACGCGACGCCGCTCACGCTACGGGAGGTCGCGGGCCATGACGATGCGCTGGACCTGGTTGGTCCCCTCGTAGATCTGCGTGCTTTACCGCTAGCAGTGCCCTGAACTGCACAGACACACCTACGACGGGCGCTCTCCCAGGCTGCCCCTGGGGCTGGTAGGTCACTCTGCCAGTGCACGGAAGCGGGCATTGCCGTGCCGCGCAGCCTTGTTCCCGGCCACGTGTTCCCAGTGCCGACATGTGCCCTCGACGAAGGCCCTGACGGCTTCCGCGTCGGCCTGTCGCCAGGAGCGGAAGCGGTCCAGCCAGCGGCGAGCCGTCACAGGAGGGGTGCCGCCTTCCATCAGCCGCACGGCGGTGTAGGCGGCATCGACCCAGACCGGTCCCACAGCAGGCATGGCCCAATCCACTAGATGGGCGCGACCGCCGTCAGTAATCAGGACGTTGTGTGGGTTGATATCGGTGTGAAGGAGGTGTTCTCCCTTCAGTAGCTCGGCTTTCCACGGAGGCAGGAAGGAAGCGAACCGCTCGCTCAGCGAGGGAACCCAAGTGTCAGGCAGGGGAAGCCTCTGCATGCGCTGGAGAAGATCGGCCACGCACTCGTAGTCGTCCGAGTCAGGCCCAAGCTCCGCGTGCCGTCCGTCGATGTAGTCGAAGGCCAGGAGGAACCCCCCTCCGCTTCCACGTGCCAACGGAGGCTCAGACCGATACCTGCGACCCAGGAATTCGCGGTCACCTCCCAGACCTGCGCCTTGCGGCCTTCGCGATCGTCCTTGCGTACGCCCTTGACGAACAGCGCATCGCCCTCAGCGGTTCTTAGGCGTACCCGCTGGCTTCGATCAGACGATGTACAAGCGCCGCAACGAGGTGGAGCCATCGATCCATGCCCTCAAGAGCTTCCGCGCCATGGCCTGTCGCTTCGACAAGCGTGCATATGTCTTCCACGGCACGATGACCGTTGCCGCCGTGCGTCCTTGGCTTCGTCTGTGCTCTGACGCTCGGTGGATCGGTTGTCACGGGCGTGGGCGTCGTCGGCGGCAACCCGACCGCCGGGTCGGGCACCGGCTCGTCCGTCTCTGGCTCGACCCGCCTGAACGGTCGGTTCCCGTACAGGCTGCACGATATCCCCGTCATGCCTAGCATGGAGTAGCGGCACCAGCTGGCGGCACCACGACGCCGCCGGCTGCACGAATCAATCAACAATCTCATTACCGCGTTCGACACGTGCTGGGTCGGTGATGAGCACATCGGGTCGCAATCACGTATGGCGTGAATATTGCAGTTGATCCCGTGCCAGCTCGCTTCTCCGCTCCCTGTCAAGGCAGAGCATAGCGCTGTGGCATTGATCGGGAGTGGTTCATGAATGAGAGCCTGACGTGCCGAAGGCGGCCGGAGGGAACCATGAAAGAGTCGCTGCAGAACCTCGCTGACAAGCTGGCGAAGAACCGGTCTTTGCGGCCGGGAAACATCGTGCTCCATCTGTCCGGAGAGGGCGGCGGAACGTACGTTCTGGAGTGCGGGTCGAACGAGGTCAACGTTTCGGAGAACGTAGCGGCCGGCGTGGGCAGGCCCACCCTGGTCGAAGTAATCGGCGACGCCGCAGTCATCCGTGCCGTTATCGACGGACAGGTCGACGCACGAGAGCAGTTCCTCTCCGGCGGAATCCGGGTCCGCGGCGACCTGCGTTACTTCAGCGACGGCGCCCTCGAACTGGGGCTGCTGGACAGGCCGCTCTGACAGCCATTCCGTCATCCACCGAAGGGTTCCCTGCCATGGCTACGACGACCGGACCGGTTCAACGACTGTCCATCCTGTCGCAGACCACCGCCTGCGTCTGGATAGGTCCCACACCGGACAACTCCGAAGTGCTGGCTGTCAGTAATGACGGGTCAGCCGCTGATACCGCGTACGCGGCCAACCTCGTCCAGTCGCTCGCCGCGGCGGCGACCAACTATCGCGTGGTTGCGGCCGGGCACGGCGACGGCGACGCGAAGATTACCTCGGTCGAGATCGACCCTGTGTGACGGGCGAAGGGCGCGTGTTGTCATGGCTGTCACACAAGGTTACGTTCAGCGGTTGTCGTCCATGCAGGGAAGCCTGATGGCGTGCCTGTGGGTCGGACCCGACCCCGCGGCGAACGAGCTGCTGACCATCCAGTCCAGCGCGGACGAGTCCGAGGCCGTCCGCACCGCCAAGCGCCTGATGATCCAGGTCATGGCGAACGCGCTCGTCACCGGGCGCGCGGTCGAGGCCACCCACCCCGACGACTCGGCCGAGGTGGTCCGCGTCGATCTGTCCGCCGGAAACACCAGCACCCACCCCTTGCAGATGGACGCCCTGGAAGTCACACAGGGGGTGCAGGACCTCGGCCATTCCGTACCGCTGGTGGCCGATAAGCGGACCGTGGTGCGGGCGTATCTGAGCTACTACGGCAGCGCACCCATCACTGTCACGGGCCAGCTGTCGGTGCGGAGGCCGTCGGCCGCGCCGGTGGTCGTTACCTCCGCCAACACGGTGACCCTCAATCCCGCCGATGCGGGTAACCTCACCCGCGCCCGTGACGACGCCAACCGCAGTCTCAACTTCGTGCTGCCGGCCGCCGCCACCGCTGCCGGACAGGCCACAGTCTGGCTGTCCGGCGTGACCGACAGCGTGACCGGAAACCCGATCGCGCTCGGAGGCGAACGCCGACCCACGGTGACCTTCCAGCCCGGCCCCCCACTGCGTGTGCGGATCGTCAGGTTCACCTACCAGCAGGGCACACCGCCGGTGACCCATGCTCCGCGCAACATCGACTTCGACCTGCTGGTGTCATGGCTCGGCCGGGCCTATCCGGTGGCCCAGGTGCTGAACTCGCAGGCCGTGGTCGCCGCCACGGCGGCCGTGCCATTCATCTCCAGCGACATCAACGCGCAGCTGGCCGCGATCCGCACCCAGGATGTCAGCGCCGGCACCGACGCGCGGACCCACTACTACGGCATGGTCAGCGACACGGGCTTCTTCATGCGAGGCAGTTCGGCGAGCGTCCCCGCCACCAGTCCCGACCCGGCCGTCGTGGCCTGCGGTCCTACGGGAGTACCCGGCAGTGGGTCCTTCGGCTGGGACGTGGACGGGTCGTACGGCGACTGGTACGGAGGCCACGAACTGGGGCACACGTTGGGGAGGCTGCATCCGGGATTCTGTGGGGAGACCGCGAACGACCTCAACAACTACCCCTTCCCCGCCGGGCAGTTGTCCAACACCGATGCGGGATTCGCGGGTTTCGACGTCGGCGATCCGGCCAACACGCTTCCCATGACCGCCATGCCCGGCACCCAGTGGCATGACATCATGACCTACTGCGACCGTGAGTGGCTGTCCGTCTACACCTACGGGGGGATCCGGCGCCGCCTGGTGGCCGAGAACGCCCTGCCGTCGTTCGCCGACGGTGGCGGCGGCCCTGCGCCCGGACAGATCGTGGTCAACGTCGTCAGCACGGTCAACCTGACGCAAGGCCAGGGGAAGATCGCGTTTGTCAACCCGGCTCCGAACGTGTCACCAACCGCTCCCGTACCGGACAGCCCCGTGACGCTGCGGTTCACCACCGCGGACGGCGCCGTGGTGCAAGAACACTCCGCACCGGTCAAGCTCGACTCCGAACTCCGCCCCGGCGAGGACCGAGTCGGCATCGTGGACGCGACGGTCACCGCCGGCCCGGAGGTGTCCGTGGTCGAACTGGTCGTCGGCGGGGCGGTGGTGGACACCTTCCGCGCCGGGGCGGCACCGCCGGTCACGCGTGCCGTGCGCACCGAGCTTGTCGACCGCCACAGGCTGAGTGTCGCAGCCGATCTCGAGCGACCCGTCGAGGAGAGCCACACGTTCACCATCCAGATCAGCGGCGACGAGGGCCGGACCTGGCAGACGGTCGGTGTGGGGCTCAAGAGGCCGTCCGTCACACTGGACCCGAGCCAGTTCGACTCCGGTCGAGAGCTGTTGGTACGAGTCATCGCGACCAACGGCTTCACCGCCGTGGTGAGCCCCAGCGAGTCGTTCGGGGTCTGATCAACGACCCTCGGGGGCATGACGCTGGCCGACGGCCGACGTCATGCCTCCGACAGGGGCGTCGCGGTCGCCGACCGTGCCGCCGTATGTCGGCTTCGCTCATGTCCTGGCCTCGACGTACCGGAACTCTGGACCGTACGTCTTCCCGCTACCATCGGGCAGCGGGATGCCCATCAGCTCCTGCGCCGGCCCCTGTAGCTCGGACATCTCTCCGATGGCGTCGCTCAACCGCGCATTTGCCGTACTGGACTGCTCTGCCTGCCACGCCTTCTCGAGGAACGACAGCAGCGAGCTGTAGTGGAGATTGAAGGCGTCAAGGTGCCTTCTCACCTCACTGGAGACCGTCACCCCGCCTTGCTCCCAGCCGCCCTGCGGCACCGTTCCCATGGGAAGGGTGTTCGGCATGGGAATCTCTGGACCCTGGAAGTCGAACCTGGGCGGGTCTTGCGACACAGCGATCAGCTTGCGGCCGTGGAAGATCTCTCGGAATGAGTAGAAGTGAGCCAGCTCTCCGGGCCGTCCGGGGAACGGGTTCTGCGGCGATGCGGCAGTACCTTCGCCCTGCTCCTTGATGATCTTGATGGCGGCCTCGACGTCACCGAACGACCTGAGTGCGACGACATCGTTCCCCTTGCCGTGGCCGAACATGCGTTTGACCACTTGTCGGGTGCCCGAGATCAGGTGCTGCTGATTACGGAAGGCTTCGAGGATTGCCGTGTAGAAGGCCCCGATCGATGTGTGGATCTCCCTGTCCTCGACGACGGGGTCGTCGGGCTTCTCGATCTGGGAGTACATGTCGAGCGATTGCTTGCTCAGGCCTGTGAGCGAAACCGTCAACTCCGGACGTACGCCGCCGGGCAGCGGACCCGGATACTTCGGCACCAGCCTCTCATCGGCGATGCGCGGTTCCCCGCCGATGGTGGTGAGCATGTTGCACGCCAGGCCCAGGTGGGACATCTCGTCGAAGACGATTTCGTGGATCGTCGCAAAAACGCCTGAGTCACGGCTGGAATCTTCGATTGACCAAAGACCGCACAAATAAGGCGGAAGCGTCGCGAGCTCCAACATGACGGCCTGCTGCAGCGCTTCTTTCAGCCACTGCCTATCGTGTTCCTCAGCAGGGACCTCCATCAGCTCGACGATCATGTTGCTTTCATAGTCGAGGACTGTGGCCACGGCGTACCCTTTCCGGTTGGTGAGCATCCCGGTCCATCTTGAAGCGGGATGCTCGCACCTCATCGCCGCACAGAAGCGTGCCCCCAGACTCCACCCGTATGGTTGATCCACAAACAGGCACTCAAGCAAACGAACAAAAAACGAGAGTGGCGGGGGTAGGCGCTTCTGCAGGAACCGTGCGATGACGAGCGCACTGTTGGGCCAGAGGGGGCAGCAGCGATCGCATCGTGGAGATGTTCACGCCGAACTGATCGACGGGGGTTGCGGGGCCGGTTTGGATGACGGGGGCGGTGGCGCCGATCTGGTCCGGGTCGTCGGCCCACGGTGGTGCGCTGGGCCACCACTGGAGCCGTGCAGAACGCGCAGATCAAGGGGACCTTCTGGCGGCGCCACCAGGGTTCGTCGTCGATCGCGTACGCGAAGACCTTGTCGCCGATCGTGCCGTTCTGGAACAGCCGTGCCTTGTCCTGTGGCGCGGGTTCACGGCCGCGCCCGCAGACGCGTCTCGATCGCGGCGCTGATCTGCTACAAACCCGACCACCGCTCAAGGCCGATCTACCGGCCCCGCCGGGACGACGGGCGATCGCTCGTCGTGTCGGCGGGCCCGGGCGGATCCTCAGTGGCGGGCGTATCCCCAGTCGATGACCTGCTGGACTTCTTCCGGCGTATAACCAGCTTGCTCTCGCGCACGAACGTTAATCTCACGCTCAAAGGGCAGCGCCGGGAGATTCTCCGCGATGCAGTCAAGCATCTCCACCTCGGCAATGGCCTTGTCCATATGATCTGCAACAAAGCGCGCTCGAGCCCTCTTCACTCTCTCCACGAAATATTCGTGAGCTGCCGCCATTTCCTCCGTCGCGGATTTCTTCTCGCTATCGCAGAGGTAGCGGCTCCAGCAAAGCCCCGACTGCGCGTGGAAAACTTCGTCAGACAGGAGGAATCCGAAAATGCGAGCCATCTCAGGTTGACCGAGAAAATCGCGCTTTCGAACCTCGAATGCGAGGCTGTCCAACGCGAGCCCTTCATGAAAGGCCTGCCGAAGCAGAATTCGCCACAGCAACTCCCGCCTGCCACCAGGCTCGCATGCCTGGAATTGATACTGCGCCTCATACGATGAAACGTACACGGGGTAGTCGCCGTATGTTACGCCATATTGAGCAGCCAATTCTTGAAGAAGTAGCGCGTGCCGAGCCTCGTCGCCGGCCTGGCGAGCCATATCCAGATGGAATTTGGAAGGCATGCCAGGATGCTCATACGAGTTCCGCGATACGAGTTCAAGCGTTGAAATTTCCTCGTTGAGGAAATTGTGCAGAAAGATTCCGATGTCCTTCGGATTGCGGAAGGGATCAGCGGGAACAAGCCGCAGCGCACCGGGCTCTCCCCTGCGGAGGTTCTGCGCCCTTCCTACTTGCGGCACCCGATCCAGCGGTGACCACAGCGCATGCTCGGAATCTACGCAATCTTCGGTCGAGCGATGCCGCCAGAGCTCATCGATATACTTTTGAAACTGGTTTGAGTCGTGATTATGGGGCAGGCTGTTTGCAGCCTGCTTGGCCCACTCTCTACGCTCTGAGTTATCGGAGTCAATTACGCGCACTAGGGCGACAGTGTGTGCATCGGCGACTGGATCCGCATTGGCGAGATAATGAGTGGACAGCTCATGCAGGTGCCCCTTAATAACCTCATAGAGGCCCACGAGGAGGTTTCTCGTGTCGGAAGCTTGGTCCACCGCCACCATTACACTCTGCCATCCCGAAGGAACATGATGCGAACCCCCGGCGAGGTCGTTCAAATTATCGAATCGTCGGCGCAGTTGGGCGGCGTGATGCATGTCCTGTGAGAGGTGTCGCCCCAACGCAAATTTGACATCGAGTTCGCAAATCTTCGCGATCCATCCGGCAAGGATGTGCGCGGAGGCTCGCTCGAAATAACAGAGCTCCCAAAGAGCGTGCGATGTCTGATCAATAGTCAAGTGGCGCGCGACCTGTTCGATAACCTTAGGCATGAACCACTACCTCTCTTTCGGTTCGACTGAGAAGATCTTCACCCTCGTGTGGGCCGATCAATGACCGGCCCCTGATGGCATGCGATACGCGTTCAGCTGACTTCTAGCGCCGAATCGTAGGAGACTTCGGTTGCGATGTTCCACTGACAGCAGCCTCCGTCGCAGGATTTTGCCCAGTTGCGCAGATCCACATGAATTTCAAGGGCTTGCAGCACCTTCTCCATCTGCTCCCTGGGCTTGGAGCTCAGGAGGATCTCTCCGAGTTTGAATACCTCCTCGCGAGCGTTTTCTGGCGAGAGCTCACCTCGGATCAGTCGGTCGATGAGGGTCGGCTGGATGCCTGCCTTTTCGGCCAACTTCTCCGTGTCGATGCGCTTGGCGTCCATGACATAGGCGAGCCAAGCGCCGTATGCAGAATTAACTTCGGCCATCAGAGTGATCCTTCCTGGATGTAGTGAGATGCTTTGCGAAGCCCCCTGCGGGCAAATGTTTACCCTAGTAGAGTGCGGGCGCTTTATTGAATTGCAATAAGTCTTGTGATTCGGCGGTTGAGTTCGAAGACTCCGTTGGCACCCACCGTATCTTTCTGAAGCGCCCATCGCTTTCGGAGCAGATAGGCCCTGCCTCGCGCGAGCTTTTTGATCGCGGATTAATTGTGTGCAGGGCCGCGACTCTCCGTCAAGCGGAGAGTCGCTCCAGGGCGGTTAGGACACTCGATTGGACCAATTCGCTTGCCCAGGTGAAAGGATTCTGAGAGCAGCTACCTTAGCTACGCAGTGTCAATCCGACTCGTTCGGCTAACAACGCCTAACACAATGAGTTGATCTGTCTGAGGGTGATGAGGCAGCAGGTGAGGCGGAGGAAGGATTCGTGGATGTCGGCTCATCGCTCCCAGCGGATGCGGAGGCGTTTGAAGCCGTGGAGCCAGGCGAAGGTGCGCTCGACCACCCATCGGTAGGTGCCCAGTCCGGTGCCGTGCCGGGTTCCCCGGCGGGCGATGGCGGGAACGATCCCACGCTCGCGTACTTGGTCGCGGTAGATGTCGTGGTCGTAGCCGCAGTCGGCGAAGACCGAGTCCGGTCTCCGGCGGGGGCGGTGAGGATGACGGCAAGAGGGGTGCCGTGCCCGTCGGTGATCAGGTGGTGCTTGGAGCCGGCCCGGCCCCGGTCGACCGGCGACGGGCCCGTGTGGCCCCCTTTTAGACCGTGTCCTATGTGGTGAGGCGGACGAGTCGCTTGTAGCAGCAGATTGCGGCGGCAAGTCCGAGGAATGCCAGGTAGTTGCGGGGATCGCGTTCGTAGCGGGGCGAGAGTCGGCGGTAGCCGGTCAGCCACCACATGGTGCGCTCGATCACCCACCTGCGGCGGCCGAGGCGTTCGCTGGACTCGATGCCCTTGCGTGCAATGCGGACGCCGATGCGCTTGCCGCGGAGCCATTTCCGCAGATGGGGAACGTCGTATGCCTTGTCCGCGTGCAGGCGCTGGGGTTTGAAGTGGCGGCCGCGGTGGGGATCGTGTCTCGTTTGGTGACCGGTCACCATGGGTTTCAGGGCTTCGCTGTCGTGGGTGTTGGCGGCGGAGATGCCGACGACGAGGGGCAGCCCGTTCTGGTCCGACAGGACGTGCATCTTAGAACCCGGCTTACCCCGATCCACGGGCGACGGGCCTGTGAGTTCGCCCCCTTTTCCGCCCGTACATGGGCGGAGTCCAGGACGACGCGGGTCACGTCAATCAGACCCGCGTCGTCGAGCCGGTGCAGGAACGCCTCGTGCAGCCTTCCCCACACGCCAGCGCGCGACCAGATCAGGAACCGGCGATGAGCGGTCGACTTCGATATGCCGAAGCACGGCGGCAGAGTCCGCCAGGCACAGCCGCTGACCAGCACGTAGATGATCGCGGCGAACACCGTCTCGTCAGGCGTGTCCTGCGTCCCACCGCCCTGTGGCCGAACCTTCGACGGTGGGATCAGCGGCTTCGCGATCTCCCACAGCCCATCCGGCACGATCCAGTCCCACGTACCCCGCCCCGTGACCGGTCAACGCCCGCCTCACCACATAGGACACGGTCTTAATGACAGCGAGAGAGCAGTTCAGCCCCTCTTCGATGGTCGCCGTCGAGAGCACTGGGCCCGTACGCGACTCCACAGTGTCCCTGACGGCTGCGGGGAGGCTCATCCAGTCGGTGCGCACTTCCAACCTCGTGATATCCATCTGTGGTGCACTTGTACCCGCCCCTACCGGTGTCGCCTTCGGGGGGTGACTGGCACACGGTAGGGACGGGCGTTGAACCTGGTCCCCGCCGAGGTAGCCGAGGACGGCGGGGACCAGGAGTCTTCTACGGTCCGAAGATCGAGGCGGGCCACTCCTCCCGCGTCGGCTGACGGAAGCCGGCGGTGTCCCAGGGCGTGCCCTTCCCATTCGGCGGATACAGGGTCACCCGTACCTGCTGAGGGCCCTCCCAGCCCATCATCAGACCCACCTTGCCGGTCACCGTGTCCATCACCGGATCACCGATCATGGGCATGGGGGTGATCGGCGCCGAGCGGGAGTCTCGGCTCTCGGCCACGTTGATGGCCATGAGCAGCCCCTCAACAAGCCTTTCAGCGAGGAACCGCAGTTCTTCCACGGTCACCTTCGGCTGCTTGAGCAAGTCACGGGCGTGCCCCAGGAGCTGACTGCACATGAACACTTTCTCGTCTTCTGCCACCGAGTCGAACTCGTCGGCCATGCGGCTGAGCGGGCTGTCGGGGTTGTCAGTGATCACGAACGCCGACCGGCCGTGTTCGTCCGGGGGCAGTTGCCGGAGAGTCACCCGGACACCTCCGTGTACCCGCAGCCCGCGCACGATTCGAAGACCAGCACGGTACGTTTGCTCATGTCATCAACTCCGCTTGGTTGGTGGCCACGCCCCCGGACGTTCGCCGCGTCGCGGGGGTCTCACGTGTGTGGCCACGCGAGGCGATCGTGACTCTTTGTGGCGCTAGCATTGCGGCGCGCGCGTACTCTGGAAAGCCATCGATGTCCCCAATGCCAAGTGGGGAGATGGGAGTTGGGATGCCTGCCAGGCCACGTGAGCTGACACCGGATCGGTCCGCCCGACACTTGTTCGGGGCCAAGATGCGTGCATACCGAGAGCGGTCCGACGGGATGACTCTCGACGCCCTGGCCAGCGTGGTCAAGGTCAGCAAGAGCCACTTGCAACGCATCGAGATGGCGGAGCGCATGCCACCTCCCCACCTACCGGCCATGCTGGATGCCGCCTTTGGCACAGACGGGATCTTCCAGGAGCTTTACCGGCTCGCCTGCAAAGAAGTTCATCCCGATCAGTTCCGACGTCGCATGGAACTTGAGGCGACGGCCCAAGCCATACAGGAGTACAGCGGCCAGATCGTGCCAGGCACTGTGCAGACGGAGGACTACGCCCGCGCACTGTTCAGGACCTATAACCCCCGGGCTACGTCGGACGAGATCGAAGAGCTGGTTACAGCCCGAATGGCTCGTCAGTCGCTGTTACGGGCGGACGCCGCGCCAGACCATTCGATCATTCTCGATGAGGCTGTCCTTCGCCGTCCTTTTGGAGGCGCGGCGGTCATGCGGGCCCAGTTGTCCACCCTGGCGGACTTGGCGCTGATGCCGACCAGCATCGTTCAGGTTCTACCGTTCGCACACGGGGGACATGCGTTCGTAGGGGGCTCGCTGGCGCTGCTCACCCTGGACAACGGGACGCAAGTCTCCTGGGAGGAGAGCATCTCAACCAGAACACTGATCGAAGACGCGAGGAGCGTGAGAGATCACCAGCGGGCCTACGATCGCCTTAGGGCATACGCTCTGTCGCCGAAGGAATCGGCGACGTTCATCAGGTCCGTTATGGAGGCAATGCCGACATGAGCGCCACTCTCGACCTCTCACGCCCAGAGTGGGTCAAGTCAACCTATAGCGGTAACGGGGGCGCAAATTGCCTAGAATGGGCCCCCGTATTCGCAGCCACCGGCGCCGTTCCCGTCCGTGACAGCAAGAACCCCGAGGGCCCCGCCCTGACCTTCCCCATAACCGCCTGGGGCGCGTTCATCAAGGGCGTGAAGGCGGGAGAGTTCCCGGACGCCTGAGCCCCAAGCAAGAAACGCCCCGGCCGATCCGGCCGGGGCGTCTTTGTGCCGAGAGGGCCAAAAAAACCGCTAGGGAAGGTTCCTCGCCATGACGATGCGCTGGACCTGGTTGGTCCCCTCGTAGATCTGCGTGATCTTCGCGTCCCGCATCATCCGCTCCACCGGGTAGTCCCGCGTGTAGCCGTACCCACCCAGCAACTGCACCGCGTCCGTGGTGACCTCCATCGCCACATCCGACGCGAAACACTTCGCCGCCGCACCGTAGAACGTCAGATCGCCATCCACCCGCTCCGACCGCGCCGCGGCCGCGTACGTCAGCTGCCGGGCCGCCTCCAGCTTCATCGCCATGTCCGCCAACATGAACTGAATCCCCTGGAAGTCCGCGATCGCCTTCCCGAACTGCTTCCGCTCCTGGACATACCCCTTCGCGTAGTCCAGCGCCCCCTGCGCGATCCCCAACGCCTGCGCCGCGATCGTGACCCGCGTGTGGTCCAGCGTCTTCATCGCCGTCGCGAACCCCGTGCCCTCCGCACCGATCATCCGATCCGCCGGAATCCGCACATTGTCCAGATACACCTCACGCGTCGGAGAACCCTTGATCCCGAGCTTCTTCTCCGGCGCCCCGAACGACACACCCTCGTCCGACTTCTCCACCACGAAGGCGGAGATCCCCTTCGACCGCTTCTCCGGGTCGGTGACCGCCATCACCGTGTAGTACTCCGACACCCCGGCATTGGTGATCCACCGCTTCACACCGTTGAGCACCCAATGATCACCGTCACGCACCGCACGCGTCTTCATCCCCGCCGCGTCCGAACCCGCCTCCGGCTCCGACAGGCAGTACGAGAACATCGCATCGCCCTTGGCCAACGGACCCAGATACCGCTTCTTCAGCTCCTCCGAACCCGACAGGATCACCGGCAGCGACCCCAGCTTGTTCACCGCCGGAATCAACGAGGACGACGCGCACACCCGCGCGACCTCCTCGATCACGATCACCGTCGCCAGCGCATCCGCCCCCGCACCCCCGTACGACTCCGGCACATGCACCGCGTGCAGCTCACTGGCGACCAACGCGTCCAGCGCCTCCTGCGGGAACCGACCCTCCTCGTCGACCTCCGCCGCAAACGGCGCGATCTTCGCCTCAGCCAGCGCACGCACCGTCTCCCGGAGCATCTCGTGCTCCTCCAACGGCCGGTACAGGTCGAAGTCCTTGTTCATGCTGCGCAACCCCGGTTCCTCGCGGTGGACGACGTCAAGTCCACGACATTACGGCACTCAGTACCCTCAAGTATGCACACTCAGTGCCATCCGACAATGCGGCCGGCATTTCGGGTGCTATGTTCCCGGCATGGGCGAGGAGCGCGGCGCAGGCCAGGGACCAGGGAGTTCGGCCACCAGGCCGTCGATGCGGGACGCGCTGATCGCCGCCGCCTTCCAGCTCTTCCTGGAGCGGGGCTACGAGGCGACCACGGTCGACGACATCGTCGCGCTGGCCGGCGTCGGGCGCCGCTCCTTCTTCCGCTATTTTCCCTCCAAGGAGGGCGTGGTCTTCCCCGACCACGAGGGTTGCCTCGCCGATCTCACGGCCTTCCTGGACGGGGCGGAGGAGGACCCCGAGCCGGTGGCGCGGGTCTGCGACGCCGCCCGGCTGGTGCTCCGGATGTACGCGGAGAACCCCACCTTCTCCGTGCAGCGGTACCGGCTCACCAAGAGCGTGCCGGGGCTGCGCACCTATGAACTGTCGGTGGTCTGGCGCTACGAGCGCGCCCTCGCCGACTATCTCCGCCGGCGCTTCGCGGGCCGCTCCGACGGCGATCTGCACGCCGACGTGATCGCGGCGGCGGTGGTCGCGGCGCACAACAACGCGCTGCGGTCCTGGCTGCGCTCGGGCGGGCAGGACGACGCGGAGGCGGGAGTGGACCACGCGCTGGAGTTCGTCCAGCACTCCTGGGGAGCGGCGGGCGAGGGCCCCGCCGCCGCGTCCCCGGCCGGGGACGCGGCCGAGGCCGAGGACGAGGACGTCGTGGTGGTGATCACCAAGCGCGGGACACCCCTGTGGCAGGTGGTCCGCGGGATCGAGTCCGGACTCGACGGCACAGGCGGGGCGAACGGCTGAAGACGTGCCCCGCGGCGCCCGGGGACCCCTCCGGAGCGCCGATGACCGCACCGATCGGGCCCCTTGAGCCACTCAGTGGGTACTGAGTGCCTTTACAGTTGACACTCAGTGCCATACGCTCGCGGTGAGCGTCCGTTTCTCTTCCGTCCTCCGGCCCAGCGCAGGGAGATGACACCGTGTTCCACACCGTGGCCGAGATCACCGAGCTTGCCCCCGCCCCAGCCGTTCGGCTCGCCCCGGACGCACCCCCGGTCCTGGAGGCGACCGCCGACGCCCCCGTGGCACCGCCCGCCGACGGCGGCTGGCCGGGCCAGGTCTACCTGGACGGGCTGCGCCGCGGCGAGCTGTACTTCCAGCGCTGCCGCTGGTGCCGGACCGCCTGTTTCCACCGCCTGCTGTGCCCGATCTGCGCCTCCACCGACCTGACGTGGGAGCACAGCGCCGGCACCGGGGCCGTCCGCCACACCTCCGTCGTCCGCCGCCGCACCGGCAGCCTGCGCACGGTGGCCACCATCGACATGGCGGAGGGCTTCCGACTGCGCGCCACCCTCGCCGGGGTCTTCCCCGACACGGTGCGCCCGGGCACGCTGGTCCGGCTCGACGCGGAGGGCCTCCTCCCCCAGGCCGAGCCGGGCGAGCTGGTCTTCCGGATGGCCGCCTAGCAGCTCGGCAGCCCCTCGCGGGCGAGGAAGTCCGCCAGGTACGCGGTGCGGAAACGGGTCGCGTCCCAGGTCTCCCGGAGCTCCTCACCGCCTCGCCAGACATAGCTGGGGACCTCTCGCCCATCGGCGAGCCGCACCGAGCGCAGCTCGTACTCGTCGGCCTCGAAGGCGTCGAGGATCCGCCACTCGGCCGGGGTGAGGCCCGTCAGCAGCACCCCCGGGGCGGAGCGGTCGGCGTCCGGTATCAGCCCCGGATAGAGCCGGCGGCCCAGGGCCGCGGCCCGCCACCCCGGGGCCTCTGCCGGGCCGTGCTCCGGCACCCGTCCCAACAGGGCGGTGAGGACCTCGGGGAACTGCAGCGTCCCGTAGGCGAACAGTGCGTCCGCGGGCTCCGACGCTCGACGCGAATCCTCCGTCACGTGCCCTTCTCCCCTCTCCGACTCCACTCTGCCGCGCTCGCGGCGGCACGGTTCACCCGCCGAACGGCGCCGGGTGGCGGATGGTTCCGCCGAGGGCCGTCCTCGCCCCGTCGCGTCGACGGCCCCGCCTCGCCGCGGCCCCGACGAGGGTCAGGACGGCCGGCAGCCCAGCACGCGGGACGTCGCCCCCCGCCGGACCACCCGCCCGTCGTGCAGCACCAACACGGTCTCGGTGCGCTCCGCCACCAGCCGCAGATCGTGGCTGACCAGCACCAGCGCGAGGCCCTGCGACGCGCGCAGCTCCAGCAACAGATCCATCACCGCGTCCGCCGTCTCCCGGTCGAGCGCCGAGGTCACCTCGTCGCAGACGAGGACGTCCGGGTCGGCGGCGAGGGCGCGGGCGATGGAGACCCGCTGACGCTGCCCGCCGGACAGCTCGTGCGGGAAGCGGTCGGCGTGCTCGGCCGAGAGACCGACCCGCTCCAGGAGAGCGGCGACCCGGCCGGGCACCGAGCCCCGCTCGCAGCGGCGGTGCAACCGCAGCGGGCGCCCCAGGGCCGCGGAGACGCGCAGGGCCGGATTGAGCGCGCCCAGCGGGTCCTGCGGCACGAGTTGGACCCGGCGCCGCTGCTCGCGGCTGCGCCGCCCGACCCCCGGCTTCAGCGCCACGCCGTCGAGTGACACCGAGCCGCCGGAGGGCCGCTGCAGTCCCACCAGCGCGCGCAGCAGCGTCGTCTTCCCCGCCCCCGAGGCGCCCACGACCCCGACCGACGCCCCGGCCTCCACGTCGAGATCGACCCCGTGCAGCACCGCGATCTCCCGGCGCCGCCCGACGTGGGCGGTGAGCCCCCGCGCGGACAGGCCGCGCGCGAGGGCCGGCGAGGCCGCGGCCCCTTCGGCCGCGTCCGCCTCGCCGCCCCCCGGGGCACCCGACGCGTCGGACGCTCCGGACGGGTCGGGCGATCCGGACGGGTCGGGCGGGGCGACCGCTGAGGGTACGCGGGCACGGCCCGCGCTCGCCGAGCCCCCGACCTCCGAGCCTCCACCCGCCGGGGCGCCCCCGGCCGCCGAGCCGCTGACCGGCGAGCCCGCGGCCGGCCCCGGACCCGCGCCCAGGTCCACCACCTCGTCCGCCAGCCGTCCCACGAACTCCGGGTCGTGGCAGGAGAGGAGCACCGCGAGCCGGTGCTCGGCCGCCAGCTGCCGCAGCAGGTCGCCCACCTCGTCGCGGAGCGCGGCGTCCAGGCCGGCGGTGGGCTCGTCCAGCAGCAGCACCCGCGGCCCGCGGGCCAGCGCACGTGCCAGCGCCACCCGCCGCTGCTGGCCCCCGGACAGCTCACCGCGACGGCGCCGCAGCAGCTCCGGGGTGCCGGGCAGCCGTACCTCCGTCAGCAGGCGCAGCAGGGCCGGCTTCGAGGGGTCGCGGGCCGTCTCGGCGAGCATCCGGCCCACCCGCATCCGCGGGTGGAGGCCCGAACCGGGGTCCTGGCCGAGGTAGGCGAGCTGGTGCCGGCGCAGCTCCCGCAGCTCGGCGGGGGCGCAGTCGAGCACGTCCCGGCCCAGTACGCGGGCGGTCCCGGCCGTCCGGGTGGTGCCGTCGGGCAGCCGCCCGACGAGGGCCCGCAGCAGGGTCGTCTTGCCGGATCCGGAGGGGCCGACGAGCGCGGTCACCCGCCCGGCCCACGCGGTCAGCGCGCCGTCCGCCAGCAGGACGCCGCCGTCGGCGGCCGTGACGGTCAGCCCCGCCACCCGCACCAGCGGGTCGGCCCCGCCCGGGTCCGCCGTCGGATACGCCGACGTCGAGTCCTTCTCGTGGCTCACCGGACCACCGCCGCCTTCCGGCCGGCCCGCGGCGCCAGGGCGTCCGCGGTGAGGTTGACACTCATCGCCAGCAGCCCGATGGCGATGCTGGGGGCCACGACGGCCCAGGGGTTGAGCAGGATGCCGGGCGCGTTCTCCCGGATCATCAGCGCCCAGTCGGCGGCCGGGGGGTGCGGGCCGACCTGGAGGAAGCCGGCGGTGGCGACGACATGGACGGCGGCCACGAAGCGCAGCCCGAAGAGGGCGAGCACGGTGGCGCGCAGATTGGGCAGCACCTCCCGCACCACGAGGTGCCACAGCCGCTCGCCGCCCGCCACCGCCGCCTCGACATAGCCCGTGGTGGCCACCGGCGCGGCCGCGGCGGCCACGAACCGGACGGCGTACGGGGTGCCGAAGCACACCGCCGCCACGATCACCGCGAACCGGCCGCCGTCCGGCCAGGACAGCGTGAGCAGCAGGATGCCCAACACGGCGGGGAGCAGCATCAGCACGTCCGCGGCCCGCTCCAGGAGTCGCCCGAGCCGTGGGCGCAGCGCCCCGACCGTGCCGAGGACCGCGCCGAGCGCGGTGACCGCCAAGGCGACCACCAGCGAGGTGACGATCAGCTCCCGCCCGCCGGCCAGCAGTCGGGACCACACGTCCCGGCCGAGCTGGTCGCCGCCGAGCGGCGCCCCGTCGGCCCCCGCCTCCCCGTACGGCACGACGACCGGCTGGTCGATGGCCTCCGGCGCCAGCCACGGCCCGGCCAGCGCCACCGCCACGAACACCAGCGCGGGCGCGACGCCGAGCAGCGCCCGCACCCCGCGACGACGCGCGGGCCCCTCCCCGGCGCGCCGGCCCCGGGCCCGGCCGAACCGCCGACGGCCGGCCTCCGCCCCGGGCCCGCCGGCCGCACCGGCCAGGGGCCGGCCGGGCACCGCCGTACCGTCGGCGCCTCGCGCCCCGGCCCCTCCGGCCAGCACGGCCGCGGCGTCGGCCGTCCCGGGGGCGAGGGCCTCGGCGACCGCTGTCTTCGTCCACACGTCGCGGGCACCGCCTCCGGGCGCCGGGGGCCGGGTCCGCCGCCCCTGGGGCCGGACGGGCCGCCGACCGGTGGCCGTGGGTTCGCCCGCCGCTCGGCCCTCCTCCGTCCCGGCCCCGCCGGAGGCCGGGCGCACGTCCGCGCCGCCGCCCGCCTCGCCGTCGCCCGTGGAGGGTCCCGCTCCGTCGCCGGAGGCACCCGGACGGGGCACACCGTCGACGTCGAGCGCCGGAGTCCCGCCGGGATGAGGCGCGAGGTCGTCGGCCGTGCCGGGCGCGCTCCCTCCGTCGGCCCGCTCGGACCCGCTCCCGGGTGCCCCGATGGCGCGGTCGTCGGTGCTCTCCGTGTCCGTGTCCTCCTGGTGGGGACCTTCGCCCGGCTCGGCCGCGCCCCCCGGGCGGCCGGGGTGTCCGGCCGGGGCGTCGCGGGCCGGGGACGCCGAGGCGGGTACCGGACCGCCGGGGTCGCCGGCGGCGGGTATCGGACCGCCGGGGTCGCCGGCGGCGGGTATCGGACCGCCGGGGTCGCCGGCGGCGGGTGGCTGTGTTCGGCGGGTCATAAACGGCCTCCCGCGGCTCGGTCCCGAATGAGGTCCGCGATCAGCAGCACTCCGCTGATGACCGCGCCGGTCAGCATCACCACCGCCGCGATGACAGGGGTGTCCCGGTCGGTGACGGCCGAGGCCAGGACGCCGCCGACGCCGGGGTAGTTGAAGACGGTCTCCACGACCACCGCACCGCCCAGGAGCATGCCGGTGGAGGTGGCGGCGCCGGCCGCGATCGCGGGGAGGGCGCCGGGGAGGACATGGCGGGTGAGGACGCGACGCGCCGGGAGGCCGTCGAGGACGGCGGTCTCCACATGCGGGGCCTTGGCCTCGTCGGCGAGCGCCGCGCGGACGATCCGGGTGTTCCAGCCGATCTGTGGGATGGACAGCGCGAGCACCGGCAGCACCAACATCTCCCAGGAGGCGGGGCGACCCTCCGCGTTCGCCGTGGTGACGGCGGGCAGCAGGTCGGTCCAGAGGGCGAGGACGAGGACCAGGCCGACGGCGACCACGAACTCGGGCAGCGCGAGCACGGCGGTGGCGGTGGCCGAGATCGTGCGGTCCACCGCGCCGTGCGGGCGCAGCGCGGCCCAGCAGCCCAGGGCGACCGAGACGAGGACGGTGAGCAGCAGTGCCAGTCCGCCCAGCAGCAGGGTGTTGGGGAACGGGCCGGACAGCAGGGCGCGCACCGGCTCGCCGCGGGCCGAGGTGCCGAAGTCCCCGGTCGGCAGGGCGGTCATCCAGTCCAGGAACCGTTCGGTCACCGGCCGGTCGAGCCCGAGCAGGGCGCGCCGCTCCGCGATCTCGGCCGCGCTCTCGCCGTGGCCGGAGGTGGCGTCCGCCGCGTCTCCCGGCAGCAGTTCGACGGCGGCGAAGACCAGCGCGAGCAGCGCGGCGAGCAGCAGGGCCCGCCGTGCCAGCAGGGCGCCACAGCGCAGCGCCCCGCGGACGAGCCGGGCGGCCAGGCGCGCGCCGCGCGGCGGCGTGCGGGGGCTGGCCTCCCGGTCCGTGTCGTGCCGGTCGTTCGCGGGGCGGCGGCGCTGCCGGTGCGCCGCCGCCTTCGCCGGATTCAGCGGGCCAGCCATGCCCGCTCAAGCTGGACCCGCCCGTAGCCGGGCAGTTCGGGCAGGTCACGCACGGGGGCGGCGGCCAGGTCGATGCCGTCGGCCATACCCCAGAGCAGATAGCCCGAGCGCTCGTACTCGATCCGTTGGAGCCGGTCGAGCACCTTGCCGCGGGCGCCCGCGTCGGCGGTGGCGACCGCCTTCTGGTACGTGCGGTCGAACTCGGCGTCGCGCCAGCCGGCCTCGTTCGTCGCGGACTCGGAGACCATGGTCTTGCTGGCGAAGAAGACGACGGAGTCGTTGGTGCCCCAGTAGGTGGTGTAGAGGTCGCCCTTGAGCCAGGTCTGGTCCCAGAACTTGGCGGACTCCTGCTTGACCACCTCCACCTTGACTCCGGCCTCGCGCACCTGGGTGGTGAAGAGCGTGGCGGACTCGGCGAGGCCGGCGACGTCCTCGGTGGTGTGCAGGCGGTAGGTCCGGGACAGGTCGAAGTCGGCCTCCTTCAGCAGCTGTCGGGCCCGGTCCAGGTCCCGGGTGCGTTGCGGAAGTCCCGTGTCGTAGGCCGGGTCGCCGGTGCCCAGCACGTCGTTGCCGACCCTGCCGTAGCCGCTGAGGACCTGCTTGACCATGGCCTCGCGGTCGACGGCCAGCCGCAGCGCCTGGCGAACCCTGGGGTCGGCGAACGGGCTGCCGTCGGCGGTGCGCATGACGATGGGCAGCGCCAGGTCGTTCGGGCGGCGCACCACCTGGATGTCCTTGCGCCCCGCGACCGTACGGGCGGCGACCGCGCCCGCGTTGGAGGCGAGATCGAGCTGGCCGGCGAGCAGCGCGCTGGCCATGGCCTGCGGGCTCTCGAAGATCTTCACCTCGATGGCGTCGAGGCGGACCTCGCCGCCGTACCAGTCGTCGTTGCGGACCAGCCGGGCGTTGCCGGCGCGGTACCAGTCGAGCCGGAAGGGTCCGGTGCCGGGCGCCTTGGCCAGTTCCTTCGCGTCGGTGTCGCGCTTGAGCACGAAGGTGGTGAGGCGGGTGAGCAGCGGCAGTTCGGCGTTGGCGTAGTCGGACCTGAGCACGACCGTGCGGCGGCCGTCCGCGGTGATGCCGGCGGCCTTGACGCCGGGGAGCCGGGAGGCGCCGGCGGGGGTGCCGCGCAGTCGGCGCAGCGACCAGACCACGTCCTCCGCGGTGACCGGGGTGCCGTCGTGGAAGGTGGCGCCGTCGGCGAGGGTGAACCGCCAGGTCCTGAGGTCCTTGTCGGCGCGCCAGTCGGTGGCGAGCCGGGCCACGGTGTTCCGGCGGCCGGCGCCGGGGGTAGTGAGGGTGTCGTAGATCAGGCTGATGACGAGGTAGTCGCTCTCGTTGGACTGCACGCCGTGCGGATCGCGGGTGACGGCTCCCGCGCGGCCGAGGGCGCCGACGCGAAGCGTGCCGCCTGAACGCGGTTTCTCCGAGCCCCGCTTGGGGGAGGAGTCGCCGTTGGTGTCGTCGGCTCCGCATGCGGTGATGAGGGCGGCGGCGCCGATTCCGCCGCCGGTGGACATGATCTGACGTCTCGACATCTGCACGTCGTTCGTCCTCGCTCTAGCGTGTGTTGCCTCGTTTCGATGCGCCAAAGACCGCGTCCCCGCCGCGCATTCGCTACGGAGGATAGGGCCAATTCGACGTTTAGGTAAGCCTTGCCTAACTCTTGCCGCGCTGGTACGTTCCCCTCGCCATCCCCCTTATCGAGCGCGGCCGGCAAGCGGTTGCTCCAGACCGACTTCCCCGGCCGGCTCTCCGTGCCCCTCCCCACGCATCACCGGCACGCTCGGCCCCCACGGGCCCCACGGAACGGATGGAACAGCACATGGACCCGTGCCCCGCACCCGTCCGCAAGCTCGACCCCACCTCGATCCGAGAACTCACCGAAGCCGCCGACGCCCTCCTCGCCACCTACCGCTCCCCCCACCACCCTCGACTCCTCCACTCCCTCCCCGCCGCGGCCGCCACGCTCGGCCACTCCCTCCGGCACCTGGTCCGTCCCGTCGACGCGCCCGACGGCATCTGTCTGCTCCGCGGACTGCCCGTCGACGACGACGCGATCGGCCCCACCCCCGGACACTGGTCCACCGCGGGCCGCGCGGGCGCCTTCTGGGACGTCGTCCTGTTGCTGCTCGGCACCCTGCGGGGTCGGCCGATCGCCTGGCAGGGCCAGCAGAACGGCCGCTTCGTCCACAACATCGTTCCCTCGCCCGGCCATGAACAGGAGCAGACCGGAGCCAGCAGCGACGTCCTGCTCAGCCCGCACACCGAAGACGCCTTCCACCCCGGCCGGGCCCATCTGCTGATGCTCGGCTGCCTCCGCAACCACGACCGGGTGGCGACCACCGCGGCCAGCATCCGCCACACCGCGCTCGACCCGGCGGACGTGGCGCTGCTCTGCGAGCCGCTGCTGCCGATCCTCCCCGACGACTCCTACGCCACGGCGCGCGCCAGCGCGCTGCCCCCGCCTCCCGTGCGCACCCTGTGGCCGTCCGAGACCGGTCTGACGCTGCGCTTCGACCCCGCCTACACCCCGCTGGACCAGGCGCCGCCCGCGCACCGGGCCGCGTACGCCCGGCTGGAGCGGGAGTTGGCCCGGGTCACCGTCACGGTGCGACTGACCCCCGGCGACATCCTGCTCGTCGACAACGACGTGACGGTGCACGGCCGGGTGCCCTTCCGGGCCCGCTACGACGGGACCGACCGCTGGCTGAAGCGGGCCTCCGTCCGCATCCCCAGCAACCACACCCGGCCACCCGAGGAACTGCGGGAACACGGCTACGGGCAGGCCGCGTTGGTCGCCCCGGGCCCCGCCGGCTGACCCGCGGCCCCCGCCCGGTCCCCTCCCGCCTGGCCTCGCCCCCGCCCCGCCTCGTGGGGAGAGCCGCCCCCCGGCACCCCCACCGCACCACATGCACCACACGGCACCACATGCACCGCACACCGCACACCGCACACCGCTGACGAGGAGTCCCATGCCCGGCGACGACACCAAGCTGCGCATCCTCAGCACCACCGACCTGTCCGGCATCGACATACCGCTGACCGACGTGGTCTCCGTGGTCGAGCAGGCCTATCGGGCGCTCGCCGACGGCACGTCCGTCACCCCGCCCAAGCTCACCGTCAAGCCCGCCGACGGCCGCTCCGTCGCCTACGCCATGCTCGGCCGCGACGGCACCCGGGAGGCCGTGGCCGTGAAGACCTCCTACAAACACGGCCTGAAGGAGGGCCGCGAACTCCAGCACTACTACACGGCGCTCACCCTCTACGACGACACCACCGGGCTGCCCGTCGCGATGATGGACTGCGGACGGATCGGCGCCCTGCGCACGCCCGCCGTCTCGGCGCTGCTGGCCCGCGAGTGCGCCGCGTCGGCCGCCCGGACGGCGCTGGTCATCGGCACCGGCACCCAGGGCCGACTGGCCCTCCCGTTCCTGCTGTCCACCCTCCCCGAGCTGGACCGGCTGCTGCTGTACGGCACCCACCCCGACGGCATCGCCGCCGTGCGGGAGCGGTTGGCCGCGCACTTCCCGGACCGGGAGCTGGAGGTGGTGACCGAGCTGCGGACCGCGGCGGCGGAGGCGGACATCGTGCTCGCCACCGCGGGGCCGCGGACCCCCGCCGCCGTCGAGGCCGACTGGCTGCGCCCCGGGGCGCTGTGCGTGCTGGTCGGCTACGGCATCCGGCCCTCCACGCTGCACCGGGCCGACCGGGTGATCGCCACCAGCGCCGCGCAGATGGCCGTCACCGGGACCGACATGGCCGACGAACACGGCCGCTTCCCCACCGTGCACGCCGAGTTCCCGCAGGTGATCGCGGGGCAGGCGAGCGGCCGCACCGGACCCCGGGAGCGGATCTTCGCCTACAACAGCGGTCTGGTCGTCACCGACATCGCCCTCGGCCACCGGTTCGCCGAGCTCGCCATCGCCCGCGGACTGGGCACGGAGGTCGCACTGTGGCGGTGACGGAGACCCCTCCGGCGCCGCTGTCGCTCCCCGCGCACGACGACCCGCAGCTCGCCGCCGTCCTCGACGGCGAGCTGCCGCACGAGCTGTCGTACGCCTTCGGCGGCCCCTACCATCTGCTGCTGCCCGGCCGCTTCGACGCCAACGCCGCCGCCTTCCGGGCGGTGCTGGACGAGACGGGCACGGCGGGCCACATCCACTACGCGAAGAAGGCCAACAAGGCCGCCGTATGGATCGAGCGGTGCGCGGCGACCGGCCTCGGTGTGGACGTGGCCAGCGCGGCCGAGCTGCGCGAGGCCCTCGGCCACGGGGTGCGGGGCGAGCACATCGTCGTCACCGGCCCCGCCAAGGCCGACGCGCTGCTGCGCCCCGCCGTGCTCCAGGGCTGCCTGATCACCGTGGACTCGCCGGACGAGCTGGACCGGGTGATCGCCCTGGGGCACGGATCGCGCCCGGCCCGGCTGCTGCTGCGCGGCCTGCCGCCGGCCCAGCCGCACAGCCGCTTCGGCTTCGACCGCACCGAGTTGGCGGCGGCGCTGGCCCGCTGCCGGGAGGCGGCCGACGCGGTCCGGATGGAGGGATTCTCCTTCCATCTGTCCGGCTACGCCGTCCAGCCGCGGGCCGACCTCGCCGGGCAGCTCGTCGCGCTGTGCCGGCGGGCCCGCGCCCTGGGGCTGGCCGCCGACCGGATCAGCATCGGCGGCGGCTTCGCGGTGGACTACCTGGCCCGCGCCGACTGGGACCGGTTCACGGGCCTGGACACCGAAGAGCGCGCCCAGCTCTTCCACGCCGGGCGGAGCTTCCCCTCGTTCTACCCGTACCACTCGCCGACCTCGGGGGCCGACGCGCTGCGCGCCGTGCTGGCCGCCACCCCGCGCGGCGAACGCGCCCCGCTCAGCGCGCTGTTGCACGACGCCGGCGTCGCGCTGCTGCTGGAGCCGGGGCGGGCACTGCTGGACCGGGCGGGCTGCACGGTCTTCCGGGTCCAGGGCGTCAAGTCGCGGGAGTACGGGATCGTGACGGTCGACGGCACCAGCCTGAGCCTGAGCGAGCAGTGGTTCAACAGCGAGTTCCTGCCCGATCCGGTGCTGGTGCCGCGGGCCCCGGCCACCGGACCCACACAGCCCTTCGCGGCCTGCGTGGGCGGGGCCTCCTGCCTGGAGTCGGACATGCTCAGCTGGCGCAAGGTGCCGCTGCCGGCCCGGCCCGCCATCGGCGACCTGCTGGTCTATCCGAACACCGCCGGCTACCAGATGGACTCCAACGAGTCGCCGTTCCACGACCTCCCGCTGCCCCCGAAGATCGTCCTCGACCACGACGGCCGGCGCCGGCGCTGGCGGCTGGACCGGCACACCGCCCTCTGAACCGTCCGCTCTCCCCCCGGGAACCGACATGGACAACACCCTCCTCCGCCCGACCATCGCGCGCCGGGTCTCCGAACTCATCGGCGCCACTCCCCTGTTCGAGCTGTGCCGCACCGGCGACGGCGGCCGGCTGCTGCTCAAGCTGGAGATGTTCAACCCGACCGGCACCGCCAAGATCCGCATGGCCCGCCAGATGGTGCTCGACGCCGAGGAGTGCGGCGCGCTGCGCCCCGGCGGCCACATCATCGAGTCCACCTCCGGCAACACCGGCCTGGGGCTGGCCGTGATCGCCGCGGAGCGCGGCTACACCTTCACCGCCGTCGTCGACCACCACGCCTGCGTCGACAAGCTCCGCGCCATGAAGGCCATGGGCACCCGACTCGTGTACGTCGCCGAGGACGGCACCGGGGAGCTGGCCACCGCCGCCCGCGAGGAGCTCGCCGAGCGGCTGGCGAAGGAGACCGAGAACGCCGTCTTCACCGAACAGCACAACAACCCGGCCAACGCGGTGGGGTACCACCGCGTCGCCCACGAGCTCGACCAGGCCCTCGACGGCCGCGTCGACGTGCTCATCGGCGCCGTCGGCACCGGCGGCGGACTCTGCGGCACGGCCCGGGAGCTGCGCCGGACGGTGCCCGGGGTGCGGACCGTGGGCGTCGAGCCGAAGGGCTCCATCGCCTTCGGCGGCCCCGCCCACGACTACTACCAGTCCGGCACCGGCACCCCCGAGGGTGCTCCCATCGGCGCCCTCGTCGACTTCGCCCTGATCGACGAGGGCGTGAAGGTCGGCGACGTCGAGGCGTTCGCCACCGCGCGGGCGGTCGCCGCCCGCACCGGGCTGCTCATCGGCGGCTCCGCGGGCGGCGTGGTCCATGCGGCGCTGGACCGTCTGCATCGGCTGCCGCCCGGCGCCACCATGGTCGCGCTGGTCAACGACGGCGGCGAGAAGTACCTCGACACGGTCTTCGACGACGCCTGGATGGCGGAACGGGACCTGCTCGATCCGGCCGTCGAGAAGGAGGTCACGGCGCGCCTCACCGCACTCCGCGCGCACCACGGCCGCGGCGGCGAGCCGGGCGGCCGGAGCCGTGCCTCCGGTGGACACGAGCGTGGTTCCGCGGGCGGCGGATACCGTTCGGGCGATCGGGAGAAAGAGGAGTGACCCATGCCGACCTCGACACCGACCGCGGACACCGGCCCGGTCGCCGCCTTCCGCCGGGACGGCCGCGAACTCGCCGTCCTCGCCGTGCCGCTGGCCCTCACCCAGCTCGCCCAGGTCGCGCTCACCACCACCGACACGGTGATGATGGGCGTCCTCGGGGTGACGGAGCTGGCGGCCGGCGGGCTGGCGCTGGTCATCTTCAACCAGCTGCGCACCATGGGCGTCGGCCTGGTCACGGCGGTGGGCAACCAGATCGCGGCCGCCTCGGCCCGGAACGAGCCCACCGACGAGCACGCGCGGGGCGAGGTGCGGGAACTGCTGCGCGCGGCGCTGGCGCTGGCCACCCTGGCCGGGGCGGCCGGCGCGGTGCTGATGGTGCTGATCGGCGAGGCCGTGGGCCTCCTCGGCCAGGACCAGGCCGTGGTGGACCGGATGCGTCCCATGCTGCTGGCGCTGGCACCGGGGCTGCTCCCCTGCCTCTGGTTCCAGACGATCCGTCAGTTCACCGTCGGACTGCGCCGCCCGCAGGCGCTGCTGCGCATCACCCTCGGCTCGGTCGCGGTGAACGCGGCGCTCAACTGGGGTCTGATCCACGGCAGCGGGCCGCTGCCCCGGCTGGGCCTGGCCGGCATCGGCCTCGCCACCACGGCGGTCCATCTGCTGTCGTTCCTGGCGTTGCACGCCGCGGCGCGCCGCGACCCGGAGCTGGCCCCGATGCTGACCCTGGCCGCCTGGCGCGCCCGGCCCGCGACCTTGCGCCGACTGCTGGGCCTGGGCATCCCGATCGCCGCCACCTACGGCTCCGAGGCGGGCTTCTTCTCGGTCGTCGCGCTGGTCGTCGGCAGCTTCGGCAGCGCCGCCCTGGCCGCCCACACCGCCGTCAACCAGCTGGTGTACATCGTCTTCCAGGTGTCGGTTGGCCTCTCGCACGCGGCCTCGCTGGGGGTGAGCCGGGAGCTGGCCCGGGGCCGCCCGGAGGCGGCGCGCCGCACCGCCCGCACCGCGCTGATCTGCGGCGCGATGGTGATGAGCGGGGTCGCGCTGGTCTACGCGACGCTGCCCCGGCTGGTGCTGCGGCCCTTCCTGGACGGGGCCGAGGGCGGCGGGGCGGCGCTGGACACCGCCACCGGGTTGCTGCTGGTGGCGGCGGTCCTGCAGTACGTGGACTGCGCGCAGAACATCGGCGTGGGGCTGCTGCGCGGGCTCGACGACACCCGCGGCGGGTTCCGCATCACGCTGGTCGGCTACTGGCTGGTCGGCCTGCCCGCCGCGTGGCTGCTCGGCGTGGCCGCCGACCTGGAGACCCTCGGCACCTGGTGCGGCCTGTTCGCCGGCCTGGCCACCACGGCGGCGCTGCTGCTCCGCCGCTTCCACCGCGCACTGCCGTGACCGAGGGCGTGGCACCGGGACCAGGGCCCGGGGGCCCGCCCGTACGACCGGAGCCACCGGTCGTACGGGCGGGCCCGTCGTACGGCGGACTCCGTTCACAGCGGCGGACTCCGTCGTACGGACCCGCGCGGCGCGCCGCCACCTCGCGCCGTCAGTTCGCGGCGTCACTCCACGCCGCCACTCCACGCCGTCACTTCGCGGCGTCACTACGCGGCGTCACTACGCGGCGTCACTTCGCGGCGTCGCCGCGCGTCCCGGCCGCGGTCAGCTCCTCGTCGGCGCGGTCGTCCCCGCCGCCCTGGGCGGGCAGCCGGGCGGTGTCGGCCGGCGGGTCGGTGACGCCGAGCAGGTGCAGCAGCGGGCCCGCCATGGCCGTGGTGACCAGCGCCATCACCACCATGATCGCGAACAGTCGGGCGTCGATCACCCCGAGTCGGCGGCCGACGTCGAGGATGACCAGCTCCGTCAGCCCGCGGGTGTTCATCAGGACGCCGAACGCGGTGGCCTCGCGCCAGCGCAGCCCGGCCAGCCGCGCCGGGACCATGGCGCCCGCCAGCTTGCCGGCCACGGCGACCGCCAGGATCGCGGCCAGCACGACGACGTCCGACCAGCCGAGCGAGCCGAAGTCGACGGACAGTCCGGTGATGATGAAGAACACCGGCAGCAGCAGGGTGCCGACCTTGCTCAGCGGCTCCTCGATGCTCTCCCGCAGCCCCTGTCGCAGCTGACGGGGCATCGCCAGGCCGAAGGCGAAGGCGCCGAAGATCGCATGGGTGCCGATCCACGAGGTGACGTACGAGGAGAGCAGCGCCCCGGCGCCGACCACGGTGAACAGCCGCCCGGCCGCCGCCCGCTCCCCGGCCCGGTGCAGCGCCCAGCGCAGGAACGGACGCACGACGAGGGCCATGACCAGCGCGTAGAGGACGGTCAACACGATGACCTCGACGACCCGTCCCCCGCCGTCGGCCTCGGCCACGGCGACGACCACGACCAGCAGACACCACGCCATGACGTCCCCGATGGCCGCGCACGCCATCGCCAGCACCCCGACGGGGGTACGGATCATGCCGCTGTCGCTGAGGATGCGGGCCAGCACGGGGAAGGCCGTGATGGACATGGCGGTGCCCAGATAGAGCACGAAGGCACTGGTGCCGGTGTCCCCGCCGTACTCCGCGGCCAGCAGGACCGCGAGCCCGGCGCCCAGGGCGAAGGGCACCGCCATCGCCGAGGCGGCCATGGAGATCACCGCCCGCTGGCGACCGCGCAGCATGGCGCCGTCCAGTTCCCAGCCCGCCAGGAACATGAAGAGGAGCAGGCCGAGTTGGGCGACCGCGGACAGCAGCGGGCGGGCCTCGTCCGGGAAGATCCGCTGCGGAAGGTCTCCCGGTAACAGCCCCAGCACGCTCGGCCCGAGCGCTATGCCGACGGCGATCTCGCCGATGACCGGGGGCTGGCGCAGCCGGCGGGCCAGGGCGAGCACGCCGGCTCCCGCGAGCAGCACGATCGCGATGTCCGCCATGACGATCGCGTCCAGGGGTAGGGCGTGCGGCCCTGCCATCTGTCCTCCAGGGGGTGGGGGGCGAACAAGTGCGCGCGGGGAGGCACGCAGGCACAGTCTGCGGAGGGCGGCAACCGGATTGCCACGCATATGCGCGATGCTTCCCGCCAAACCCCGGGGAGCACTCGCCTCCGGGCGGTGAGACGTCCGCATCGTGGACGGCGGACACCCGGGGACGGTGGGCGGCCCGTGCGGCGGACAGCCCGGGAACGGCGGACGGCCCGGGCGGCGGACAGGCCGGGACGGTGAACGGCGCGGGCGGCGGACGCCCCGGGACGGCGGCCGACGGACGCCGTGAGTAGGTGCGTGACGCAGACGTCGCGCCCGGATGGCTCGGCCGGGCTGCCGGGGTCACCCCGCAGCGTTAGCCTAAGCCTGAGTGTTGCCCTGGGTGACAGCTCATGGCCCTCCGCGACCACAGCTGCCCATCCGGTCCCGCCGGCACCTTCTGCCGATCCCGTCGATCCCGTCGATCCTGTCGAATCCCGCCGATCCCGCCCATCCTGTTGATTCCGCCGATTCCGTCGATTGCATGGAAAAGTCCCCCACCCGACGCAACCGCTTGCCATGGTCGGCTGTCTAACCCGGCAGAAAAGTCAGGAGAAAGGACCGATCATGGGGGTATTCGCGGCATCGGGCCGCCGTGCGGGGGTCGCCTTGGGCGTGATGGGCATGGTGGTGCCGCTGTCGATCGCGCTGGGCTCCCCGGCGCAGGCGGCCCCGTCCTGCACCAAGGACACCGGGCCGTACCAGAAGCAGGTCGAGAAGTTCCTCGGCCGGCCGGTGGACGGAAGACAGTCCCGGGGCGACTGTCTGGCGATCCAGAAGTTCCAGACGACCCATGGCATCAGCCCGAACATCGGCTACGCCGGCTCGGCGACCTGGGGCGTCATGAAGCTCATGAACGAGCAGAAGGCGGCCGGCAAGAACCCGAACAAGGCCGGTAAGTGCCCCGTCAACAAGGGCCGCATCGCCTGCGTCGACCTCACCCGGCAGCTGAGCTGGATCCAGGACGGCCGCAAGCTGGTCTTCGGGCCGGTGCCGGTGCGCACCGGCCGGGACAAGTTCGAGACGCGCACCGGCCTGAAGAAGATCTACTGGCGGGACATCGACCATGTGTCGGACCTCTATGACGTCCCGATGCCGTACAGCCAGTTCTTCGACGGCGGTCAGGCCTTCCACTCCATCGGCGGCAGCGTGTGGTCGCCGCCCGGTTCGCACGGCTGCGTCAACATGCGCAAGTCCGACGCGAAGAAGTACTGGAGCCTGCTGAAGAAGGGCGACGACGTCTTCGTGTACGGCCGCAAGCCCGGCACGTGACAGCGCGCGGTGGACGGCGGATGACGGGGCCCTGCGCGGCCCCGTCAGGCTTGACCCGTGTCGCAGCGGCTGACCTCGCCGCCGTCCACCGCAACCGCCACCGCGAACCGCCGCCGTGAGCCGCGGCCGTGAGCCGCCACCGGGTGTGCATGCGTACTGGTGAGGCGGCCGCTCTCCACAACTTTCCTTATCCATCGCCGCACGGATCTTCATGGCTCGCCCATGGGGATTCCGCTTGGCTGGCCTGGCACGCGAGCAGTGCCCATTCGGCCCCAGCCAAGGAGTCCCATGTCCGTGCCGTCGCACACGCCGTCCACCACCCCCTCCACCCCGCCCCGCGCCGTCAGCCGACGGGCCTTCGCGCTCGGCTCGGCCGCCGCCGCGGCGGTGGCCACCGTCGCCGCCGTCGGCGTGGGCGGCCCGGGAGCCGCCGCGTACGCCGCGCCGGCCCGGGCCCGGCGGGCGCCCGGAGCGGACGGCCCCGCCGCGGGCTCGTCGTTCATCCCGCTGCCGGGCGCGGAGGTGTTCCCGGAGAGCATCGCCGTCGACCAGGCCGGCGGGACCTTCTACGTCGGGTCGGTGAAGGACGGGACGATCTTCCGGGGGAAGGTCGGCAGCGACCGGGTGACGGTGTTCTCGCCGTCGGGAGCGGACGGCCGGGCCATCGCCAACGGCATCGCGCTGGCCGGGGACCGGCTGATCGTGCTGTCGCGACAGACCGGGCGGATCTACGTCTACGACACCCGCACCTGCGACCACCTGGCCACGCTGGACAACGGTTTGGGCGGGTCCGGGACGTTTCTCAACGACCTCGCGGTGCACCGGGACGGCTCGGCCTACGTCACCGACTCGATCAATCCCTGGCTGTACCGCATGGTGCCGACGGGGACCGGCTACCGGCTGGAGCGGTCCCTCGAGTTCGCCGGCACCCCGCTCCAGTACGTGACCGCGCCGGGGGCCGCGGGCATCAACGTCAACGGCATCGTCGCGACCCCCGACGGCCGTTTCCTGATCGTCGCCAAGCGCAACGAGAACGCGCTGTACCGCATCACGTTGGCCAGCCGGAGGGTGGACCGGGTGCTGCTGCCGGCGGGCGCGTTGGAGACGCCCGACGGGATCTTCCTCAGCGGGCGGACGCTGTACGTGGCCCAGAACACCCCGCGCTCGGTGGCGGTGTTGTGCTTCACCGACGGGGACTACGCGGCCGCGACGGTCCGCGCGTCGATAGCCGACCCCACGTTCCGCTTCCCGACCTCCGTGGCCCTCCACCGCGATCGGCTGCTGGTGGTCAGCGCGCAGTTCGACTCCAAGGGCAGCCCGGCCGCCGTCAGCGGACCGAACCCGCCGGTGCTGCCGTTCGGCGTCACCGAGGTGCCGCTGCGCTGACCTTCCCGCCCCTGCCGACATCGCCGAGCCTCATCGAGAACGACCCCGCGGAGCGCACCATGCCCGAACCATCCGAACCGCCTGGACCACCTGGACCGTCCTCGCCGTCTCCGCTGTCTCCGCCGTCTCCGCCGTCTCCGCCGTCCGGGCCTCTCGACTCCTCCGGCCCGTCCGACCGTCCGTCGGAGCCCGAAGCGCCCTCGCGCCGCCGTGTCATCGTGGGCGCGGCGGGACTCACCGGCGCCGCCCTGGCCGGCACCGCCCTGGCCGGCGCCGCGTTCCTGGGCGCCACGCCGACGCCCGCCGCGGCCCGGCCCCAGGGACCGGGGCGCGGCGACGACGCCTCCGGCCCGGTCGACACCGTGCTGCTCGGCGGCCGGATCAGCACCCTCGACCCGCGCCGCCCGCAGGTCACCGCGCTCGCGGTGCGCGGCGACCGGGTCGTCGCGACCGGATCGGACGAGGAGATCCGGGCCCGCGTCGGCCGCGACACCGCGGTGATCGAGCTGCGCGGTCGGCGGGTGGTCCCCGGACTGAACGACTCGCACACCCATCTCATCCGGGAGGGGTTGAGCTACACCCACGAGCTGTCGCTGGCCGGGGTCGGCTCGGTCTCCGCCGCGCTGCGGCTCATCCGGTACCAGGCCGAGCACACACCCCCGCCGCAGTGGGTGCGGGTGGTCGGCGGCTTCAGCCGGTACCAGTTCGCCGAGCAGCGGCTGCCGACGCTGAGCGAGCTGAACGCCGCCGTGCCCGACACGCCGGTGCTGCTGCTCCACCTCTACGACCGCGCCCTGCTGAACCGCACGGCGCTGCGCGTCCTGGGCTTCGACCGGAACACCCCGGAGCCGCCCGGCTCGCAGATCGAGCGCGACGCGTCCGGCGACCCCACCGGGATGCTCATCGCCAAGCCCAACGCCACGCTGTTGTACTCCACCCTCGCCAGGCTGCCCACCCTGGACCCGGCGGACCGGCTGGTCTCCACCCGGCACTATCTGCGCCATCTCAACGCCCGCGGGGTGACCAGCGTGATGGACGCCGGAGGCGGCCATCAGACCTTCCCCGACGACTACGGTGTGATCGGTGCGCTGCACGCGGCCGGTCAGCTCACCGTCCGCGTCAACTACCACCTGTTCACCCAGCGTCCGGGTGAGGAGCTCGCCGACTTCCGGCGCATGGCGGAGCTCACCGCCCCGGGCGCCGGGGACGGTCTGCTGCGGGTGGCGGGGGCGGGCGAGATGCTGGCGTACTCCGCGGCCGACTTCGAGGACTTCGAGCAGCCGCGGCCCGAGCTCGCGCCCGCGATGGAGGAGCAACTCGGGGCGGTGCTCGGCTTCCTGCGCGACCGGGGCTGGCCGTTCCGGCTGCACGCCACCTACGACGAGTCGATCACCCGCTTCCTGTCGGTGATCGAGCGGGTCTACGGGCCGGACGGGCCCGGGGTGCCGTTCATCCTCGACCATGCCGAGACCATCGGGGACGCCACCCTGGACCGGGTGGCGCGGCTCGGCGGCGCGATCGCCGTGCAGCACCGCATGGCCTTTCAGGGGGAGGCGTTCCAGCAGCGCTACGGCGCTCGGGCCGCACGCCGGACCCCGCCGGTGGCCCGGATGCTGCGCGCGGGAGTGCCGGTGGGACTGGGCACCGACGCGACGCGGGTGGCGGGTGACAACCCGTGGATCGCGCTGTACTGGCTCGCCACCGGCCGTACCGTCGGCGGCCGGCGACTCTACGGCGGCGACAACATCCTGGAGCGGGAGGCGGCGCTGCGGCTGATGACGCAGGGCAGCGCCCGGCTCTCCGGCGAGGAGGGCGACAAGGGCACGCTGGCCCCCGGCCGGTACGCGGACCTGGCCGTGCTCTCGGAGGACTTCCTCTCCGTGGCCGACGCGCGGATCCCGGCCATCACCTCGGTGCTGACCATGGTCGGCGGTCGGATCGTCTACGCGGCGCGGGAGCACCGTCGCCTCGACCCGCCGTCGCCCCCGGTGCGGCCCGCGTACTCCCCGCTGCTCACCGGGGCCAACCGGCCGTAGCGAGCGCCGCTGGCCGAGAGAGGCGGCCGTCCCGGGAGGCGGCCATCCCGGGAGGCGGCCGGGGAGCGGTCAGCCGTCGCCGGTGAGGCGCTCGAACAGCGCCCGCAGGCTCGGCGACCGCTCCCTGCCGCGCCGGGTGGCGAGGTAGATGGCGTTGGTGACCGGCTCCCGCGGGGTGTGCAGCACCCGCAGCCGTCCGGCGTCCAGGGCGTCCCGGGCCAGATAACGGGGCACCACCCCGAGGCCGGCGCCGGCCGCCACCACCGCGACGACCCCGCGCATGTCGGCGACGGTGAGCACCGGCGCCGGGGGCGGCATGCCCCAGCACAGCCGGAAGTAGCGGCGGGCCATGGGCATCTCCTCGGAGTAGCCGACGAACCCCCGGCCCGAGGCGCCGTGGTACGGGTCGTACGCCGCCTGGTCCACGGCCCCGACCAGGACGAACTCCTCGTCGTGCGAGTGGCGCAGGAAGAGCTGTCGGGTCGGCGCCCCCTCGATCTTGGTCACCAGCGCCGCGTCCAGCTCGTCCCGCAGCAGCGCCTCCGTCAGATCGGGGGAGAGCCCGGTGCGGCAGTGCACCACCAGGCCCCGGGCCAGCAGCGGGGCCAGCAGGGGTAGGGCGTACCCGGCGAGCAGGTCCGCCGGGGCGCCGAGGAAGACGGGGCCGGTGTCGCGGTCGGCGTCGGAGCGCATCCCGCCGACCGCGCCCTCCAGGGCGTCGAGGTGCTCGGCCACCTGGGCGGCCAGGGCGTGTCCGACCTCGGTCGGCGCGATGCCCCGACCGGCCCGGGCGAACAGCGGTCGCCCCATCGACTCCTCGATGGCCCGCAGATGCTGGGAGACGGCGGGCTGGGAGAGCCCCAGCGAGGCGGCCGCCTTCGCGACCCCGCCCGTGCGGTACACACTCAGAAACGTCCGCAGCGTGACCAGTTCCGGTCTGGACATCTCGCCGACCCCTCGCAGCCCACAGCTAGAGAACCACCGTTCTCATAGCTTAGGGCAGCGGACGGAGGCCCCGCTCCGGCACCCGGCCGGCGACGCCCGGCCGGCGCGCCCCGGCCGGTGTCCCCAGCCCGCCGGGCGGCCTAGGACAGCGCGTGCCCCGTGGTGCTGTCCACGTGGTCCGGGATCTCCCCCTCGTGCCGGTCCCCCGTCGTCGGCGTCCCGGTCGGTTCGAACATCAGGATCGATCCGCCGGGCGACGAGGGCTTGTGCTCGGTGCCCTTCGGGACGACGAAGGTGTCGCCCTTCCGCAGCACCACCGTCGTCTCCCGGCCGTCGGCGTCGCGCAGCGCGACGTCGAACCGGCCGTCCAACACCAGGAAGAACTCGTCGGTGTCCTCGTGCACGTGCCAGACGTGCTCGCCGAGGGTGTGCGCGATCCGCACGTCGTAGTCGTTCATCCGGGCCACGATGCGGGGGCTGTACACGTCCGCGAAGGACGCCAGGGCCTCGGTCAGGTTCACGGGTTGTGCGTGTGCGTTCATGTGATCGATCTTCGGCGCGGCCGGCGGATCCGTCTTGTACGGAGGTGCGCCCGCGGCGGGTCAGACCGCCGCGCCGCCGAACTCGCTCACCGCGTTCTCCACGATCGTGTTCAGCCGCGCGTGGTGGGCCCCGCGCCAGTAGATCCGATCGCACTCGGTGCACTCGGCGAAGACGTCGTAGGTGGAGCGCGTGCCATGCTCCAACCGGTCGCCGACCTGCTCCTTGTCGGTGTCCCGGAGCCGGCCGTTGCAGGCGGTGCAGCGCGTCCAGGGGGCGAGGTCGGGGGCGAAGCGGCCCAGGACGTCCCGCAACTGCTCGTCGGGGCGGTCGCTGTAGACGTACGCCCCGGCCCAGATCTCGCGCCGGCGCAGCAGCCCCCGGTCGCGGGAGAGCAGCACCCGGCGCTGTTCGGCGGAGCGGGCGGCCAGCGCCGCGTCGCCGATGTCCTCGCTCTCGTACGCCGCGTCCACGCCGAGCAGTCGCAGCCGCCGGGCGAGCGTGCCCAGGTGCACGTCGAGCAGGAAGCGCAGCGGGGCGCCCGGCACGTGCTGCGGCCGGACGACGGCGTGCACCTCGACGGTCTCGCCCGCGCGGGGCACATGGGAGACCGTCGCCTGCCGGCCGTCGACCAGCAGCCGGCCGACCTCGGTGAGCGGAACCCCCAGAGATTCCACGACGTGCCCGAGGGAGGAGGCCCCGTCCGTGCGGACGCTGGTGCGCTCACGACGCCGCTCGGGCACGGCGAAGAGACGCAGCTCAGGGGCGAGGGAAAAGTGGATCTCCGGTCCGTTCACACTGCCAGGATGCCACCTCGCACCACCTCCACCTGCGGTTTTCTCCAGTGGTGAGCGCCTCACGGCACTCCGTGGCGTCGCCGGATGCGGCTGGGAGACCGCTTGCGCTCCGCTCCGCGTACGGTGCGTCACGTACGGGAGCGGAGCACACCGGGCACGTCATGCGGGAGCCGAGCGCACCGGGCACGTCAGGAGCGGGAGCCGAACGCACCGGGCGTGTCTGGTGCGGGGAGGCCGGGAGCCCGCGGGCCCCACGCGCCCGCGGGCGGGTGCGGGCGGGGCGCCGGCGCGGGCGTCACAGCCCGCGCAGCCGCTCCATATCGCGCCGGTCGCGCTTGGTGGGGCGCCCCGCGCCCCGGTCGCGCACGCCGAGAGCCGCGACCTCCTCGCGCGGGGGCGGCGGCGGGGAGTTGTCGACGTAGCACTGGACCGCCACCGGCGCCCCGACCCGCTTGCGCACCACCTTGGTGACGACCACGATCCGCTCCCGGCCGGCGTGGAAGAGCCGCACCTCGTCCCCCGCCTTGATCGCGTGGGCGGGCTTGACCCGCTCGCCGTTGACGCGCACATGGCCGCCGCGGCACGCCGTGGCGGCCAGCGAGCGCGTCTTCGTCAGCCGCACCGACCAGATCCAGCTGTCGACCCGTACGGATCCGTCGGTCCCCTCGTCTGTAGCCATGCCCCCGACCCTACGTCGTCCGGGCCCGCGGCACTCAGAGGCGGATCTCCGGCGGGAAGCCGGTCCAACGCAGCTCCTCCGGGAGATGCCCCATGTCGTTGGCGAGGAGCACGGCGGACGGCCGGCGGGGGGTGTAACGGATCACCGTCAGGGAGCCGTTGCCGTGGTTGAGGCCCACCCAGCGCCAGTTCGGGGCCTCCAGGGCGGCGCGCACCAGCCAGCCGATGACGAAGTTGTGGGTGACGACCAACTCGTGGCGCGGCGTGTCGCCGGACACCGGGCCGGCGAACCGCTCCAGCGCGGCGCGGGCCACCGCGGGTCCCTGCTCCCGCTCCTCCGCCGGGAAGCGATCCAGGAAGCCGAGCACGAAGTCGGCCACGTCGGGCGGGAGCTCCGAGCGCTCGGGCACCTGCGGGATGCAGTCGGCGGCCTCGGCGGCGGGCGCCACGGGCACCCCGTCGAGCTCCGCGCCGACCAGGCGCGCGGTCTCCGCGGCGCGGGGCAGCGGGCTGTGGTGGACCGCGGTCAGCGGCGCGCTGCGCAGCCGCCGCCCCAGCAGCACGGCCTGGCGGCGGCCGTTCTCGGTGAGTCCGCTCTGGTCCGGGAGGGCCTCGCCGTGCCGGGCGAGGTAGAGGGTTCGGGTGGCCGTTCCGTCCATGGGCCCGATCATGCCAGGCGACCGGGGCTCGGGCAGGCAGAATGGCGACATGTCACGACGCAGCTCACGCCCCCGGCGCGGCACCGCGCCCGCCAAGCCCGCCGGGCGCACCGCCACGCCAACCGCCCCCTCCGCCTGCCCCTGCGGGCTGCCCGCCGCCTATCAGGAGTGCTGCGGTCGGCTGCACACCGGGCAGGGCGTGGCCGCCAGCGCCGAGGCGCTGATGCGCTCCCGCTACAGCGCGTTCGTCGTGCGGGACGAGGCGTACCTGCTGCGGAGCTGGCATCCGCGGACCAGGCCGGAGCGGGTCGACTTCGATCCCGGGCTGCACTGGGATCGGCTGGAGGTGCTGGAGACCACGGACGGGAGCGCCTTCCACACCGCGGGCACCGTGACCTTCCGGGCGCACTACCGCCACCGCGGTCACCCGGGCGAGATGGAGGAGCAGAGCCGCTTCGCGCGGCACGACGGGGCCTGGGTCTACGTCGACGCGCTCTAGCGGGCGCCCAGCCGCAGCCCTTCGGGCCGGGGCTCCACCGGTTCGTCGCGGGCGCGGGCCCACAGTGAGCGGATGTGGCCCAGGTGCCGGGCCATGCACGCCTCGGCGCCCTCCGCGTCGCCGGCCAGCAGCAGGTCGAGGAGTTCCAGGTGCTCCTCGGCCGAGGGCAGCAGCTCGCCGCGCTCGTCCAGGCCCGTCAGGCCGTACAGCCGGGAGCGCTTGCGCAGCTCGCCGACGGTCTCCACCAGGCGCTCGTTGCCGGCGAGGCCGAGCAGGGTGAGATGGAAGCGGCGGTCGGCCTCCAGATAGCCGATGAGGTCGTGCTCGCGGGCGGCGCGGACGATCTCCTCGGCGACCGGGCGCAGCGCCTCGAGGTCCTCGCGGGCGGCGGTGCGGGCGACCCGGCCGACCGTCGGGACCTCGATCAGGGTGCGGATCTCGGTGTACTGGTCCAGGTCCCGCTCGCTGACCTCGGTGACCCGGAAGCCCTTGTTGCGCACCGGCTCGACCAGGCCCTCGCGGGCCAGGTCGAGCATCGCCTCGCGGACCGGCGTGGCGGAGATCCCGAAGTCGGCGGCGAGGCCGGGCGCGGAGTAGACCGAACCTGGGCGCAGCTCGCCCGAGATGAGCGCCGCCCGCAGGGCGTTGGCCACCTGGTCGCGCAACCGCTCCTGGGCGGTGATGAGATTGCGCTGTTTGAGATCGCCCATGTCCCGGCCTCCGTGCTTTCGCGGAGCACCAGAGTACAATGTCACGTTTTCCCCGTTGCCTCCGGTGCGATAGTGAGCCGCGCCGCCGACCTTGCCGGGATCAGTGCACCGAGGACGGCGATCACGACGCCCGCCAGAACGAGGACGGCCAGCTGCGGCATGTGCCAGACCTGCTTCGTGGACTCCGGGAACGAGATCACCCCGACGTGGTCCACCACCAGCCGGTGCGCGAGGAATGCCGGTCCGGCCGCGGCCTGGCCGGGATCTGTCGGCCAGTGGCCCTTGACGATCTCGGAGGCGAGGTCCCGGGTGTCCCCGCGGTAGAAGTCGGCGAACACGGTCTGTGTGTATCCGGCGAGGCTGACCTTGGTGAGCGCGCGGGCGGTCACCCGATCGGCGCCGGGCAGGGAGCGCAGTCGTTGTTCGGTCCCCCGGTCGTTCGGGCGCGCAACGGTCTTGCCGCTCGCGGGCGAGTCGGCCTGTACGTCGACCCTGGCAGCCCCGTCGCTTTGCGGCCGACGGCACCCACACAGCAGCGTGAGCCTGGGGCGACGGGCAGCGGGGTCGTCCCCAACCGGTCGGTGAAGCGCTGACGGGCCGGCGCCGCGCGCCCAGGTCCGCGGTCACATCGCTGGCAGCACGCGAGCGTGCGCGGCGGCCAGCGCAACGTGCACTGCCCGGTCTGCGGTCGCCTCGTCGACCGGCTCGCCGGTGAACACGAACCGGAAGTAGATCGGCGCGGCGAGGGCCTTGAGGAGTTCGGAAGGGTCGGTGTCCGCAGGTAGTTCGCCGCGCTCAACGGCTCGGGTGACAACGGGTTCCGCCCGCCGGAACCGGTCGTCGAAGAGCGCGTGCTTGATTTCGGCGAGCCGGGGGAGGCGTACGGCGTCCGAGAGGACCGTGGTCAGCAGGGCCCGGCCGGCTTGCGTGGTCATGGTGGCAACGAGGGAGCGGGCCAGCGCGCGCAGGTCGCTCTCCACCGCCCCGGTGTCGGGGATCGGGATGTCTGTGGCGAAGTGGCTGGCCAGCGCGTCGGCGACAAGGCCGTCGGAGTCTCTCCAGTTCCGGTAGATCGTCGTCTTGTGTACGCCGGCCCGTTGGGCGACGCCTTCGACGGTCAGAGCCGCATACCCGGTCTTCGTGAGCTCGGTGATGGTCGCCTCCAGCACGGCTGCGCGCATCTTCTTGCCTCGCCCGACAGCAGGGGCACGCTGTGAGGACGACCCGACAGAATCCATTGCAACTCCAGGTTGCGTTGATGGCAGAACCTGCGACAGGATCAGAGTATCGCAACCTTGAGTTGCAATGCGGCTGTGCTCTTTCGGGCCGCAGGCACTCCTGACCCATGGATCGAGGTCCCCATGACCCGTGACTCCCGGGCAGCCGCCCGAGGCTTACTGTCCGACCAGCACGACCCAGCCGCGTGCGGCGTTGGGTACGGCCCTCGCCTGATCGACCATCGCTCCGCGAACTCGGTGCCGCAAACGGTTCCGCGCATGAGCTGGACGCCGGATTCCATCCCTGATCAGTCGGGGCGACTGGTCGTCGTCACCGGCGCCAACAGCGGCATCGGGTACGTCACCGCTCGGGAACTCGCCCGCCGCGGCGCCCATGTCGTCCTGGCCTGCCGCAACCGCGAGCGCGGACGGGACGCGGTGGAGCGGCTGCGAACAGAGGTACCTGGTGCCCGCACCGAACTGCGCATGCTCGACCTCGCCGACTTGACATCTGTTCGCGGTTTCGCTGAGGGCTGGAGCCACGATCGGCTCGATCTCCTGGTCAACAACGCCGGTGTCGCCATGGTGCCGTTCTCCCGGACCGCCGACGGCTTCGAGTCCCAGTTCGGCGTCAATCACCTCGGCACGTTCGCGCTCACCGGCCTCCTCATGCCCCGCCTGCTAGCCGCCGCCGGCCCGCGCGTGGTCACGGTCAGCAGCGAGGGCCAGCGATTCGCCCGATTCGACATGTCCAACCTCAATGCCGAGCACCACTACCGCGCGGCGTTCGCCTACGTGCAGTCCAAGCGGGCAAATCTCTACTTCGCCATGGAACTGCAGCGAAGGGCTGATGCCGCCGGAGTGAGGCTGCGCAGTATGGCCGTCGCCCCCGGACTCACGCGCTCCAACGTGCTCACCGGCGGTGCCAACAGCACCCGGGGTCGCGTATACGGAGTCCTCACTCGCCTGCTCCTGCACGTCGCTTTCCGCCCCACACCAGAGGGCGCCAAGACCTCCCTGTACGCCTCAACCGTCCCCGATCTGCCCGGGGGGAGCTACGTCGTGCCCGATGGGCCGTTTCAGCTCCGTGGCGAGCCCGTCCTCCGCAGCCGGGAACGCGCCATCCAGGACGCCTCTACGGCCCACCGGTTGTGGGTGCTCTCGGAACAGCTCACCGGCGTGCACCACTCATTGCCCGCAGAACCACCTTCTCCGGCCTCGGTGCCGGTGAGTTCGCTCGCACCTCCTGACACGACCGCTCCCCGCGTGGCGCCAGCCAGGCCGCACTGATCAACGACCTCGACGACGGCCTCACCGGGGCGTGTCACATGGCAGGACCACTGCCAAGGTCATCCGCGAGCGCGCCCATCCACTCCTCGATCGCGTCGGGGGTACGGGGCAGCGCGCCGGACATCAGCCGGGCGCCGTCGGCGGTGATGACCAGGTCGTCCTCGATCCGCACCCCGATGCCGCGCAGTTCGGCCGGCAGCGTCTCGTCGTCCGGCTGGAGGTACAGCCCCGGCTCCACCGTGAGCACCTGACCCTCCGCCAGCACCCCGTCCAGATAGGTCTCCGCGCGGGCCCGGGCGCAGTCGTGCACGTCGAGGCCGAGCATATGACCGCTGCTGCACAGGGTGTAGCGCCGATACAGGTCCCCTTCCGCGTCCTTCAGCACGCCCCAGTCGGCGAGCCCCTCGGCGATGACCCGCATCGCCGCGCGGTGGAACTCCCGGAAGCTCACGCCGGGCCGCAGCGCCGCGATGCCGGCCTCCTGGGCGGCCAGCACCAGTTCGTAGACCCGGCGCTGGACGGGCGAGAAGCGGCCGGAGAGCGGCAGGGTGCGGGTGATGTCGGCGGTGTAGAGGGTGTCGGCCTCCACTCCGGCGTCGAGCAGCAGCAGTTCGGCCGGGTCGAGCCGGCCGTCGTTGTGCGTCCAGTGCAGGACGCAGGCGTGCGCGCCGGAGGCGGCGATGGTCTCGTAGCCGGTGCCGTTGCCCTCGGCGCGGGCGCGCAGCCCGAAGACGCCCTCGATCCAGCGTTCGCCGCGCGGATGGGAGAGCGCCCGCGGCAGGGCGCGGACCACGTCCTCGAAGCCGGCGACGGTGTGGTCGACGGCGAGTTGGAGCTGGGCGACCTCCCAGGCGTCCTTGACCAGCCGGAGTTCGGCGAGGGCGGCGGCGAGGCCGAGGTCGCGCGCGGCGTCGCGGCCCGGCGGCAGTCGGTCGAGCCCGTCGAGGGGGGCGCAGCGGATGCCGGTCTGCCGCTCGGCCTCGGCCAGGTCGGGGCGGCGCCCCACCCAGAACTCGCCGTAGCGGCGGTCGCGGTAGAACTCCTGGCCGGCGCGCGGCGATCGGGGCCGCAGGTAGAGCACCGGCTCGTGGCCCGCGGCGCCGTCGGGCTCCATGACCAACACATGGCCGGCCTGGTCGGGGCCGGTGAGCCCGGTCAGCCAGGCGTAGCCGCTGTGCGGGCGGAACCGGTGGTCGCAGTCGTTGGAGCGGACCCGGAGTTCGCCGGCGGGAATCAGCAGCCGCTCGCCGGGGAAGCGGGCCGAGAGTCGGGCGCGGCGGGCGGGGGTGACGGCCGCGGCGGGCAGCCGGAGGTCGCCGGGCAGCGGGGCGGCGGCCCAGCCCCGCCCCATGAAGTCGGCCAACTCCGGGGATATGGGCAGGTCATGGCTGCTGGTCTGGATGTGCGAACGCTCGGTCATCGTCGGGCCTCCCGGACACAGGTGGGTAACGGAGATGCAGAGGTCGAAGCAGACGGGTTGTCAGTAACATTTCACATTACTATGTTACGGGTCACATTCCAGTGCCGCGCGGCACGATCCCCCGTGTCGACCCGCGGCGTCATTCGACGCGCCACCAGACCAACTCCCCACCCCACACCAGGAGTCAGTGGTGTCCCACCTCCCTCACATCGGCACGACCCCACGCAGATCCACGCGGGCTCGCACGCGCGCCGCCGGCCGCGGCGGCGTTCGCGGCACCCTCGGCACCGGGCTGCTCGCCGCGGCCCTCTCCCTCGGCTGCGCCCTCCCGCTCGCGCCCGCCGCTCAGGCCGCGCCCACCACTCCGGCGGCCTTCGCCCCGACGGCCTCCGCTCCGGCGGCCGCGGGTGACGCGCACGCTCCGGTGGCCGGGGGCGCCCCGGCGGCCGGCCGCGCCGCGCCCACCGGCGACCCGCACCCCTACGACCACGCCGAACACCGCGCCACCGCCCCCGCCGTGACCACCGCCGCGCCCGTCCCCCGCGGCGGCCAGCGGACCCCCGACGGCATCTCCCGGGGCCGTACACCCGGCGACATGTCCACCGCCAAGGCCCCCCGTTCCACCGCACGGCCCGGTGGCGCCCCCTGCACCCTCGACGGCATCACCGGGCTGTCACCCCAGGGGCTCGCGGACTTCCTCACCGACCCGGCGGTCACCGCCGACGGCTGTCTGCGCGGCCTCATATGGACCTGGGACGCCCGACTCACCCCGGTGATGTCCGACGCCCACATCCAGGCCGTCGCCGGCCGCGCGGCCACCCTCTCCCCCGGCCACGACGGCACGGGCCGCAGCCACCTTCCGGAGCTGTTCACCTATCTGCACGCGGCCGCGTACCACGACTTCTCGCGCGACGAGATCGACCACACCGACGCCCCCACCGTCGACGCGGTCCGCGGCGCCGTGGCCGCCTTCGGCTCCGCCGCCCGCACCTTCGAGGCCACCCGCGCCAACGCCGTGACGCTGCGCGAGGCGCTCTACGCCGCCAGCGCCCCCGGGCTGCGCCACCATCAACTGCCGCTGATCAAGCGCACCCTGGACACCATGGCGCCGGGCGCCGCCACCGCCACCAACCCGGACTGGGCGGGCGCCGTCCTCGCCGCGCTGTCGGTGAACTACCTGGGCGTCTACCCCGGCAACAAGGACACCGCCTTCCACTCCGCGGCCGCCGCCGACGCCGGCTACCGCGCCGCCTTCCAGCGGTTCGGCGGCTACTCCCACCTCAAGGGCACCGTCAACGCCTGGGTGCCCCGCGACGCGATGAGCGAGTACGGTCGCTTCGGCCAGATCGACGGTCTCAAGGGGGGCGTCGTCACCGACCTCGGCGCGCTGCTCACCACCACGAAGAACAGCTTCGGCGAGTTCTCAGCGCCCTGGGCCAGCGTCGCGAGCTGGCTCAACTTCTTCGAGGCGTGCGCTCCGTACGGCGTGTGCAAGAAGGACATAGAGAACCGGCTGTTCCCGAACACCTTCACCTACGACAAGGGCGCCATCAAGGTCCGCACCGGACTGTCCAAGGCCACCGTCGACCAGCTCTACTACGCCAGCAAGCAGGTCAAGGCGCAGTTCCACCGGGTGCTCGGCACCAGCCAGCCGTTGGCCGGCGACCCCAACACCAGCCTCAACATCCACCTGTACGCCAGCCGCGCCGACTACGAGGTCTTCCACCCGCTGCTGACCGGGATGGGCACCGCCAACGGCGGCGTCTACATCGAGCGGGGCGCCACCTTCTACACCTACCAGCGTCGGGTGCCGCAGGACTCCACGCTCACCCTGGAGGAGCTGTTCCGGCACGAGTACACCCACTACCTCAACGGCCGCTTCGCGGTGCCCGGCTTCTTCGGCGACGGGCACTGGTACGAGGGGGACCGCACCACGGCCATGGACGAGGGCACGGCCGAGTTCTTCGACGGCGCGACCCGCGACGACGGCATAGCGGTGCGCAAGTCCCTGGTGCGCTCGATCATCCAGGACACCGCGGGCGGCGGCCCGCGGATGAGCGTCGCGCAGCTGCTGCACGCCACCTACGACGGCGACGGCTTCCGCTTCTACTCCTACGCGGGCACCTTCTTCGAGTTCCTGTGGCGGGAGCGCCCTGCCGAGCTGCGCACCATGTACTCCCTGCTGCGCGCCGACAACCCCGCCGGCTTCGACGCCTGGCGCAACCGACTGGGCGCGGACCGCGGCCTCCAGCAGGCGTACGACGCCTTCCTGGACGAGCAGATCGCCCACGTCGACGACCTCTTCGTCCCCAACACCACCTTCGTCCCCGTCGGCTCGCTGAAGTACCACCGCGCCGACGACGTCCGCATGCAGCTCCAGACCGCCACCGGCGCCTACCCCAAGTGTGGGGACAACGGTGAAGCGGCGGGCAAGCGCCGCTTCACCTGCACCGGCCGCATCACCGCCAACCTCCGTGACGCGGCCGACCCCGGACAGGTCTTCAAGGACATGTCCGAGACCGTCGACTACTTCATCCTCGACCGGTCCCGGCCCGCGGCGAACAACTTCACCGACATGAACTGTTCCTTCGGCGCGGTCGAGATCTGGTCCAACGGCCGGGCAGGCTCGGCCGACTACAGCTGTGAGGGGCCGCTGCGCGGCTGAGGGTCATCCCGAGGTCCCACAGTTGTTGCAGCTCCACCTACCGTCGGGGCCCTGGATCACCAGGGCCCCACACCTTGTACACGTCACGACAGCCTGTCCCTTCGTTTTTCAGCGCTATCCGGAAAGACGCATTGGCGGCGGTTCAGGCTGCCTCGACGAGCGATTCAGATGACGCAAAACCGCCGTGGCGGTCGCCCGGCCGTCCCGGACGGCCGTCGCGGCCGACGCGGTGGGGCGAACCACGGCGCCCGCCGCGAAGACCCCGGGCCTCGAGGTGCGGAAAGCGGCGTCCACGGCCGGTCCGCGGGTGCCGGGATCGAGGGCGATCCCGGCGCTCCGGGCCAGCTCGTGCTCCGGGATCCAGTCGCCCGCGAACACCACCGCGTCACAGCCGAGGATCGCGGTCGCACCGTCGCTGCGCCGCAGGCCGATGGATTCCAGCCGGTCCCGCCCGGTCAGGCCGGTCACCGTGGCGTCGGTCAACAGCGGGAAGCCCAGCCATGCGCGCACCGCCCGGTCGAGGGCGGCGCCGGCCGGCGGCCGCGGCGCGTCGGTCACCATCGCGACGATCACGACACCGGCCTGACGCAGCGTCAGTGCCGCCCGGTAGCCCGCCCGCTCGGCCCCGACGACGACCGCCCGCCGGCCGATCGGCTGGCCGTACCCGCGCACCGCCCGCTCCACCTGCCCGGCGGTGAACACGCCCGGCGGCCGGCCGCCCGGCACCAGCCGCGCGCCGCGCGGCCGCTCCCTGGCCCCGGTCGCCAGCACCACCGCCCGCGCGGTGATCCGCTCCAGCCCGCCCGGCCCGGTGAGGTCCACCGTGAGCGGACCGGCCCACCCGGTGACCGTGACCCCGGTCCGCACCCGGGCGCCGGCCCGCGCCGCCGCCTCGGCACGCCGCCGGACCGACGCGACGCCGACCGGCAGACCCGCCCCGACGGCCGCGAGCCCCGACCGCGGGGCGCGCCGCCGCACTCCCCCGACCACGGACTCCCGCTCCACCACCTCGACCGCGCCCGCACCCCACGCGGCAAGGTACGCGGCCGCCGTGAGCCCGGCCGGCCCCGCGCCGACGACCAGGACGTCGACCGCACGGGGGGTGCGTCCGGGCGGCGCGCTCGCCCGGTCCACGCCGGCCACCGAAACCGTCCCGACACGGCGCGCCTCGGTCTCGGTCTCGAGCTCCGGGTCGGTTTGGGGCTCTGACTCGGTTCGCGCCACGGGCTCGGCGTCGGAGGCGGCCTCGGCAACGGTCGCCCCCTCGGTTCCGAACACGGTTCCGGGCCGGTCCGGCCCGGCGCCGGCCTCCAGGAGGGCGCGTACGGTCGGGCCGCAGAAGGTGCCCTGGCAGCGGCCGGCGGTCGCGCGGGTGCGGCGGCGCAGCCCGGCGGCTGAGACGGGCGGCAGCGGGCCGGCGAGGGCGTCGCGGATCTCGCCCAGGGTGACCCGCTCGCAGTGGCAGACGACCTGCCCGTACGCGGGGTCGGCGGCGATCGACTCGGCGCGCTGGTAGGGGCGCGCGGACGCCTCACCGGTCCGTGGCATGCGCACCGGGCGTGGCCCGGTGTCCGGGCCTCCCGACTCCAGCCCGGCCTCGGTGAGCAGCCCGGCCACGTGCGCGGCGATCGCCAGCGAGGCGGTCAGGCCGGTGGAGCGGATGCCGCCGACGGTGAGGTAGCGCTGCTCGGGGTGGCTGCGGATGCGGTAGTCGTCCTGTCCGGTGGCGGCGCGCAGCCCGGCGTAGACCGCGGTGACCTCCTCCGCGAGCAGGTCCGGCAGGACGCGCGCGCCGTGGGAGCGCAGGAAGGCGAGCCCCTCGGCCGTGGTGCCGGTGGCCCGCTTGTCGTCCAGGTCCTCGGCGGTGGGGCCAAGCAGCACGTTCCCGTGGACGGTCGGCGCCACCAGCACGCCCTTGCCGAGGGCCGTGGGCACCGGCAGCAGGATGTGGCGCAGCAGGGCGCGGGCGGGCTTGTCGAAGACGATCAGCTGGCCGCGGCGCGGAGTGACGGTGAAGTCGGCGTGGTCGAGCAGCCGGTCGATGTCGTCCGCGTACAGCCCGGCGGCGTTGACCAGGTACCGGGTGCGCAGCGGGCCGCGGTCGGTGGTGAGCTCATGGCCCTCGTCGGTGGTGCGGACGCCTGTCACACGGCAGTTGAGATGCAGTCCGGCGCCGTGGCGCAGCGCCTCGGTGGCGTAGGCGAGGGTCGTGGTCCACGGGCAGATGACGCTCTCGCCGGGGATCTCCAGCGCGCCGAGCGCGCCGGGCCCCAGGTGCGGCTCGCGCCGACGCAGCTCCGCGGCGTCCAGGAGGTGGGTGTCGGGGCAGCCGTTGCGCCCGGCCTTGTCGGCGAGCGTCGGCAGCGCGGCGCGCTGCTCCTCGTCCCAGGCGACGAGGAGCGCGCCGGTCCGCTCCACGGGGATGCCCGCCTCGGCGGCGTACGCCGTGAGCCGCCCGTACCCCTCGCGCACCAGGCGGGCCTCCAGGGTGCCGTGGGTGGCGTCGAACCCGGTGTGCAGGATCGCGGTGTTCGCCTTCGAGGTGCCCTCGCCGACGTCGCCGGAGGCGTCGAGGAGCGCCACCCGCAGCCGGCGGCGGGCGAGTTCGCGGGCGATGGCGGTGCCGACGACGCCGGCACCGATGATCACCACGTCGTGGACGCCGTCCGGCAGTCCGCCGCTGGTCGTTACGGTCATGGGTTCCTCGCGTGGTGGTGCGTCGGGGTGGTACCGGTTGGCGGTGGGAGCGGTCAGTGCGGGTCGGCGGGCGACGGACTCCGGTCGGCGGGCGCTGGCGTCGCGTTGACGACCGACGGACCCCGGCCGCCGCCCGCTGGCGTCGGGTCGACGGCCGAAGGACTCCGGTCGGCGGGCGCGGACGGGGCCGCTTCCCGCTCCAGCACACCGGCCACCGCCGCGCGGAAGGCGTCGAGGCGCTCCGCCGCCTGGTCCGGTCCGATGCGGGGTTCGTAGACGGCGGACGGACGCCAGGCCGGGGCGGCCTCGTCGGGCGTCAGCCCCGGGTCGAGGCCCAGCCGGGCGGCGGTGGCCACGCCCAGCGCGGTGACGTCCGGCAGCGCCGAGACCTCCACCGGTCGTTGCAGCAGGTCGGCCTGGGTCTGCATGAGCAGCGCCGAGCGGGTCAGGCCGCCGTCGACACGCAGTCCGGTGAGCGGGGTGCCGGTGTCGTTCGCGACCGCGTCGGCGAGGGCGACGACCTGGGCGGCGATCCCCTCGCACAGGGCTCGGACCAGATGGCCGGGGCGGGTGTCGAGGCCGAGCCCGGTCAGCGAGCCGCGGACGTCGCCGCGCCACCAGGGGGCCGCCAGTCCGGCGAGCGCGGGGACGAAGGTGACGCCGCCGGCGTCCGGCACCGCTCCGCCGACCGCGTCGAGCTGGTCGGCGCCGCTGATCACTCCGAGGTCGGTGAGCCAGCGGACCGCGGAGGCCGCGGTGTAGACCTGGCCGTCGAGGCAGTAGTCGGTGCGGCCGCCGAGCCGCCAGGCGACACAGCCGGCCAGCCCGGAGGCGGAGCGGTGGGGGCGCCGCCCGGTCTGGGCGAGCAGGAACGCCCCGGTCCCGTAGGTGCACTTGGCGGTGCCGGGCTCGGTCACCCGCTGGGCCAGCAGCGCCGCCTGCTGGTCGACGAGCAGCCCGGTGAGCGGGATCTCGGAGCCGAAGGCGGTGGTGGTGCCGAACACCCCGGCGGCGTCCACCACCTCCGGCAGCGGCTCGCCGTCGAGCCCGAACAGGCCCAGGGCGCGCGGGGACCAGGCGACGCGGTCCAGGTCGAGCAGCTGGGTGCGGCCGGCGGTCGCCGCGTCCGTGACGAACGCGCCGGTCAGCCGGTGGACCAGCCAGGTGTCGCTGGTGGTCACGGCGCCCTCGCGGGTCAGCCGGCGGCGGATCCAGGACATCTTGGGCGCCGCGAAGTACGGGTCGAGGGGCAGCCCGGTGAGCTCCCGCAGCTCCTCGGCGTGCGGGGCGAGTTCGGCGCAGACCGACTCCGCCCGCCGGTCCTGCCAGACGATCGCGTCGGTCAGCGGGTCGCCGGTGGTCGGGTCCCAGGCGAGCACCGTCTCGCCCTGGTTGGCCAGCCCCACCGCGGCGACCGGCTCGCCCGCCCGCGCCAGCGCGCGGCGCCCGGCGTCCAGCACCGAGGCCAGCAGCTCGGCCGGGTCGACCTCGACCCGCCCGCCCGGGCCGTAGCGGGGCCGCACGGGCGCCTCGGCGGAGCCGATCACACCGCGCTCCGGGCAGACGACCAGGGCCTTGGTGCCCGAGGTGCCCTGGTCGACGGCGAGTACCGGGCGGGTCTGACCTGTGGTCATATGCCGGGGCTCCTTTGCCTTGCGCGGATTGCTATAAGTGCTGGAGTGAGTAACCTCCGTAGCCGACATCGACTCTAGACTGCGCCGGGGCAACGGCCCCCACCCCGTCGATCTGAGGAACCATGAACGACAGCGAGTTCCGACCGGTCTACCATCCGGCGGGCCACGACCACGGGTTACGCATCGCGATAGAGGACCTGCGGACCGGGCGCTGGATGTCGATGCGGGAGCTCCTGACGCAGACCGTGGACCTCGGGCTGTGGACCCAGCGCACCCAGGTCCTGGCGACCGCGGCCGCCGGGACCAATGTGGTGGCCGCCTGGCGCGCGGAGGAGCCGGAGAGCGTGGCGGTGCTGGTCATGCACGCCCGTGTCACGGTGGAGCGCGCGGTGCGCGCCCGACGCGAGGGGCACCGCAGGACGCGGGAGTTATGGCAGGAGGCGTGGGAGGCGTGTCAGGTGGCCGCCCACAACGCGCCCGACGACCCGGTGCCGTGGGTGTGTCTGCTCGCGCTGGCCCAGTTGGACGGCCGGCAGCGGCTGCCGGAGCACCGGCTGGCGCCGCCGGAGCCGATGCTCTTCCCCGGCCCGTGGGGGCTGTTGCGCGAGGCGCACCGTCGCGACCCGTTCAACCGCGAGGCGTACCACCGGATGCTGCAGTTCGTCTACGCACGGCGGACCGGCGGACCACTCGCCGAGGCGGTCAATTTCGGCCAATGGGTGACCTCGTGTGCGCCCCGGGGTTCCGCGCTGCACGCCCTTCCGCTCTACGTCCATGTCGAGCGCTACCGCGAGGAGCACCGCCCAAGGCGGGCCCTGGACCTGCACTGGACCACGGACGAGGCGGTTCGAGACGCCCGGCTGGCGCTGCGCAACTGGTTCGACGCCGCGGATCCGGCGTCCCGTTCGCTGTTGGATCTCAGCCATCTGGCGCACGCGCTGTGGGGCGCGCTCCGGTTCGCCGACGCGGCGCGGGTGTTCGCGGCGCTCGGCCCGTACTACACCCCACCCCCGTGGAACTGCCGCGCCGCCGACCGTGACCATCCGGACGCGGCGGAGGAGGTCTTCCTCCGTGCCCGCGCCCGCGCGTTCGCGGCGTCACCCGAGGCGGGCTCCGGCCCACGCGGCTGACCGCGGCCGGGCTCCGCGCCGCGCCCTCCTGATGTCGACTTCTCGGTTTCTCGACGTCTCGCCTTCTCGTTCCGTGTCGCCTTCATCCCCCCGAATCCCCCCCGAATCCCCCCGCACCCCCACACCCCCGCACCCCCGCACCCCCGGAGGAATGTTCATGCCTCGTACCCCTTGGTCACGCCCGGATCCCGTCGAGCGGCAGGACGACGAGGAGCAGCGGCTACGGGAGCTGGGCTACCAGCCGGTCCTGGCCCGACGCATGGGCGACTTCGGCAACTTCGCCATCAGCTTCTCGGTGATCTCCATCCTCTCCGGCTGCATGACCCTGTACGGGTTCGGCCTGAACACCGGCGGACCCGCGGTGATGTTGTGGGGCTGGGCCGGGGTCGGCCTGTTCGTGCTGTGCGTCGGCCTGGCGCTGGCCGAGGTCACCAGCGCCTATCCGACCTCCGGGGCGCTGTACTACATGGCCGACCGGCTCGGCGGCCGCAAGTGGGGTTGGTACACCGGCTGGCTCAACCTGCTCGGGCTGCTCGGCGCGATCGCCGGAATCGACTACGGCGCCGCGCTGTTCATCGGCGCGCTGCTGGATCTCCAGTGGGGCTTCGACGCCACACCGGAGAAGACCTTCGTCATCTTCGTGTGCCTCCTGCTGCTGCACGCGGTGCTGAACCTGTTCGGCGTGCGGCTGGTGAGCCTGTTGAACTCGATCAGCGTCTGGTGGCACCTGGCGGGAGTGGCGGTCATCGTCACCGCGCTGACGGTGGTGCCCGGCCACCACCAGTCGCCGGAGTTCGTCCTCACCGAGTTCGTCAACGACACCGGCTGGTCGAATCCGCTCTACGTGGCGGCGATCGGGCTGTTGCTCGCGCAGTACACCTTCTCGGGGTACGACGCCTCCGCGCATCTGTCGGAGGAGACCTCCCGCGCCTCGGTGACCGCAGCCCGTGGCATCGTGCGCGCGATCTGGGTGTCGTGGATCGCCGGCTTCGTGCTGCTGGCCGGGCTGACCTTCGCGATCCAGGACTACGCCCGGACCCAGGGCGCCGAGGTGCCACCGGCCCAGATCTTCATCGACGCCCTGGGCGTCGGGAGCGCCAAGGCGCTGCTGCTGGTGGTCATCGGGGCGCAGTTGTTCTGCGGCAACGCCGAGGTCGCCGCCGCCAGTCGGATGGTGTTCGCCTTCAGTCGGGACGGGGCGCTGCCCGGCTCGGGGCTGTGGCGCACGGTGAGCACCCGCACCCAGACGCCGGTGGCGGCCGTGTGGCTGTCGGTGGGGGTCGCCTGTCTGCTGGCGGTGCCGTCGCTGTACTCCAAGACGGCCTACGGCGCGGTGACGGCGATCAACGTCATCGGCATCACCCCCGCCTATGCGATCCCGATCTTCCTGCGGCTCCGGGCCGGGGACGCCTTCCAGCCGGGGCCCTGGCACCTGGGCCGCTGGAGCCGGCCGATCGGCTGGGTGGCGGTGGTGTGGGTGGCGGTGGTGACCGTGCTGTTCTGTCTGCCGCAGAGCCGCCCGGTGACCGTCGACTCCATGAACTACGCCTCGATCGCGCTGGCCGTGGTGCTGGTGTTGGCGACCGTGTGGTGGTTCGTCGCCCGCCGCTCGTACGGCACCCCGTCCTCGTACGGCACGGCGCGCGAGCAGGCGGAGATCGCGGAGGGCATCGTGTGATCGGGGCCGGGAGCCCCCACGGACGCTCCCGGAAACCCTCCGAGGCCCTGAGAGACCCTCTGCCGGCTGGCATGTGCCCCATGAAGGCGCACAAGAGATTGCAGATGCGAGATCGACACGCCTATCGTGGCGCACATGCAGCAGTACACCATCGGCCAGGCGGCGCGGTTGCTCGGGGTCAGCCCGGACACGGCCCGCCGCTGGGCGGACGCCGGCCGGGTCGCCACCCATCGCGATGAGTCCGGACGTCGGGTCGTCGACGGCCGCGACCTGGCCGCGTTCTCCGTCGAGCTGGCTCAGACCGGACACGCCGACGAGGAGACCTCGTACACCTCGGCCCGCAACGCCTTCCCGGGCATCGTCACCGCGATCAAGCTCGGCGACGTCGCCGCCCAGGTGGAGATCCAGGCGGGGCCGCACCGGCTGGTCTCGCTGCTGACGCGGGAGGCGGTCGAGGAGCTCGGGCTGGAGGTCGGAATGCAGGCCACCGCCAGGGTCAAGTCCACCAATGTGCATATCGATCGCGTCTGAGGAGCCCCGCATGCCCCGTCCCCTCTCCCTCCCCCGGCGCCGCGCCGCTGCCGCCGTCCTCACCGCCGCGCTGCTGGTGCCGCTGGTCGGCTGCGGCGGCGATGACGACAAGAAGGGCGACTCCGGCGGGTCGAAGAGCGGCTCGGCCTCCGGCGCCAAGCTCACCGTGCTCGCCGCCGCCTCGCTCACCGACGTCTTCACCGAGGCCGGCAAGGTCTACGAGAGGGAGCACCCGGGCGCCAAGGTGACCTTCTCCTTCGCCGGCTCCCAGGAGTTGGCCGCGCAGGTGCGCCAGGGCATCCCCGCGGACGCGCTGGTCACCGCCGACACCAAGACCATGGACGGGCTGTCCGCCGAGACCGGATCGCCGACCGTGATCGCCAAGAACCGGCTGGTCATCGCCACCGGCGAGGGCAACCCGCACCGGATCCGCGCGCTCAGGGACCTCGCCGACGAGGATCTGAAGGTGGTCCTCGCCGCCCCCGAGGTGCCGGTCGGGCGCTACAGCGAGAAGGTGCTGGCCGACCAGGACATCACCGTCAGGCCGGTCTCACAGGAGCCCAGCGTCCGCGCCGTGCTCTCCAAGGTGGAGCTCGGCGAGGCCGACGCCGGAATCGTCTACGCCACCGACGCCGACACCGCGCCCGACAAGGTCGACGCCGTGGAGATCCCCGACGGCCAGAACGCCGTCGCCTCCTACCCGGCGGCCACCCTCAAGGACTCCCGGCACGCGGACGCCGCCGCGCGGTTCGTGACATGGCTCTCCAGCCCCGCCGCGCAGAAGATCCTGCGCGACGCCGGGTTCCAGCAGCCGTAGCCGTTCGCCCGCCAGCCCCACGCAGGAACCGACCATGCCCCGCTCCGGAACCCGTACCCCACTGACCCTGGCGCTCCCGGCGTTGCTGGCCGTCGGGTTCCTGCTGCTGCCGCTGCTCGGCATCCTCAGCCGCACCTCCTGGTCGGATCTGGGCGAGCACCTGGGCAGCCCCGGGGTCACCGAGGCACTGCGGCTGTCGCTGCTGGTCTCCTTCTGTTCGCTGGGCCTGTCGCTGCTGCTCGGGGTGCCGCTGGCCTGGCTGCTGGCCCGGGCGGACTTCCCCGGCAAGGCCCTGGTGCGCTCGCTGGTGCTGCTGCCGATGGTGCTGCCGCCCACGGTCGGCGGTGTGGCGCTGCTGCTCGGCTTCGGCCGGCGCGGGCTGCTCGGCCCGTGGCTGGAGGAGACCTTCGGCATCACACTGCCCTTCCACACCTCGGGCGCCGTGGTCGCCGCGACCTTCGTCTCCATGCCGTTCCTGGTGATCAGCCTGGAGGGGGCGCTGGCGGGGCTGCGCCCGCGGTACGAGGAGACGGCGGCGTCGCTGGGCGCTTCGCCGGTGCGGGTCTTCCGCACCGTCACGCTGCCGATGGTGGCTCCCGGCCTGGCCGCCGGCGCCGCCCTCACCTGGGCGCGGGCGCTCGGCGAGTTCGGCGCCACCATCACCTTCGCCGGCAACCTCCCGGGCGCCACCCAGACCCTGCCGCTCCAGGTCTATCTGCTGTTGCAGGGCGACCCGGAGGCCGCCACCTCCGTCTCGCTGCTGCTGTTGGCCATCGCCATGGCCGTGCTCATCGCGCTGCGCGGCCGCTGGACCGGCACCCCGCCGGCTCGCGGGGGCGCACCGGGCGGACGACCGAGCGTCGAGGAGCCGGCGCCGGCCGACACGGAGCCCTGGAATCCGGCCGGGGAGCCGTCAGTCGCGGGTGGGAGCCCGGCCCGCCGACCGGCCCAGGCCGCCGGCGCGGCACGGTCCGCGGCGGCCGGACGGGCGGTGCCCGCGACCGGGACGGCGGGATCCACACCCGCGGACGGCTCCCCCGCCGCGCCCGAGGCGTGGTCGCTGCGCGCCGAGGTGTCCGGCTTCACCCGGCTCGACCTCGACGCGGAGCCCGGCACCACCATCGCCGTCGTCGGCCCCAACGGCGCCGGCAAGACCACCCTGCTGCGGGCGCTGCTCGGGCTGACCCCACGCGCCCACGCCCGGCTCACGCTCGGGGAACGGGACGTGACGGCGCTGCCGCCGCACCGCCGTCACGTCGCCTGGGTGCCGCAGGACGGGGCGCTCTTCCCGCACCTCACCGCCCTGGGCAATACCGCCTACGGCCTGCGCGCCGGCGGCGTGCCGCGCGCCGAGGCCCGGCGCGAGGCACAGCGCTGGCTGGACCGGCTCGGTGTCGGTCAGCTCGCGCACCGCAGGCCCGGGCAGCTCTCCGGGGGCCAGGCGCAGCGGGTGGCGCTGGCCCGGGCGCTGGCCACCCGACCCCGGCTGTTGCTGCTGGACGAGCCGCTGGCGGCGCTGGACCAGACGACCCGGGCGCGGGTCCGGCACACCCTGCGCCGCCATCTGGCCGGCTTCGGCGGGGTGTGTCTGATGGTCACCCACGACCCGGTCGAGGCGGTGTCGCTGGCCGACCGGGTGCTGGTGCTCGACCGGGGGCGGGCGGTGCAGGACGCCCCGCCCGTCGAGGTGTCCCGACATCCCCGCTCCCCCTGGGTGGCCCGGATGCTGGGCCGTAACGCCTGGTCCGGCACCGCCACCGGCGAGGGTCTGGAGCTGCCCGGTGGGGCGCGGATCGTGGCGGCCGAACCGCTGGCCCCCGGCACCGAGGCGTTGGCGATCATCGCCCCGGAGGCGGTCTCGTTGCACCGCGACCGCCCTTCCGGCAGCCCGCGCAACATCTGGCCGGGCACGGTCCGCGAGCTCATCTCCGTCGGCAGCCGGCTGCGGGTGCTGGTCGGCTCGGAGCGGGCCCCGGACCTGATCGCGGAGGTGACCCCGGCCGCGGCGGCGGAGCTGGGGCTGGTGGACGGCGGCGCGGTATGGATGAGCGTGAAGGCCACCGAGGTCACCCTGGTGGCCACCTGACCGGTCACGGCACGGCCCGCGGAGCGCCACGATGCCCCGGCGCCCGGCCGCCGCACACCGGCCGGGCGTCGCCCCGCGCCGTACGAGCGGGAGCCGCCACCCGGACGGGAGCCGCCACGCCGACGCGGGCCGCCACGCCGACGGGGGCCGCGACGCGGGCGGGGACTGCTGCCACCCAGACGGGAGACGCCTCGCGGATGGGGACCGCCACGCGGATGGGGGCTGCCACCCGGGCGGTGACTGCTGCCACCCAGACGGGAGACGCCACCCAGACGGGGATTGCCACGCGGACAGGAGCCGCAACTCAGACGGGGACTGCCGCCCTGCCGCGTGCCTCCGCCCTCCGGCCGCCGTCGGCCGCTCGGGGGTGGCCAGCCACCCAGCCGTGGGCCGCCGCCCCGCCGCCGACGATCGCCCGGGGCCGGCCCCCGGGGGACCGACCCGATCCGGCCCGGCCCGCTCGGTGCCGGACCGGTGGCGCCCAGCCCGCTCGGTGCCCGACCGGTGGGGCCCGGCCCGCCGGGAGCCAGGCCGCCCGGACGCCAACCACTCCGGCCCGGCCCGCCCGGCGGTCGGCGGTCCACACCGCCCGGTCTGCCGCACCATGTCCTCCGCCGCCCTCCGCCGCCCTCCGCCGTCTCGGCCCTCCGTCGTCTCCGCCGTCCCCGCCCGGCTACAGCTCGGTGTCCTCGGCCAGTTGGCGCACCACGTCGCCCAGGTCGTGGCGGCGTGCGAAGGCCAGGCGCTGGCGGTGGGCACCCGAGCCGTGCCGGCGCAGCGCGGTCATGGCCCGTTCGACGCAGGCCAGGTCGCCGGCGGCCTCCAGGTCCGGGGCGAGCTCCTCGATCAGCGAGGCGGCGAGGGAGGCCGCCGGGCGCAGCGTCCCGGTCATGGGGTCGACTCCGCAGCCCTCGAAGCCGTCGCGGGCGGCTCGCCAGCGGGCCATGCGCAGTTGCTCGTCGGGGATCCGCGGCAGGGGCCGCTCCTCGCGGACCGCGCGCAGCGCCCTGGCCACCAGGGCCCGGCTGAGGGCGGCCTGGAGCAGGGTGCCGTCGAGGCTCGGGGAGATGTCGGCGGCTCGTAGCTCCAGCGTCGGCCAGTGCGAGGAGGGGCGCAGGTCCCAATAGGCCATCTTCTTGTCGAGCGCCGCCCCGGTCCGGATCATCCGGTGCACGGTCTGCCGGTACTGGGCCGCGGAGGCGAAGACCGGCGGCATCCCGGAGGCGGGCCAGATGGTCCAGGAGATCGCCCGCCAGCTCGCGTGACGGGTGTCGTGGCCGTTCCAGAACGGCGAGTTCGCGCTGACCGCGAGCAGCGTGGGCAGCCAGGGCCGGATGTGGTTGCCGACCTTGATCGCGGTGTCCGGGTCGAGGGTGCCGATGTGCACATGGCATCCGCAGTGGACGATGGTGTGCATCAGGGCGCCGTACTGGTCGGCCTGACGGTGTCGGCGCGGGTCGTCCGTCAGCAGCGGCGGCCCCGGCATCGGCAGCACCGGCCCCGCGGCGGCCACCAGTCGACAGCCGAGCTCGTCGGCGGCCTTGGCGAGCCTGCGGCGTAACGCGAGCAGCTGGTCGCGCAGCTCGGCCAGGGTGTGGGTCACCGGGGTGGCCAACTCCATCTGGTGCCGGGTGCCCTCCAGCTGGAACGCCCCACTGCCGTCGGCCAGCCGGGCCAGCACCCGATCGGCGATTCCGGCGATCTGCCCGGTCCGGGCGTCGACGAGGAGGAACTCCTCCTCCACGCCAGTGGTCAACAGCATCGGCGACGCTCCCCAGGGCGTTCGGCAGATTCGGCAGGTCCTGGCGGAACTGGGATCTGAGCGAGTGTTCGACTCCAGAATCCACGGACGACCTGGGGTGGGCAAGACGGCAAACACCCGGCAGTCGATGCCGCTATGGGTAGATTTGTCGGGACTTGGCACTCTGACGGAAGGCGCGACCATGGCGGGAACGGATCTGGGATCACTCCTCGGCGGCCTGCTCGGCGGTGGGCAGGCCGCCGCGCGGGGCAATCTCCTCTCTGCGCTGCTCGACGCCCTGGGCGGCGGCAGCGGCGGGAACGCGCTGCCCGGCCTGCTCCAGCAGCTCCGGGAGGGCGGACTCGGCAAGGCCGTCGAGTCCTGGGTCGGCACCGGCGCGAACGAGCCGGTCAGCGGGCCGGACGTGGCTCAGGCGCTGCCGTACCAGGTGCTGGAGCGGGTGGCCCAGCAGACCGACACCTCACCGGAGCACGCCGCCGACGACCTGGCCCAGGCCCTCCCCCAGGTCATCGACAAGCTCACCCCGGACGGTTCGGTCCCCGAGGGCTCGCTGGAGGACCTGCTCCGGGAACGGGGGTGAGCGACGGATCGCCTTCGGCGGGCGGTCAGCCGACGGCCGGACGGGCCGTGATGGTCACCGTCGCGCCCGGCCGGACCGCGGGGAGCAAGACCGCCGCGCCGCCCGGCCCCTCGCGCACCACCGCGCGGCCCGCCCCCGTCACGGACACCCGTACCCCCTCCGGACAGGCGGAGGCGGGCAGCTCGAGCCAGGTCCAGGCGCGGCGGGAGGCGCGGTCGGCGGTCAGGGTGAGGGCGTAGCCGCCGTCGGTCGCGTCGTAGGTCTCGGAGCGCGGCGCGCCCGCCACCGCGGTGGCGTACGGGGCGAAGGCGGGCTCCTTGCCGGGGGCGGGGGTGCCGTCGCTGTCGTAGACGCAGTAGCCGGCGCCGTCCGGGGCCGCGCAGGAGTACCACATGGCCCAGCTGGAGGCGAAGCCGCGCAGCGAGGCCACCTGGCGGCGGACCAGCTCGGCGTTGCCGGGGGTGGTGGCCCGCGGCGGGCCCCACTCGCCGACCAGCACCGGAAGCCGGTGGGCCGTCGGATAGCGCCCGATGGCCGCCTCGTACGCCTCGATGAAGCCGCCCGTGGGGTCCCAGTCGGCACCGGACTCCACGGCCGTGTCGTAGTAGTGCGGGGCGTAGCCCAGGCGGTCGGCGCCGGGTCGGGGGTCGGTGAAGCCGGGCAGGCTGGTGGGCACGCCCTGGCCGACGAGGACGGTCGGCTCCACGAACAGCCAGGCGTCGCGGTCGACCGAGCGGATCGCGGCGATCAGCCGCCGGTACATCGCCGGCAGCCGCCCGGTCTCCAGCCGGATCGAGGCGGCGAGCTGGTCCGCGGGGTCGGACGGGTCGCCGGCGATGGGTCCGAACGGCTCGTTGAAGAGGTCGTAGCCGAGTAGCGAGGGGTGCCCGCGCAGGGTGGCGGCGACCTTCGCGTAGACCGCGGCCTGGGCGGCGCGCAGGTCGGCGTCGTCGTAGAGGTGGGTGAAGGCGGCCTGCACGGCGGGTTGGAAGTAGTCGGAGAACCAGTCGTCGGGGTTGGGCTCGAAGGGCAGCCCATCGGTGCGGGTGGCCCAGGCGGGCATCCCGTTGTGGCCGAAGGCCGGGCCGAAGACGTCCTGGTGCCAGTCGACGAGGACCAGCACGCGGTGTCGGTCGGCCCAGCCCAGGATCCGGTCGAGGTAGCGCAGATAGCCGGTGTCGTAGCGGCCGCGGCGTGGTTCGATCCGCTCCCACTGGATGTTCAGCCGCATCAGGTCGAAGCCGTCGGCCGCCAGCTTGGCCACCCGGTCCTCGGTCACGGTGTCCGTCTTGCCGAGGTTCAGACCGCGTGGCCGCAGCGCCCGGCCGTGCCGGTCGGCGAGGTGGACGCGCCCGTCGGGGGTGATGACGGTGCCCACCGGGGTGGTGGCCTCCGGCCGCGCCGCCGCCGGCGGTGGCACCTCCACCTCGGCGACGCGCGGCCCGTCCGCCGCGGGCCCTTCCCCCGAGGACCCGTCCCCGGCGAGTCCGGTCCCCGCCGGTCTCACCGCCCCCGGCGGCGCGGCGGGGGTGGTTCCGGCGGCGCCGAGGAGCAGCGCGGCGGCGAGCGTGAGGGTGGTGGCGGCGCGGTGCAGACGCATGGCGTCCTCCCCTGGACCGAGGTCCCGCTGGAGCCGTGTGGTGCGCCGATACTGACCGGCACGGCACACTGGAGCAAGGGTCGTGCCGACGACTGAGCGTTCGCCACAGGCGACTACCTGTGTAAATATGCACACATGGGGCGCTTCCGGCCGTCGTCGGCCTCTCCCACCACCCCAGCGCGCGGTCAGTCGCGCGGCGAGCGCCCCCGTTCGATCCTGGGTGTCCGGAGTGTCGCGGGCCAGGCTCTGCTGCTCCAGGTGACCGTCATCCTGCTCATCGTGACGGCCGGCGTGGTCGCCCTCGTCCTCCAGGCGGAGCGCGACAGCACCACGGAGGCGCGCCGCCGTTCCCTGGCCGTCGCGCAGACCTTCGCCAACTCCCCGGGCATGATCGACGCCCTGCGCTCCCCCGATCCGAGCGCGATCCTGCAGCCGATGACCGAGACCGCCCGCAAAAAGGCCGGGATGGACTTCATCGTGATCATGACACCCGAGGGGATCCGCTACACCCATCCGCAACCGGAGCGCATCGGCAAGAAGTTCGTGGGCACCATCGGTCCGGCACGCGAGGGCAAGTCCCTCACCGAGACGGTCACGGGGCCGCTGGGCGTCGAGATGCAGGCGGTGGTGCCGATCGAGGACTCCGAGGGCAAGGTGGTGGGTCTGGCCTCGGCGGGCATGAAGACCCGCTCGGTGTCGAGCGTGGTCAACCGGCAGCTGCCCATCCTGCTGGGCGGCGGCGCCGCGGGGCTCGCCCTGGCCATGGGCGGCACCGCGCTGGCCACCCGCCGGCTGAGCCGGCAGACCCACGGCCTGGGGCCGGCCGAGATGGCCCGGATGTACGAACACCACGACGCGGTGCTGCACGCGGTCCGCGAGGGCGTGCTCATCGTCAGCGGTGACCACCGGCTGCTGCTGGCCAACGACGAGGCCCGCCGGCTGCTCGCCCTGCCCGAGGACGCCGAGGGCCGGCAGGTCGACGACCTGGGCCTCAATCCGCACATGACCGAGCTGCTGATGTCCGGGCGGCAGGCCACCGACGAGGTGGTGGCCACCGGCGACCGCCTGCTGGCGATGAACCAGCGCACCACGGACCGCTTCGGCGGGCCGCCGGGCACGGTGGCCACCCTCCGCGACACCACCGATCTGCACACCCTCTCCGGCAAGGCGGCGGTGGCCCGCGACCGGCTGCGACTGCTGTACGACGCCAGCGTGGAGATCGGCACCACCCTGGACGTGGCCCGCACCGCCAAGGAACTGGCCCAGGCCACGGTGCCGAAGCTCGCCGACTTCACCACCGTGGACCTGGTCGACGCCGTGCTGCAGGGCGAGGAGCCTCCCCTCGACGACATTCCCGAGCTGCGCCGCACGGCCATCAGCGGCATCCGCGAAGACCATCCGCTCTATCCCACCGGGCGCCTGATCAAGTTCGTCCCCTCCACCCCGCAGGCGCGCGGCCTGGGCAGCGCCCGGGGTGTCATCGCGCCCGATCTGCACAACGCTCCCGGCTGGCAGGCCCAGGACCCCGAGCGGGTGCGGTGGATCCTGGACTACGGCATCCACTCCCTGATGACCGTCCCGCTGCGCGCGCGGGGCGTCGTGCTGGGCGTGTGCAACTTCTGGCGCTCGGTCCGCCCGGAGCCCTTCGAGGAGGACGACCTGTCGCTCGCCGAGGAGCTGGTCGCCCACGCCGCGGTCTGCATCGACAACGCCCGCCGCTACACGCGGGAACACGACATGGCCGTCACCCTCCAGCGCAGCCTGCTGCCCCGCGGCCTCCCGGAGCAGAGCGCCCTGGACGTCGCCTACCGCTATCTGCCGGCCCAGGCCGGGGTGGGCGGCGACTGGTTCGACGTCATCCCGCTGCCCGGGGCCCGGGTCGCCCTGGTGGTGGGCGACGTCGTCGGCCACGGCCTGCACGCCGCCGCCACCATGGGCCGGCTGCGCACCGCCGTGCACAACTTCTCGACCCTGGACATGGCCCCCGACGAGCTGCTCAGCCACCTCAGCGAGCTGGTGGCCCATATCGACCAGGACGAGACGGCCACCGGCAGCGCCGCCATCACCGGCGCGACCTGCCTGTACGCCATCTACGACCCCGTCGAACGCTGCTGCGTGCTGGCCCGCGCCGGCCATGTGCCGCCCGCCGTCCTGCTGCCGGACGGCACGGTGGAGCTGCCGGAGCTGCCGGCGGGCACGCCGCTCGGCCTGGCCGGCCTGCCGTTCGAGGCCACCGAGCTGCACCTGGCCGAGGGCAGCAAGCTGGTGCTGTACACGGACGGCCTGATCGAGCACCGCGCGCGCACCATCGACACCGGCCTCGACCTGCTCCGCGACACCCTCGCCGGCAGCGACGCCACCCCCGAGGAGACCTGCCGCTCGGTGCTGGACGTGCTGCTGCCGCCCCAGCCCGAGGACGACATCGTGCTCCTCGTGGCCGGCACCCGGGCCCTGGAGGACGACCGGATCGCCGAGTGGGACGTGCCGGCGGACCCCGCCGCCGTCGCCGTGGTGCGGTCCGAGGTCACCCGTCGGCTGGAGGAGTGGGGCCTGGGCGAGGAGGCGTTCACCACGGAGCTCATCCTCAGCGAGCTGATCACCAACGCCATCCGCTACGGCGCCAGCCCGATCCGGGTCCGGCTGCTGCTGGACCGCAGCCTGATCTGCGAGGTCTCCGACGCCAGCAGCACCTCCCCGCACCTGCGGCACGCCGCGACCATGGACGAGGGCGGCCGCGGCCTGTTCCTGGTGGCCCAGTTCGCCGAGCGCTGGGGCACCCGCTACACCCCCACCGGCAAGGTCATCTGGACGGAGCAGCCGCTGCCGCCGGAGGTGCGCCCGCCGAACGGGGAGGTCGGCGGCGCCGGAGGCGCCTGACGTCGTCCCCGGCTACCGGAAGCGGCCGGCCCGCTCGCCCAGCTGCCGGACCGCGGTCTCCCACGCGCGCGTGACCGCCTGCCGGACGTACGCGTTGGCCGCCGCCGTGTCGTCCGACACCGGGGTGCGGGCGCCGACGTGGACGTGCACGCGGGGGCGGCGCACCGGAGCCGTCACAAGCCCCGCAAGCTGCTTGGAGGGAGAACCGGAGACCACCCGGCGGGCGCCGGCCTGCCCGAGGGGGATCACCTGCGCCCCGGTCGCGGACACGAGCCGGGAGACACCGCTGCGGAAGGGGCCCGGGGCCGCCTCCCCGGAATCCCGGCGCGGCGGCAGGCGACCCTCTCCGTAGATCAGGATGAGACGACCGTCGCCGAGCGCCGCCGCCGCGCTGTCCAGGGCCTCGCCCGCCCGCACGGTGCCGCGGTGCACCGGTATGTGGCCTTCACGGCGCAGCACACGGCCGAGGACCGGAACGCGCCACAGCCCCGCGGTGGCCAGCACCACCGGACGCACACCGAGGCGGTGCAGCGCGGCCAGCACGATCGCCGGATCGGCCAGCGACGTGTGGTTCGCGACGATGATGCTGCCCGGGGCGAAGTCCGTGCCGGCGTCGGTGGTGACGGTCAGCCGGCCGAAGGCGGGCACGACCCGGGTGGCGATGCTGCTGAGCATGGACGGTCCTCGGTCAGGTGCGAAGGTGCACTGACAGTCTCGCCCATCGATGCCTCGCGACCCGGGGTCGACCTCGGTGGACGCGCCGCCCCGGGTCACGAGGTGGGCTGGAGGAGGAGCAGGGCGATGTCGTCCGCGTGCTGGCCGGTGGGGCGGGCGCGCCGGACGAGGCTGTCGATGAGGTGGTGCAGCGGCAGATCGCTCGATCGGGCCAGGTGCCGCGCGAGGTCCGCGGTGGTGCGGCCGACGTCCGCGCCGGGCGTTTCGACGAGACCGTCGGTGTAGAGGGCGAGGATGGACCCGGCCGGCAGCGGCTGGGTGCTGAGCGCGTAGGGGAGTTCGACGCCGATGCCCAGCGGGGGTCCGGGGTCGACGGCCACGACTTGGGGATCCTGGCCGGGGCGGTGCAGGAGCGGCGGTGGATGGCCGGCGCTGGCGAGGGTGACCTGCCGTCCGGCGAGGTCCACCTGGGCGTAGAGGCAGGTGATGAAGCGCCCGGGGTCGAGATCGGCGAGGTCGCGGTTGGTCCTGGCGAGGACCGTGTCGGGGCCCGCGCCGGCGGTGGCGTGCGAGTGGATGGCGGTGCGCACCTGCCCCATGAGGGCGGCCGCCGTGACGTCATGGCCCTCGACATCGCCGATGACGGCCGCGGCGGTGGTGTCGGTGAGCCGGATGAGGTCGTAGAAGTCGCCGCCGATGTCCATGCCGTAGCTGGTGGGCAGATAGCGGGCGGCGACGTTCAGCCCGGCCACGGTGGGCAGGGCGTGCGGCAGGAGGCGCTGCTGGAGGGCGTGGGCGAGGTTGTGCTTGGCGTCGTAGAGCCGGGCCCGGTCGAGGGCCTGGGCGATGAGGCTCGCCAGCGGGGTGAGGATGGCGCGCTCGTCGGTGGTGAAGGTGTGGGGGTGGTCGTAGGCCAGGACGCAGCATCCGACGGGGCGCCCGGAGGTGATCAGCGGCAGGAACGCCCAGGCGTGCTTGTCGCTGAGCTGCGGGGTGTCGGGGTAGTCGCGGGCCAGCTCGGCGCGGCTGGCGAAGAAGGACGGGCTGCCGGTGGCCAGGGCCCGTCCGACGGGGGTGAGTTCGGCGTCCATCTGGAGCCCCTCAAGGCGCTCGACGACGTCCGGGGCGTAGCCGTGGTGGCCGATGGCCTTCAGCCGGCCGGCCTCGGTGGTGGACACGATCAGGCCGTCGGCGCCGAAGGTGGGCAGGATCAGCTCGGCGATCAGGTCGACCACGTCCTGCACGCTCACCGTCTCGGTCAGCGCGGCCGCGAGGTGCACCAGCTGGTGGATCCGGCCCGCGGCGGCCGCGGTGACCGTCGCCGTTCCGGGCGGTGGTCGGACCTCGGAGCGGGGGCGCTCCACGGCGGTGTCCTCGGCGTCGACGAGGATGCTGATGCCGCTGGCGTCCGGATAGAGGCGGAGCGTGAGCCATCGGTCCGGCGGGCGCGCCACGGCGAGGGTCGCCGGCTCGCCACTGAGCCAGGCCGCGCGGTACGTCTCCGCGCAGACGGGGTCGCCGAGCCAGGGCACCGACTCCCACAGCACACTGCCGAACAGGTCCTCGGGCGTACGGTCCAGCAGGTCGAGGGCGGCGTGGTTGGCGAAGGTGACACGTCCTTCGAGGTCCAGGGCCAGGGCACCGGTGGGCAGTCGTTCGACCAGGTCGGCCGCCGCGAGCGCGGACCGCACCGGCCGTTCGGTGGCGAGTCGCACGGGGACCACGCGCGGCCGGTCCGGAATGACCGGGGGGTGGGACGCCTCATCCAGTACGCGGGCGACGCGCCGGGCGCTGAACGCCACCTGGCCGCGCTCCCGCCGGGAGATCCGCGAGGACCGACCGGCCGGCCACACCAGCGACAAGGCGCCCCAGCAGCGCTCGGCGCCGCGCAGCGGGGCGCAGGCGATCGCCATCCGATGGGGCGCGGCCGCGGCGCCGCGCGGGTACAGGCGCGCCATGTCCTCCTGGCCGCCCACCCACACCAGGCGGTCCTCGCGCACCGCCTCCGGCGCCGGGCTCTGGCGGGTGATCGACAGCCGCCACCACGGCTCGGTGATCTCGCCCGGCGCGCCGCACGTCACGGCCAGCACGAGAAACCGCTCGTCCTCGTCGAGCAGATAGACGCCTCCCCCCGACGCGCCGGCTCGGTGCACGGCCCGCACCAGGGCCTCGTCCAGCAGACCGGCCACGTCCGGCCGCTCACCGCGACCGGGCACCGCGTCCCTCCACGCCGTGGTCGTCCGGCAGCCCGTCGCCGGCCCCGTCGCCTTCGGCGCCGAGGCGAGCCCCGTTCGGGTGCGGGCGCGCCGAAGCGGCCGGCCGCACGTGCCCACGCCGCAGCGCCACCACGCGACCCGCGCAGCGACAGGTGTCCATAGAGAGACCATAAGTCCGAACGGGAGGGGCGGCATGTCGGTGGGAAAACCCGATGCCCCGGCCCGCGCCGGATCTCTACACTCGCCGTGCGCGCCACCACGAGAAGGCGGCGCGCGGCCATGAGTTGACGTGGAACGAGTGAGGGGAGCCGACCGTGCGACACCGCACCGACGTCGTCGTTCCCTCCTCGCGGTATGACGTGATCCTGGTGTCCCGGTCCGCCCGGTGCCGGCTGCGCGGCCGGCTCCGGATGCCCGCGACGAACACCCGATCCTTCGTCTGACCCCCGCCTTCCCGGCTCGCCTCGGCGCCGCCGCGCGAGTCGGGTCCGGGTCGGGGGTGTGTCCGTCCGCGAATCGCGCCGCCCTTCTCCTCATGACCGACGAAAGGCCCCGGGCCGTGCGTACCGACCTGCACCACCGTTCCCCCGATCCGCTGACGACCGTCCGCAACCTCGGCATCCTCGCCCATGTGGACGCCGGCAAGACCACCGTCACCGAGCGGTTCCTCTACCTGACCGGCGCGACCCACAAGCGGGGCGAGGTCCATGACGGGACGACCGTCACCGACTTCGATCCACAGGAGCGCGACCGTGGCATCACCATCTTCGCCGCGGCGGTGAGCTGCGTCTGGGCCGGCCATCGGATCAACCTGATCGACACCCCGGGCCATGTCGACTTCTCCGACGAGGTGACGCGCTCGCTGCGGGTGCTCGACGGCGCGATCGCGGTGTTCGACGCCGTCGCCGGGGTCGAGCCGCAGAGCGAGGCGGTCTGGCACGAGGCCGTCCGGTGCGGGGTGCCGCGGATCGCCTTCGTCAACAAGCTGGACCGGGCGGGCGCCGACCTGGACACGGCCGTCGCCTCGATCAGGGACCGGCTGCGGACGGTGCCGCTGGTGACGCAGTTGCCGATCGGGCGCGAGCAGCACTTCACGGGCGTGGTGGACCTGCCGCGGATGCGCTCCCTGGTCTGGGGCGACGACCGGGGCACCTTCGTGGAGGGCCCGGTCCCCGAGGAGCTCCGGGAGGAGGCGCTGCGCCGGCGCCGGCTGCTGGAGGAGACCGTGGCGGAACTCCATCCGGCCGCGCTGGAGGAGTTCTGCGCCTCCTCGGAGGTCTCCGCCGACACCCTCGCGACCGCGCTGCGCGACCTCACCCACAGCGGTGAGGGGCTGGTGGTGCTGTGCGGCTCGGCCTACCGTGACCGCGGTGTCGAGCCGTTGCTGGACGCGGTCGTGGCGTATCTGCCGTCGCCCCGGGACGTGCCGGCGGTACGCGGCACCCTGGACGGGGCGGCCCAGGAGCGGGCCGCCGACCCGGCGGCGCCGTTCTCCGCGCTGGTCTTCAAGGTGAACTCGACCGCCACCGGCCGGCTGACCTGCCTGCGGGTGTACTCGGGGACCCTCCGGAAGGGGGACACCCTGCTGGACATGGGCGCGCGGCGCACCGAACGGATCGGCCGGATCCTGCGGCTGCAGGCCGACCGGCACGAGGAGATCGACCTGGCCACGGCCGGGGACATCGTGGCCGTGGTCGGGCTGAAGGCAGCCCGCGCCGGGACCACCCTGTGCGCGCCGTCGGCGCCGCTGGTGCTCGAACCGCCGCGTGCCACCGATCCGGTGGTCTCGGTGGCGGTCGAGGCCCGCGGCAGCCTGGAGACCGATCGGCTGGCCGCCGCGCTGGGGCGGCTCGTCGAGGAGGATCCGTCGCTGGTGTCGCGGAGCGACCCCGAGACCGGCCAGACGGTGCTGTCGGGCATGGGCGAGCTGCATCTGGAGGTGGCGGTGGAGAAGATACGCCGCGACCACGGGCTGGAGGTCGGCGTGGGCCGGCCGCAGGTGGCCTACCGGGAAACGGTGGCGCGCGGGGTGTCCGGGCTGGTCTACCGGCATGTCAAGCAGGACGGCGGGGCGGGCCAGTTCGCCCATGTGGTCCTGGACGTGGAACCGCTGGAGCTCGCCCCGGGCTCCGCCGGCGCGTTCGTCTTCCGGTCCACGGTCGTCGGCGGCCGGGTGCCGCGGGAGTACGTCCGCGCGGTGGAGGCGGGCTGCCGGGACGCCCTCGCCGAGGGGCCGCTCGGCGGTCACCCGGTGACCGGGCTGCGGGTCACCCTGACCGACGGGGCCACCCACGTCAAGGACTCCTCGGACCTGGCCTTCCGGACGGCGGGCCGGCTGGGGCTCCGGGAGGCGCTGCGTGCCGGGGCGATGGCGCTCCTGGAACCCGTGGCGGAGGTCACGGTCACGGTGCCCGACGAGGCCGTGGGCGGGGTGCTCGGTGACCTCGCGGCACGGCGCGGCGGGATCTCGGGCTCCACGACGCGGGGCGGTGCCACCGTCGTCGACGCCACCGTGCCGCTGGCCGAGCTGTTCGGCTATGCGACCCGGCTCCGCAGCCGTACCCAGGGCCGAGCCACCTTCACCAGCCGGCCCGCCGGTTACGCCCGCGTGCCGGCGGCGGTCTCGCGGGGGCTGCTGACGCGGTAGGGGCGGCGCCGGTCCCGTCCCGACGGACGGGGCCGGCGTACCTGTGCAGGGATGTGACGGTTGATCAGTTGGAACCCGGCGTCGCCTGGGCGGACCACGACGGCCGGCTCTCCTGAGCGGCCCCGGCCGCGGGCTCGCGGGGTGGGGCGTCAGGCCCCGCCCGGCGGGCTCGCGTCCGGCGGCCGTACTCGAACCCGCCGCGGTGGCTCGGCGCCCCCGCGAACACGGTGGAGGCTCGCGCCCGGCGCGTCGCCACGGGGGCCGCGGCGGGTACGGGCGCGGGGCGGGGCCGCCGAGCCGGTTTCGGTCAGCGGCCGGTGGCCGGCAGGCCGTGGCCGCCTCGCCCGGCGTAGACGGCGTCGTAGACGGGCCGTTCGCCTTCCTTGTCGGAGGGCGGGCTCTGCCTCTCGCCGTCGGCGACGAAGGTGGTGGAGCCGCCTCCGTCCAGGTTCAGCGCGTCGACGGCGCCCAGGTCTGCCATGATCTTCGCCAGCTCGTGGATCGGCACACCGAGGCGATCGCCGTCCTTCTTGGACGTGACGGTGACCAGGAGGGTGCGCCCCTCGCTGTCCGTGCCGATGGCGGTGCGCGGGTCGAGCTTCTTGTTGTCGCCCGGTTTGGCCACGACCTTGCCGTTGCGCATCAGCAGGTGGGTCCCGTTGACCACGTCGATGGACGGATGGGCGGGGTCGAGGGCCAGCCTCTCGTCGTCAGCCGTGTCGGCGGTGAAGCCGATGTCCGTGGCGCGCTGCGTGTAGCGGAGCTTCATCCCCACCTTGGCGTGGTCCCGCAGCCACTCGGCCCCGGATCCGGGGTCGCTCTTCGGTCCGATTCCCTGGAGCACCATGCCCTTCGCGGGGACGTCCAGGGGCACCTTGGTGGACTGCTTTTTGACGACCACGCCCTGTGCGTTCAGCTGGACCTGGACGCCCTCTGCGTTGTCCGCCCCGACCCAGGAACTGTGGCCGGGCTTCGGCGTCTTCAGGCCGTAGGCGGAGGTGAAGGCGACGATCTCGCCGGCGTCCTCGTAGTACGGGCCGGACGTGATCGCCCGGCCGCGCTCATCGAGGTAGATCTTCTTCCCCTTGGCGTCCTTCTTGAAGGGAAGGGGCCGATCGTCGTCGCCCTGGCGGCAGAACGAGATCCATCCCGGGTATCGGTTGACTCCGTCGACGGAGCGCCTGGCGCCGTCACTGGACCTGATCTCGATCGAGGTGGTGATCCTCGTGAAGTGCGGCCGGCCGTGCTGAAGGACGACGGCGTTCTGCCCCGTGAGACAGGAGGCGCCCTGCACGACGTCCTCCTGGATCGAGGCCACCAGCGGGACCGACCGCTCCTCGGAGACCCCCTTGCCCTGGGCGTTCTGGCCCTTGAAGGCAACGGAGTAGCCGCCGTTGACGCCGACGTACGGCGCGTTGGTCTTGCTGGTACCGACCGTCTTCAGCATCGCGGAGGTGGTTTCCCGCACCCCCACCCCCTCGCCCACCGTGCTCCCCAGGGAGATCGCGCCCTTGTCGGGGTCGATGACCGCCACGCGGACGACGAGGCGGTCGGACTTCTTGGAGCTGGAGTACGTCGTCCGCTCGATTCCGTCCGTCACCACCAGACGATGGGCGTTCAGCCGATCCAGGACCGAGGCGACGTCGTTCCCCTTGGGACCGGGTATCGGGGGCGTCGCGCTCGCCGCGGTCTGGGTCAGGGCCAGCGTCGCCAGGGCGACGGGCACGGCCGCGACACGGCGCGTGCGGAGGCGGCCGTCGGGGCGCGTGGTCTTCGCCATGGTCAGCACTTCGATTCCTTGTCGGCGAGCTTGTGGGAGCTGATGGACGACTGGTAGGCGTACGGAAGGGTCGTCTCCTGCCCGGGCAGCACGACATAGGCCCGGAACAGCGCGCGGCCGACCTTCCAGGTCCCGGTGTAACCGGGGTTGGGGTAGAAGCAGGCGACCTTGGTCGAGCGGTTCGACACGGACACGACCTTGTTGTCCCAGGTTCGCGAGTAGTCCGCGTTGCCCAGCACCCCGTTGCCGAGGTCGTCGGGCTGCGTCGTCACACCGGCGACACCGCGCCCGCTGGGACCCTGGAAGATGCACACGCGCTTGGTCTCGCAGCGTTCGAAGCCCGTCGCGCAGCCCGACACCGACGTGGCGAACTTGTGCGAGGCCAGGGCCATGGGCTTGCCGTTCCGCCCCTTGGGCAGGTCGGCCCCGGCCTGCTCGGGGAGGACGGGCCGTATGCCGTCCCCGCCATAGCTCGGGGCCTCGTACAGACAGGCCCAGGAGTCGGTGTTGTTGCGGTAGGAGGCGAAGGTCTTGCCCTTCAGCTTCGCGTCCTTGCCGTAGTCGGCCCTGGCCGCGGTGTCGACCGAGACCATGGCGCCGCCCCCACGGGCCCCGGTGTACAGGCAGAACGCGTTCTTCGGGCAGTCGGCGTACGCCGCTTGGGCCGACCCGGACTGCAACCACACCAGAGCCGCGGCCAGGAGCGTCACCGTCAGCCCCACAGCGGGCAGGCGACGACCAAAGGATTGTTTGATCATGTTCACGGTCGGGAACGATATAAGGTTTCGCCCTCGTTGAGGGGCACAAGCCCCCGGCGACTGTCACCCCGTCAACTGACGTCCTGCCGCCGCGATGTCCGCCACCGCGAGACGCCCCGGTGGCATGTCTCAGGCGTCGTCCAGCACCGCCCGGATCACATGCCGGGCGTTCCGCGCCATCGCGGGATTCGTCTTCCGGTAGTACGGCAGCGCGACCAGCGCCTGTGAGAGCGTCCGCCCCCGGCCGCGGATCCAGGTCGCCTCGTCCACGGCCAGCGCCTCGCGGAAGACGTCCCGCGCCTCGGCCGGCAGCAGGTTCCACGCCGGGAACAGATCACAGGCCGGATCTCCGCCGCCCACACAGCCGAAGTCGATCACCGAGGCCAGTCGGCCACCGCCGTCGACCAGCACATTGCCCGGCATCAGATCGGCGTGCAGCCACACCGGCGGTCCGTCCCAGCCCGGGGCCCGCAGCGTCTCCTCCCACACGGCGGCCGCGGCGTCGCAGTCGACGCCCTCCTCCGGGATCTCCCGCAGCCGCTCGATCGCCGCGCGGGTCTCCGCGTCGAGCGAGGCGACCGGCCCGCCTCGGTGCGCCCTCGGCGCGGCCGGCAGGGTGACGCTGCGCATCGCGACCACGAACGCGGCCAGATCCTCGGCCAGCGGCACGGGGGCGCTCAGCGCCCCCGCTTCGGGAAGCTCGCCCGTCAACCACCGGTAGACCGACCACGACCACGGATACCCCTGGCCCGGCACCCCGGCCCCGAGCACCTCCGGGATGCGCGTGGGCAGCAGGGGCGCGAGACGGGGCAGCCACTCCCGCTCCAGCGACACGTCCGCGGCCCCGCCCCGCACCAGCGGCAGCCGAACGACCATGTCATCGCCCAGCCGGTACATCGCGTTGACCGTGCCCCCGGACGGCCATCGCTCCACCGTCAGCCCCGTCCATCGGGGGAACTGTTCGGCGATCAACCGTCGTACCAGGTCGTCGTCGATGGGATGCGTCCCGGGGTGCATCTGCCCCGTGCTCATGGACGTCATCCGACCACCGCCCGCCGACGGGCGTCAAACGCCTTCCGCCGGCGCCCCGTTCGGGAGCGGCGTCGGTCTTCCCGCCCGGTGGGGCGACGGCCCCCACCGCCGACACGGCCCCCCGTCCGCGACGGGGGGCCGAATCGAGGCTACGACCGGCGCGGCACCGGGATCACATAGCGGCTGAAGACCAGCTCACGCAGGACGTCGTCGCCGCCTTCGACGATCGAGACGTAGCGGATGTCCCGGAGCAGCTTTCCGACGGGCGTCTCGCTGGTGTACCCGAGTCCGCCGAACATCTCGGAGCCGACGCTCGCCACGTCCCAGCCCGCCTGACCACAGAACATCTTGGCCGTCAGGGCGGACTTGAGCGTGCCCTGCCGGGCGAAGACCGTGGCCGCGTCGGGCCCCGTCATGATGGTGTCGTAGTCACGAGCCGCCCTGAGGCAGTGGCTCTTCATGACGTCGATCTGCATCTCCATCTGGCCCAGCCGCTGCGCGAGGACCGGGCTGTCCAGCAGGGTGCCGTCCCGGAACGGCTTGTGCTTGGCGTAGTCCATGCAGTGGTCGCGGACCCGCCGGGCGACTCCGATGGCGGTGGCCGCGATCAGGATCCGGCTGGCGTTGAGGCCGATCTCCAGCAGTCGGAGCCCGGAACCCTCCAGCTGGTTGGCGGCGGGCACCCGGCAGTGGTCCAGCCGCACCTGGTAGGTGTGCGAGGCGCGCACACCGATGACGTCCCACCGCTTGACGATCTCGACGCCGGGCGTGTCCCTCGGCACCAGAACGGCGAGGTACTCCTCGGGGTCGTCCGCCGACCTGGCGACGACCACGAGGAAGTCCGCGAAGTCGGTGTTGGTGGAGAAGGACTTCTCGCCGGTGATGACGAGTTCGTCACCGTCCCGGGTGACCATCGTCTCGATCTTGCTGAGCTCGCTGCCCGCGTTGCGCTCGCTGCCCAGCGTCGCGCAGAACGATCCGCGCTCCACCATGGGCTTCAGGTAGCGGGCCTTCAGCTCCTCGGATCCGTACAGCTGCACCATGCTGGTGCCCAGGACCGAGATGAACAGCGTGAACGCCACGCCGGCGTCGCCGTAGGCGATCTCGTTGACGATCTCGACACTGTCCTCGAGGCTGAGTCCTCGGCCGCCCATCTCCTCGGGCAGCCACCAGTTCGCGAGCCCGGTGCCGCGGAACGTGTCGTACACCTCCAGGGGCTTCTCCGTCAGCGTGTCCGTCTGCGCCTGGCCACCGCCCAGTCCGTCCTTGACGAACCGGCGAACGGTCTTGAGATCTTCTGACTTCATCGTCCTGCCATTCATTCCGTGAACGCGCGCTGGATGAGGTTCTCGACGTCGAGGGCGTCGATCTCGTCATCCACCTGGTCCGCTGCCATGTCCTCGTCGTCGCCCCGCGGCTCTTCGTCCACCGCGTCCTGGGGGAACAGCCGCTCCCGCAGGTGTTCCGCCAGGGCCGCCGGGGTCGGGTAGTTGAAGATCACCGTTGCGGGGATCTGCAGCCCGGTGTCCTTCTTGACCTCGTTGCGGAACTCCACTCCGCTCAGCGAGTCGAAGCCGATCTCCTTGAAGGACAGGTCGCCGTCGATGTCGTCGGTGGAGGGGTAGCCCAGCACCATCGCCGCGGTGGTGAGCAGCAGTTCCAGCAGCTCGCTCGACTGCTCCTCGGGCGACAGCTCCGCCAACCGCCGTACGAGCGGCAGCTCGGTGGGTTCCTCGGCGGGCTCGCGGCGCGGCGCCGCGACCATCCCGCGCAGCAGCGCGGGCACGGTGTCCAGTCGGCGCAGCGCGGTCTTGTCGAGCGTGGCGGGAACCACCGTCGCCGTGTCGAGCGCGAGCGCGGCGTCGAACAGGGACGTGCCCTTCGCCGCGCTCAGGGGCACGATCCCCAGCCGCCTGAACCGCGACAGATCGGCCTGGCCGAGCGTGCCCGCCATGCCGAGCTCCCAGGGACCCCAGGCGAGCGAGGTCGCCGGCAGGCCGGCGGCCCTGCGCCGCGCGGCGAGGGCGTCCAGGAACGCGTTGGCCGCGGCGTAGTTCGCCTGGCCGGCGGTGCCGATCGTGCCGGCGACGGACGAGTAGAGGACGAACGCCGACAGCCCCAGGTCCTCGGTCAGTCGGTGCAGGTGCCAGGCGGCGTCGACCTTCGGCCGGAGCACCCGGTCGAGCTGCCGCGGTGTCAGCGTCTCCGCGCCGGCGTCGTCCAGCACGCCCGCCAGGTGGACCACCGCGGTCAGCGGCGACTCCGCGGGGATCTCCGCGATCCGTTCGGCCAGCGCGTCCGGGTCGGCCACGTCGCAGGACGCCTGTGTGACGTGGGCGCCCAGCGCGGACAGCTCCGCGACCAGCTCGGCCGCGCCGGGCGCCGCCGCGCCCCGCCGGCTGAGCAGCAGCAGGTGACGCACCCCGTGTTCGGCGACCAGATGGCGGGCGAACAGCGCGCCGAGGGCACCGGTGGCGCCCGTCAGCAGCACCGTGCCTCGCGGGTCCCACGTCGGTCGCTCGGCCGTCGCCGGCGGCGCCGGGGCCAACCGTGGCACGTACGCCACGCCGCGGCGGACCGCCAACTGCGGCTCGCCGGACAGGTCCAGCGACTCCAGCGCGTTCAGCGACTCCTCGCTGCCGTCCGTGTCGACCAGGACGAACTGGTCCGGGTGCTCCGCCTGGACCGACCGCACCAGGCCCCAGACCGGCGCGCAGGACAGGTCGGGGGTCTCGTCCGCGGTGACCGCCACCGCGTGACGTGTCACGATCACCCGCCGGGTCCGGCCGAACCGCTCGTCGCGCAGCCACTTCTGCACCAGCTCGAGCACCTCGTGCGCGGTCGCCCGCGCCGCCGCGGGGACGTCCGCCGCGTCGCCGCCGGCGGCCACATGGGTGAGCTCCACGTCCGGCGCCGGCCGGCCGGCGCCGGAGCCGGCCGCGGCCGGCTCGGGCAGCGGCGTCCAGTCCACGGCGAACAGGGAGTCGGCCGCGCCGCCGGTCAGCTGCTCGACGGAGGCCGGCATGACCGCCAGCGACGCGACGGTCAGCACCGGTGCGCCGCCGGGGTCGGTGATCCGCAGGGACACCTCGTGGGGGCCCGTACGGGAGATCCGGACCCGCAGCTCCGTGCCGGCCGGCGCGTGGAACGTCACCCCCGACCAGGAGTACGGCAGCAGCACCTGGGAGGAGTCCGAGCCGGCCAGCAGGGACAGCATCGGGTGCAGGGCCGCGTCGAACAGGGCCGGGTGCAGGGCGAATCCGGGGGACGCGGGGCGCAGCTCGTCGGGGAGCCGGACCTCGCCAAAGACCTCGTCCTCCTGGCGCCATGCGGCGCGCAGCCCCTGGAAGGCCGGCCCGTACGCGTAGCCGCGGTCGACGAGCTCCGGGTAGAAGCCGGTCAGCTCGACCGGCGTGGCTCCCCGCGGGGGCCAGGCGTCGGAGGTGGAAGTGTCCGGTACCGGAGCCGGGTCGGTGGACAGGTATCCGGTCGCGTGCCGGGTCCAGGGGGACTTCGCTCCGGCGGCTGCCCCGCCCGTCGTGGATACCGCGGATGTCGCGGGTATCGCACGGGAGTAGACGCCGATGGGGCGCCGGCCTCCCTCCTCGGCCGCGCCGACGACGATCTGGAGCTGGACGGCCTCGTCGCCGAGCGTCAGCGGCGCCTGCAGGGTCAGCTCCTCGACGCTCCGGCAGTCGACGCCGTCCAGGGTGTGCAGCGCCATCTCCAGGAAGGCCGCCCCCGGGAACACCACGTTGTCGAAGATGGCGTGGTCGGTCAGCCAGGGGGCGTCGGCCGACGAGACCCGGCCGCTGAAGACCAGCTGGTCGCCGACGGCGAGGTCGGTGGCGGCGGCGAGGAACGGGTGCTCGATCGCGGCGAGCCCCGCGCCGCCGACGTCGCCCTGCGGTCGCGCGGGCTCCGCCCAGTACCGCTGCCGTTCGAAGGCGTAGGTGGGCAGCTCGACCTGGCGTCCGGAGACGCCGAGGGCGGTGAGATACGACCGCCAGTCGATCGGGACGCCCGCGACGTGCAGCCGCGCCAGCGCCTCGGCCACCGCACGCGACTCGGACCGGTCCTTGCGGACGATCGCGACCACGGGCAGGTCCGGTGCCGACTCGGCCAGGGCCTCCTGGGCCATGGCGGTGAGGACCCCGTCGGGGCCGGCCTCGACCAGGGCCTCGGCGCCGGCCGCCACCGCGGCGCGCACGCCGTCGCCGAACCGTACGGCCTCCCGTACGTGCCGCACCCAGTACTCCGGCTGCTCCAGCGCGCCGTCCTCGGCCAGGTCGCCGGTGACGTTGGAGACCACCGGGATGCGCGGCGCCGCGTACGTCACGGACCCCGCCACCCGCCGGAACTCCTCCAGCATCGGCTCCATCAGCGGCGAGTGGAACGCGTGCGAGACCCGGAGCCGCTTCGTCTTGCGGCCCTCGCCGGCGAGCGTCGACTCGATCCGCAGGACCACGTCCTCGGCACCGGAGATCACCACGGAGGTGGGGCCGTTCACCGCAGCGATCGAGGCGGAGTCGCCGTGGCCGTCGAGCGCGCCGCGGACCTCCTCCTCGTCGGCCTGGACCGCCACCATCGCCCCGCCGCGCGGCAGGGCCTGCATCAGCCGGCCGCGGGCGGCGACCAGACGGGCCGCGTCGGCGAGCGAGAACACCCCCGCCACGTGCGCGGCGGCCAGTTCGCCGATCGAGTGCCCGACCAGGACCGCGGGCGCGATCCCCAGGGATTCCAGCAGCCGGAACGCCGCCACCTCGAACGCGAAGAGCGCGGGCTGCGTCATCGCCGTCTCGTCGAGCAGCCGCGCCGGCTCCGAGCCGGGCTCGGCCGCCACCACGTCGTCGATCGAGTGCTCCAGCAGCGGGTCGAGCGCGGCGCAGACCTCGCGCCATGCCTCGGCGAACACCGGGAAGGTCCGCACCAGGTCCCGGCTCATGCCGAGCCGCTGGCTGCCCTGTCCGGAGAACAGCACGCCGACGTCGGTCGCGGCGGTCGCCCCGCCGCCCACGATCACGCCCTGCGCCCGGTCGCCCCGGGACAGCGCCTCCAGGCCGGAGAGCAGCTCCGCCCGCCCGGAGCCCAGCACCACCGCGCGGTGGTCGAAGGCCGTACGTCCGGTGGCCAGCGTCAGCGCCACATCGCCCGCCCGGGGGGCCCGCTCGTCGGAGACCGCCGCCCACAGGCGCTGTGCCTGACGCGTCAGCGCGGACGCGCCGCGTCCCGACACCAGCCACGGCACGACGCCGGCCGGCTCCTCGGGCGACGCGTGCCCGGCCCGGCCCTCGTCAGTGGCCTGGGGGTCCTCGTGAGGGGTCTGGTCCTCGGGCTCGTCGAGGTCGCCCTGTTCGAGGATCACATGCGCGTTGGTGCCGCTGATCCCGAACGACGAGACGCCGGCCCGGCGCGGCCGATCGGCCACCGGCCACGCCTGCCGCTCGGTCAGCAGCTCCACCGCGCCCGACGACCAGTCGACGTGCCGCGACGGCTCGTCGACGTGCAGCGTCCGCGGCAGGACACCATGGCGCATGGCCATGATCATCTTGATCACTCCGGCGGCGCCCGCCGCGGCCTGGGTGTGCCCGATGTTGGACTTCACCGACCCGAGCCACAGCGGACGCTCACGGTCCTGCCCGTACGTCGTCAGCAGCGCCTGGGCCTCGATCGGATCGCCGAGGGTGGTGCCGGTGCCGTGCGCCTCGACCGCGTCGACATCCGCCGCGGACAGACCCGCGCTCGCCAGGGCCTGCCGGATCACCCGCTCCTGCGACGGGCCGTTGGGGGCGGTGAGTCCGTTGCTCTCGCCGTCCTGGTTGATCGCCGAGCCGCGCAGCACCGCCAGCACCCGGTGGCCGTTGCGTCGCGCGTCCGACAGCCGTTCCAGCACCAGCACACCCACGCCCTCGGACCAGCCGGTGCCGTCGGCCGCGTCGGCGAACGCCTTGCAGCGACCGTCGGCCGACAGCCCGTTCTGCCGGGCGAACTCGACGAACATGCCGGGCGTCGACATCACGGTCACGCCGCCCGCCAGCGCCAGGGAGCAGTCTCCCGACCGCAGCGACTGGGCCGCCAGGTGCATCGCCACCAGCGACGACGAACACGCCGTGTCGACGCTCACCGCCGGTCCCTCAAGGCCCAGGGTGTAGGCGATACGGCCGGACACCACGCTGGTGTGGCCCCCGGTCAGGGCGTGCCCGCCGAGCTCGTCGTCCACCTCGTGCAGGCGCGGGAGGTAGTCCTGGCTCATGGCGCCCATGAAGACCGCCGTCCGGGTCCGGCGCAGCGCCGCCGGATCCTGGCCGGCCCGCTCCAGTGCCTCCCAGGCCACCTCCAGCACCAGCCGCTGCTGCGGGTCCATCGACAGGGCCTCGCGCGGGCTGACGCGGAAGAAGCCCGCGTCGAAGTCGGCGGCGTCGGCCAGGAAGCCGCCCGCGCGGACGTGGTCCGCGCCGGGGTCGATCCGCCAGCCGCGGTCCTCCGGGAACGGCGAGATGGCGTCCGTGCCGTCGGCGACCAGCCGCCACAGGTCCTCCGGTGAGGACACGCCGCCGGGGAGCCGGCAGCTCATGCCGATGACCGCGATCAGGTCGTCGTCGGCGGCCGCCTGGTGGGGCCGCTGGTCGGCGCCCTGCTCGGCGGCGGGACCGCCCAGTTCCTCGCGCA